>JAEEVO010000001.1 GCA_016290905.1 Lachnospiraceae bacterium | reverse complement strand
AACTCACGCACCATCTATTCGGTATTTGAGCCTGCCATGCTCTCCACCGGTGCATAATTCTGTTCAGTTTGAACCTTGTGCCCAAATTCCATGATAGTCCCGCCGCTTTATTGCGGCATCTCCTCTAAAAATTGTTTTTAGGGTCATCCGGACCCGGTCATACCTAAAACACTTATCAGTCCCAGATCACATTTGTTTTTCCGTACAGATACTCGACAGCCCTGTTCTCAAACACGGCGTCTATCGCAAAGCGCTTACCGAGATTTCCTTCATATGCGTTGATCAGCTCCTGCTTGCTCGAGAAACCAAGCTCCGATGCAAGCTTCTGATATTCAGTATCCAGCAAGCTGTCCTCAATCGTCCATTTCTCAGCATATGCTATATTTGCAACAACCGCATATTTTGCGATCATATATCTGTAATAATCCTGCTTATCGGTAAATCCAGCTTTCAAACTCACCGCATCTATCCCGCCGTTCTTTGCGGCATATTCATTAATATACTTTTTAACGGTTTCTATAGTATCCGCATCAAAATCCGAGATCACGAAAGATTTGACATAATCATCAAATACAGCCTGCTTAACCTCTTTTTCGGTCGGTGCAGGTATGCTTTCCGGAAGCTTTGCAAACTCTTCGTTATAAATCTGTTTCTCACATTCTTCAAGCGAATTGTAACCCAGCTTCTCAACTATGAACTTCCATGACCACTCAGGTTTGTAAGCTTTGTCTATGGAAGTAACCGTTATCCTGAATGTGCCGGTGTACCCCGAAAACGAGCCAAAATAATCGCCGAGTGTAAATTCAACATCTTTTGTCTGTCCTACCTGCATTCCCAAAAGCTTGTCGTCATTTCCCGGACCGTATTCATAGTTACCTACCGTTGCTGTAAGTCCTGTATAAGAATAGCTGTCAATAACGACCGGACCCAGTTTTGCCGCAGCGTCAAATACTATATAATCCCCCATCTCAACCCAGGGATTTACGGTTGAAACATATTTAGCGAGGAAATCGGCTTTTGCCTTTTCCATATCCACTTCATGGATTTCGGGTCGTCTGAAATGATCATAGACCTTGTAACTCAGATTACTGCTGTTTATTGAAGAATTATTAAGGATATCCCATGAATATACGTATTTTCCTTCTTCTTCACGTGGCTTTTCGGAAAGCTTGCCGTAATCATAAGGATCCTCTATTCCTAAAAGGTCTTTTAGCTTTTGCTTTATTACCGGGTCGGCAATGCCTGCAAGTCCGCTCTTAACCGCCGCTTTAGCTCCCTCAAGATCCATTCCGAGATTCTTGGACAGGATGTTGTCTATGAAGGTATTGAAGTTTTCATCATTTATTGCCTCAACCTTTTCAACGATCTCGTTTCCCAGGCGCTGAACACTGATATAATCACTCTCGTGTAGAGTAAAGAGATCTATAGTATTGGCCTCGGAAATATCAAGCGGCATTTCCGGTTTTCCCGCCTTCATGCGATTCTCAAAATGAAGCTCTGCCGCATTTGATGTTCCGTCATTTACAACAAGGTCAAATTTTACTTCGGAGCCGTCTCCTCCTTTACCCGAAAGACTGCCCGATGCGGTAATGACATATCTGCTCCCGCCCCTGAGTATCGATTCAACGAGCGCTCCGGGTTTTATCTTCATGCTGAAACTTACCTTATCATCTTCCTTCTCGGTTTCATTTAAGAGAGTAAGGATTTTAAGGCTGTTAAGCGAAACATCCATTGCAAATCTGGATTTGTTCTCATCCTGTTCATCCTTAAGCTTTAAACAGTCAATCTTTATCTTTTTCTCATCATACGAAACCTTGACCGAACCTCCGAGGATATCTCCCTTGTCATCGGAATAGAGCTTTACCTCAAGGGTAAGCGCCTTATCCTTTAAGGAATCATCCAGTTTCGCTATCATGTCATCAAAATACTTATCCACAGTTTCGGGCGTAATCTTTCCGCCGGCTTTAAGAACCGTTGACGAATAAGCCGTAACCGTTGATTTTATTTCCTTGATATACTTTTTAAGAATATCGATGCAGTCTTTCTTTGAAAACTTAAAAGTAAAAACATTAAGCTCCCTGTCAAGGTCGTTTACGGAAATAAGCTCTTCCTTATCAAGTTCAACTTCCTCAACTTTATCATAGATGATATGTATCAGTTCATTAAGCTTTTCTTCATCAAAATCGTTACAGGCTTTCTGTACGCTTTCCTTAAGCTTTTCGACATCTATGCTCTCAAGCTTCCCGTTTACACCGGTAATCTTTTCCACAATATTCTTAAGCTCCGGTGAAAGATTCTTCTCCGGATCAAAAATATCCGTTACATTGATCGCCCGGCTGTCATATGAAGGCAGGCCTAGATATATCCTGCCGGAAGCATTGTCATACTGTCCCGCCAGGGAAATAATATCAACGCCCTTGTACGACGGTGTTATAAGTGCTCCCGCGGTATCCTTCCCGTCTACATCGATCTCATATCTGATACCCAGATCTTCTATTCCGGCAAAATCCGATTTTGGAAGAATGTTTTTGATCGTTGACGGAAGACTGAAATTTGACAGCATTTCGGACAGTGCTATCCCAAAATCAGCTGTCATCGAAGCCTTAATGTTTCCTTCCACCCTGTAAGCATCGGGAACCTTCCTGTCCTCTGCCTTTGTCTGCATCTTTTTAAGGCTTTCATCCGATTTCTCTATCTGTCTGTCGGCGACATATCTGAAGTACTCAAGATCTGTCTTGGTCATCATCGCCCATTTATTATTGAAATATTCCTTGTTATTGTTATAGACGATCAGAAAGACCGCTCCGGCAATAAGAAGTACCGAAACAATTGCAACGATCGCTATGATCGGACCTTTTTTCTTTTTTTTCTTTTTTCCGGGTGATACAGGCGCTGCCTGTACTGACCCAACCGATATGTTTTCCTGCACAGCCGTCACTTCAGGAACAGCCATTGTACTCTCCTGTGTATTGTTAATAGTGTTTTCTTCCATCCAATCAGTCCTCTCAATAAAACAGACCATACATTTCCATAATATTATATTATACCTTTTTTACAGGATTTAGTCAATCCCCAACTGTCACCGTTCTTACTCATTTTCACCGTCCGTGGCTTCTTCGCCGGGTGTTTTGTGCATTACCGCTCTTCCGTCAGCACCATACAGGGTCCAGCTTCCGCTCTTAAAATATCCGTCAGGATATCCGTCGGCTCCTACCCTTATTTTCCCGCCGTCTTTGTCATAGAAGAAGCGCTCTCCGTCTTCGTCGAAATATACGGGTTTGCCTTCCCAGTCCGTCTCCTCATCTTCCGAAATATATGGGGAAAGCAGAATCTCGCTGCCGTCCTCACCCAGATAGAGTACCTTTCCTTTAAACCCGGAAGCATTGTCGGTATCGGTATATATCTCATCCTCTGTATTATCTCCGTCCCCGATGCCGTCCTCTTCCGTTCCTTCTGTGTCCTGACGGGGCTCCCTGTTATCCGTATATAGCTTAAACTGTCTGTCAGGAAGTCCCTCATGTATCTTATCCATGTAATTTTTCCATATATAGCCCGGATAGGTGTTTCCCATAAGTTCTTTAAACTCGCGCGGATAATCATAGCCAACCCATATGGCGGTGGTGTAATAAGCGGTATAACCCACAAACCATCCGTCCCTCTGATCGTTTGTGGTCCCGGTCTTACCTGCCGAGGTGATACCCGAAAGAGCAAGCCTTCTTCCCGTACCGGAAGTCATGACCGTCTTCAGGACGTCAGTCATCATGAGTGCCGCGTTTTCATCATATACCCTGACCCTGTCGTTTTCGTTCCCGTAACCACCTGCTACAGTATTACCGTCTGCATCCGATATCCTCATGATGCAGGTGGTATCCCGGTAAACCCCGCCGTTGCAGATCGCCGCATACGCTCCCGCCATTTCTACTGCCGTAACTCCGTATGTAAGACCTCCAAGCGCTGCTGCCGGAACATAATCTTTCTCCACAATATGCCCAAAACCCATCCTTAAAAGATACGACAGGCCCGTGCGCGGGGTAAGCTCCTCAAAGAGCTTCCAAGCCACAGTATTCTTCGAAACAGAAACAGCATAGCGGACATCTATCTCTCCCGAATATACTCCTCCGGAATTTTTCGGGCCTCCCGAAAATTTTTCATCGATCACAGTCGTATCCGGATAGTAGCCTCTCTCAAATGAAGGCGTATAAACTATCAACGGCTTTATGGAGCTTCCGGGCTGTCTCGGACTCTGGAAAGCCCTGTTTAAGGTATATCCTTCATATTCCTGTCCTCTTCCGCCGATGATCGCTACCACATATCCCGTATCATTGTCTATGCACGCTCCCGATGCCTGCAGGCTGTAGATCCCGTTATCCTGCTTCTCGTCAAACTCCTTTAGTTCCTCATCGATCGTAGCCTGAAGAAGCTCCTGTTTTTCATGGTTGAGCGATGTATATATCCGATAACCCTTTGTATAAAGGCTTCTCTTTAATCTGTAGTATTCATCCTCGTACATCTCTTCATACTGTGCTTTATCCTCGGGATCCAAAAAAGAATTCCTTATCTCAAAGCCCTCCTGTTTCATAAGAGCCCGCACAGCACAAAAGTATGCAAAGGTCTCGGCATAGTCCTGTTTTTCTACTGTTGCTCCCGATAGCTTTATCTCTTTGGAAAGAGCCTCTTCATATTCCTCTTTCGTAATGAACCCGCTGTTCTTCATCTGTAGGAGCACACTGTCACGCCTGATCATGGCGTTGTCAAACCTTTTTAACGGATCGTAATCCCTCGGACTGTTCGGGATGCCGCACAAAAAGGCTATCTCAGAAAGATCCAGTTCCCCGACCGGCCGTCCGAAATAACCGTTTGACGCTGCCTGAATACCGTAATATCCGTTTGCAAAATAAATATTGTTTATATAAAACTCAAGTATCTCATCTTTCGTATACTTTTTCTCGAGGTTTACGGCAAGAAAAACCTCCTTGACCTTTCTTTCTACAGTTTTCTCATTTGTCAGATAGACCGTTCTTGCCAGCTGCTGGGTTATGGTGCTGCCGCCCTGCCTTATCTCACCTTCATTGTCCAGATATGCCTTTGCCGCACGTATGATCGCATAAATATCATAACCGGAATGCTCGTAAAACTTCCTGTCCTCGGTCGCAAGCATGGCGTTTATGCAGTTTTCGGGTATCGCATCATAAGTAAGATAGAATACATTCTTATCCCCCTTGAGCACAGAAAGTACACTGCCGTCCGACCAGTAGCATATTGATGTCTGAGCAGCCCTGAAATCCTCTTTTTTTGAAGCCGCAGCTATCCGTTCCGCCTCCTCCTTAAGTTCGAACAGCTGTTTCCCGTACTTGTTATAAAAAACAATGCCCAAAATAAGAACGGTCAAAAAAAGCACAAGAAACAGCGTCAGGAAAACCTTAAGCACTGTCTTCCCGATACTTTTCTTTTTCTTTTTTTGACCATCTATCTTCGACATTTTTTGATTCCTGTATATCTTTTATTACTGTAGATCTTGTTCCGTATCAACATTATTTAATGTCATTCTGAGCGAAGCGAAGAATATTTGATGATTACCAGATAACAAGAAGGCTTCCGTTTCTTACGCTTATCCTTGCCGGTTGTCCGGTAAACTCATTGCTTACTCCGAGAGGAAACGCATTTGTAAGTTCCCCATCCTTAAGCTCGTATTTCAGCCCTTCTATCGTAACTCCCTCCGACTTCTCAGAGAGTGAGAAAACAGAAATATAACCTCCGTTCTTTGCCGGAAGGACAATTTCGCCGGATCGGATGCATGTCAGCCTCTCATTTTTACCGTAGAGAATGCCTTTCATGCCATTCCTTGCAAGATATTCGAGAAGCTGGATATTGGCTATCGAATGATCGGTCCTTCCACCAAGTGCACAAAAGATATGAAACTCCGAATAACCTTTTTTTATGCCCTGATGAACCGCTTCCCATGTGTCAGTTTCATCTTTCTCAGGCTTAAGAGCAATGACATTGGGATGATCGGGAACATATTTTAAAGTATCAAAGTCCCCAACTGCCATATCACACCTGATACCGTCCTCTTCAAGATATTTAAGACCGGCGTCGGCTGCTATCACATAATCGTCAGCGCTTATTTCAATGTCAACGGGACAGCGTTCTCCGGCCGCCACTATAATGCACTTTCCCATAAACAATATACCTCGGATCATCCGCACAATAAACTACCCCGAGACAAAAGTCACCGGGGTAAGCCTTTAAATGGTCATGCCTTATTTTTCTCGATAAAAGCATTTATCTCGGAAACAAGCTCGTCTGCATCAAGACCGTGCACAAGAGCTGCATCCCCGATTGACTCAGCCTGAGATGCGGGACATCCCAGACAATGCATTCCGGCACTCATAAGAACCGGTGCTACATCCGGAACTTCTCTTAAAAGTTCTCCGATAGTGATATCTTTTGTTATCATGATCCTACCTGCTTTCTTTATTTTTTATACAAGTAACAAAATGCTTTCCTTTTCGTTACCCGGTCAATACCGGCGGCACGCTTTTAAACAGCCAATACCTGCGCGTCCGTCAACTGCTCTGTTATGATACACGAATTATATCCCAATGTCAATGTATTATCTTTCATTTCACAAAAATTTAACTTGAAATTTAAAAAATTTTGTTATATTATGTCTTTGAGCAGAAATGCAACTTTTTTAAGGAGGATTTACAAAAATGGCTTATAAGATCAGTGATGACTGCATCAGTTGTGGTTCATGTGCAGAAGGTTGTCCCGCAGGTGCTATCGCAGAAGGCGACGGCAAGTATGAGATCAATGCAGACGCTTGCGTAGATTGCGGCGCTTGTGCAGAGACCTGTCCTGTTGGAGCTCCTCAGCAGGCTTAATGCTTTAGAAGAATTAATGCCCTATTACTAGGGCATTTTTCTTTTTGTTTTATTCATTTACTGCTTATCTTCCCTCGAAAGGTTTACAAACCTTGAAATATCAAGCTTACATCCGAGCTTTATCGTACCTGTGGGACCGTTACGCTGTTTTCCTATTATTATCTCGGCTATTCCCTTGTCATTTGAATTCTCTTTATTGTAGTATTCATCCCTGTATATGAACATAACAACATCCGCATCCTGCTCTATGGCTCCCGACTCACGCAGATCCGATAACTGCGGACGCTTGTTGTCCCTCTTCTCAACATCACGTGAAAGCTGTGACAGCGCCAGTACCGGGCAGTCCATCTCCCTTGCGAGAGCTTTCAGCGAACGGGATATTTCGGATATCTCCTGCTGTCTTGATTCAGAGCTTCTCCCTCCCGCAGACATCAGCTGAAGGTAGTCGATTATTATGAATCCGAGCCGGTTCTCCATCTTCAGCTTCCTGCACTTTGACCTCATCTCGCGGATCGTGATACCCGGAGTATCATCTATGACAAGCGTGGATTCGCCTATGATACGTGCGCTTTCTACCAGCTGGCTCCACTCATTGGGCTTAAGCTTGCCCGTCCTCAGGTCCTGAGCATTTATCTTGGAGTTCATGGAAATAAGACGGTTTGCCAGCTGCTGCCTCGACATTTCCAGGCTGAAAAATACCGTCGGTATTTTTTCCTTTGTTATTATATGTTCAGCGATATTTAATGCAAGTGCGGTCTTTCCCATGGAAGGACGTGCCGCAAGCAGGATGAAATCCGATTTCTGAAGTCCGGAGGTCTTATAATCAAGGTCATAATATCCCGTAGGAATACCTGTGACGGAGCCCGAATTCCTGGACGCGCTCTGTATGCTGTTCAAGACATCCATGACAGTCTGCCTGATGCTGATAATGCTCTCGGATCTTCTTTTCTGCGTAATATCGTATATCTTCTTCTCGCTGTCCTCCAATATGTCATCAAGCGTCTCATTTTCCAGATAACACTCGTTTGATATTTCTTCGGAGGCTTTTATAAGTTTTCTTAAGGTTGCTTTCTTTGAAACTATCTTTGCATAATTCCTTAAATTTGCGGATGTAGGAACGGAATCAACCAGGTTCTTCAGGTTCTCTAAAGAATAGTACTCCTCAGCTACGCCTTTTTCCATCAGCCTGTCCCTTAAGGTCAGTATATCCACGGAGCTGCCCTCATCATTCATCGCAACTATGGTCTCAAAATACTTTCCGTACCTCGGAGAATAAAAATCTTCCTTTGTGACATACTCCACCGCTACAGGGATCATGTCATTTTCCCTTATCATGGCGCCTATCACGGCCTGTTCCGCCATGGCGTCATTGGGCAGGATCCTTTTCATGGCTGCTGCGTCATCCATCTTCAATTTCCTCCTTAAGGTCTTTAAAGGCGGATCCTCATAAAGAAATCCGCCCGTTATAAGTTAAATCAGTTCGACCTGTACGCTCAGATCCGCTGTCACCTTGGGATGCAGCCTGACTCCCGCCTTAAAGGTTCCCGCAGACTTTATCGCATCTGCAAGGACAAGTTTCTTTTTGTCTATATCAATATCATACTGTTCCTTAAGTCCCGCGGCAATTTCCTTAGCGGTTACCGAACCGAATGTTCTCCCGCCTTCTCCGCCTTTGATCTGAAGCTTTACAACCTTTTTCTCAAGCTCTGCTCCGAGCGCCTTTGCCTCCTCGAAAAGCTCCTGCTGTCTCTTCTCTTCCTCAGCCTTCTGAATTGCAAGATCCTTCAGATTCTTCTCAGTAGCCTCAAGTCCGAGCTTCTTCGGGAGTATGAAATTCCTTGCATATCCGTCGTTAACCTTTACGACATCACCCTTTTTTCCAAGTTTATTAACGTCCTGTAATAATATAACCTGCATGATAATCCTCTTTTCTTACTATATTTCATTGTTTTTCACCATATCGGCGAGAACATCCTTTACCTTTTGCTTTGCTTCCTTTATCGTACAGCCTGCAAGCTGTGCGCCTGCGACGCTCATATGACCGCCTCCGCCAAGCTTCTCCATGACAACCTGTACATTGACCTCATCTATAGAACGGGCACTTATATATATCTGATCGTTATACTCTGTAAACACGAAGCTTGCCTTTACGTCATTTATATCCATAAGCTCGTTTGCCACCTGAGCGCCGAGTACGGTGGGTGAATTAACATTATCCGCCTCACACACGGCCATAATGAATCCGTTTAAGAATATCTCGGCTGTGGAAACCGCCCTTGCCTTGGCAATATAATCATCCATATTCGTCCTGAAGGCTTTCCTGATACGTGTAACGTCCGCTCCGCATCGTTTAAGGAATGCTGCAGCTTCAAAGGTTCTGACTCCGGTTTTGGTCAGGAAATTGTTGGTATCGATCATGATACCGGAATACATGGCTTCAGCCTCAACACTCTTAAGCTTTATCCCGTCACCTACATACTGGAGCATTTCCGCAACCATTTCGCAGGCTGACGAGATATACGGCTCTATATAGGAAAGAACCGCATCTCCGATGGAATCAGAGGTCTGACGGTGATGATCGAACAGAACCTTTGTCTTTGCCATCTCAAGCAGCTCCGGACACTCCGTATAACCCGGTCTGTTCACATCGACAATTACGAGAACGGTACTGTCGTCAAACAGTTCCATTGCCTGTTCGGAATTCACTATCATATCGGCATATTCCGTAGGCGCCTGATCCCCCTGAAATCTGCCAACTACGGTGCTTATGGAATCGGTCACGGTATTGAGCACTATATATGCGCGTTTTCCGAGATACTTGACTATCCTGTATACACCGACTGCAGCGCCGAAGGAGTCCGCATCCGGCATGGAATGCCCCATGATGATCGCTTTCTCGTTCTCTTCAATGATCTCCCTGAAGGACTGTGCCTTTACACGAGCCTTTACACGCGTACTCTTGCCAACCGATGCGCTCTTGCCGCCGTAATAGAGGAATTCGTTTCTATCCTTTATGACAACCTGATCGCCGCCGCGTCCCAATGCGAGATCTATGGCCGCATGTGCCGCCTCATAGCTCTCGGTATACGAATCTATTCCGGCACCTATACCCATGCTTATGGTAACGGCCATCTCGTTTCCTATGTTAACATCACGAACTTCATCCAGTATGCTGAAACGTATGCTTTTGAGCTCCTCCAGATAAACGTTCTGAAATACTATCAGATATTTGTCCTTCTCGGGCTTCTTGAGCAGCGCCTGATAATCCTGAAAATACTTGTTTATCTTTCTGTCGATAAGAGCGCTGAGCAGCGATCTTCTTACCTCGTCAATACTTTCAAGAGCTTCCTCATAATTATCGATATAAAGCAGGGCTACAACAAGCTGCCTGTCCTTCAGATATTTCTGGAGATGAAGGATCTCCGTCTCATCATAGAAGAATACCGAGATCAATACATTTTCCTTTGCATCGACAATGCTTTTGCTCTCCTCGCTCCAGTCAGCATCATCAACATAAATGTTCTTTAACTCGGCACGATACTTTTTTTCACCAACCGTGATGTGAACTATTGATATATCATCATTTTCCGGAAGAACATTCCTTGTTATTTCCGGGAATATCTGCCCGATATTCAGCTTAAGTCTTATCTTATCCCTGCAAAGCTCCGAAAACTCGTTGTTTGCGGACAAAAGCCTTCCGTCACCGTCCAACAAGGCATACGGTATAGCCATTTCCTTTATAAGATTTTTCTGTACCTGTCCGAAACCCGCTCCGAATTTTACCAGCTTTTCGCTGATCTGCCCTCTCTTTAAAACTACGAGTATCGCAACTGCCGCAATATATACGGACACAAATACCGTTACTATCTTTCCGGCACCCGAGTCGATAAAATATACGTATACGTTCATTATGACAAGCAGAAAAGCAAGATACAGGGGCCACATCAGAATGAATCTCAAAAAAGGCCTGATTTTTCTGTCATTAAACATATGATCTCCATCTAACGCATTCATTTCGGAAGCCGTAAAAGCTTCTTAAGACCTCCGCATGATCAATATTCGAAATAATACCACAGCTTATGATTATACTATATACACAGTCATTTTGTCAATGTCAAACCACGTTCTTATAAAATCTTATGACAAATCTCGCTCCTCCGTCCGGTGCATTTTCCGCCTTTATGGTCCCGTCAAGGCCGGTAATGATGGTGCGGCACAGTGCAAGTCCTATTCCAACGCTCTCCGAACCCGAATTCTTTCCCTTATAAAAACGTTCAAAGATATGCGGTATATCCGTATCCTCAAACCCTTTACCCGTATCCTGTATCACCATTTCGGTAAACAGAGCGTTTTCCGAAGCATTTAACGTAATGCTGCCGTCCTCCGGAGTATGCTCCATACAGTTTTTTACGATATTCCCGACCGCTTCCGCAAGCCAGTCGACATCTCCCGTAAAAGCTGCTCCTCCGTCATCAGTCTTAAGTGTTATGTTCCTTAATTCCAAAGGTATGAGCAGGGGCTCGCAGGCTTTGGCAAACAGAGCCTTAACCTCTGTCCTTTCTTTTCTGAACTGAACAGTACCCGCTTCTATCTTTGACATCTTAAGCAGTGTTTCCACAAGCCACTGCATACGTTCCAGCTGTTTCTTTATTCCCCTTACGAATCGTATCCTGTCCCCGTATCCGAGATCTTCTTCGGAAAGCATAGAACAGGTAAGTCTCAGAGATGTCAGAGGTGTCCTCATCTGATGAAAAATATCCGCAATGGCATCCGTAAGCACCTGTTTTTCACCGGCAAGAAGAGAGGCCTGCTCCTTTAACCTTCCCGTCATCTTTTTTATGGTACTTGAAAGTATCGCGAGTTCCCCTTCCTCACATTCGGTAATAAAGTACTTTGTATCGTCATGAAGTATAGCATCAAGCTCTTCACTCAGCTTTTCCATCTCCGTGTATTTCTTCCGGGCATCAAAAAACATCATTGTAAGGACAATCGCACCTGCCGCAAGGACAACGGAGCCCCCTGCGACAGTATAAGTAAATACGAATACGGAAGCAGCAGTAAGCAGGATCGCTGATATCAAAAACATACGCAAGAAGCTTTTATTCCTGAAAATGTTCATCTAAAGCCTCCGTTCAATCCATGCGGTATCCAAGTCCGCGCATGGTCTTGATTATGCGCGGATCCTGCGGATCCTGTTCTATTTTTTCCCTGAGACGTTTAATGTATACCGTCAGGGTGTTATCGTTTACAAAATCACCGCCGATATCCCAGATATCCTCCAAAAGCTTGTTTCTCGAAAGAAGAATACCCTTGTTGTTAATGAATACCGTAAGCAGACGGTATTCCAGAGCCGACAGCTCTACAATCTTCCCGTCCTTTGTGACCTGCCCTTTTTCAAGATCCACTATCACATGTTCTCCGAGCACGAAGTTCTTTGAAGTACCTTCATACTGCCGAAGAACCCTTCGTATCCTCGATATGAGCTCTCTGGGTCTGAAAGGCTTCGCTATGTAATCGTCCGCGCCCATGTCTAAACCCTTTACCACGCTCATCTCGTCTCCGGACGCAGTAAGGAATACCACGGGAATGTTTCTCTTTTTTGCGGCATTGCACACTCCGTAGCCGTCACCGTTTTCAAGTGAAAGATCTACCAGGCAGATCTGCGGAGTGCTTTCGGCCAGTATCTGTTCGGCCTCCCTCTGTCCGTATGCGGTCACGGTATCAAAATCCTCGCTTCTTAAGTATTTCTGAAGCGCTTCTATTATGGCTTTATCATCTTCTGCTAATAATATCCGAGTCATATCTTCTCCATTTTTGCCCTGCGTTCCCTGTCGAGCTTTATCCACTCGTCGAGGGTCAGGGGAATATAATCGCTGAACATACAGAAACAGTTTATCATGTTGCAGGGGATATTGCGATATTCATCATCCCCCGTAAGTTTTCTCAAAGATCTTGAAGCGTTATCTATAAAACCGTTAACAAGTCTTTCATCATATGTATCGTGAACATGTCCGTAAAGCATGTAAGTTTTCGGACTTCCGTCCTTGTCCAGGCGGTACTGCCCGTTATAGCAGCATATCGGATAATGTGAAAGGATGATCTTTCTCTTGTTATCCTTTACCTCTTCGTAAGGTCTGATCCATCTGAACAGCTTGGTATCAAATTTTCTGTCATCGAGGAACTTGTCATGATTACCGATTATAAGGTACTTGGTGCCGTTAAGTCTTTTCAGGATTTCATTCGTCTCTTCACCCTTCCCGACGGAAAAGTCTCCCAAAACTATAGTTTCATCATTCCTTCTTACCTTGGAATTCCACTGCTTTATCATATGTTCGTTCATCGCCTCCACACTTTCAAAGCCTCTCTCGTCCATACGATCATTCAGTCCCTGGTGAAAGAAGTGAAGGTCCGCAATATAATATCTCATCCCACATGAGCCTTTCTGTATTCACTTATCGCAAACATCAAGAGTGTCAGCGAAGGGATTTTTACTTCCTACAGTAATCATTATACATTGGATCGGAAAAGATGTAAAGCGGTACCGGTCCATGCTTTTTAAAAAGTTTTTAAAAATTTAATAATTTTTCTATTGCATTTATCATAGCTTTGTGATACGCTATATGTGGTTTTTAAAACCACGTCAACTGTTTATTGTTTCGACTACAGGTCAGGAGGTATGCTATGATAAAGTTTGTGGCAGATTCTGCATGTGATCTTAAAGACTATCCCAGTATATGCTTTGAAACCGTTCCGTTATCCATCTCCACCGACGAGAGGAATTATACCGACGATAATTCTCTTAATGTACACGAGGTACTTGATTATCTTGAAAGCTACAATGACCGTTCATATACGGCATGTCCCTCCCTTGATGCATGGTTAAAAGCCTTCGAGGGCGCAGACGAAATATATGCCGTAACCATAACCAGCGGACTTTCGGGAACATATTCCGGAGCGAATGTTGCCAAGGACATCTACCTTTCAGAGCATCCCGATGCAAAAATATATGTTGTAGACTCTCTTTCGACCGGTCCCGGCATGGTGCTTATCCTGGAAAAGCTCGCAGAGCTTAAAGCCAAAGGCAAGTCTTTTGATGAGGTCTGCTCTGCCATAGAAAAATACCGCCGGAAACTCAGGCTCTTTTTCTCGCTTTCTTCCCTTCACAATCTTGCGCAGAACGGACGTGTAAGCAAACTGATCGCTTCCGCGATAGGCTTCATGAACATAAAGATACTCGGAACCGCAAGCAAGACCGGTACCATCGAGCAGGTTGCAAAATGCCGCGGAAGCAGGAAGATGATCGACAGGATCGTCTCCGAGCTGAAAGAAATCGGTTTTACAAAAGGCAAGATCAGGATCTGTCATGTGGAATGCATGGAATTTGCAAATGCCGTTGCCGATAAGATCAGATCAATCTTTGACTGTTCCGATATAAAAATAGTCCCCGCCAGAGGACTTTGCAGCTATTACGCCGAAAGAGGCGGCATAATTCTCGGTTGTGAGTGCGAGTGACATATTTTCTCTTCTCCATAAAAAGCCGTTTTTTCAAAACGAAAGTCTGAAAAAACGGCTTTTGCCATATTATTTATCTTTTTTGGGGGATGATTTTGTCTTAGTTCCCGTTTTGGGGCCCGATGTCTTTTTTGCTTCGGTTTTGGAGCTTCCTTTCTTGTCTGCGGCAGCTTTCTTATCCTTCTTTCCGGTATCCTTATTGTTCTGCTTATTATATTTCTCAATTATCTTATGAATCCTGTCGGTAGGATCCAGAAATTCAGAAATGGAGAAATCATGATTTAAAGTATCTATGATCAGGGCTATATACTTACTCATGTCAGCGCTTATATAGTATTCCCTTTTAAGCAGCTCCGGAGTCTGGTAGATAAGGTTCGTGGTAACGACCTTGTCAAAAAGCTTATTCTTGTATGCTTCGTCAAATCTGGCAAGACCGTCCGTGAACAATCCGAATGTAGCACAGAAGAAAATCCTTCCCGCATTACGCTTCCTGAGTTCTCTTGCAACCTCAAGCATACTGTCCCCCGAAGAGATCATGTCATCAAGTATGATGACGTCCCTTCCCTGAATATCCGATCCGAGATATTCATGAGCAACTATCGGATTACGTCCGTTAACGATCTTAGTGTAATCCCTGCGCTTATAAAACATTCCTATGTCAAGTCCGAGTACGTTTCCGAAATATATCGAACGTCCCATAGCACCTTCATCAGGGCTTATGATCATCATCTTCTCGGGTGTCATTCTGATATCCGGTATATTCATCAAAAGTGCTTTTATAAACTGATAAGTGGGCTTTATCGTTTCAAAGGTCTTTAACGGTATTGCATTCTGTACCTTCGGCTCGTGAGCGTCAAATGTTATAACACTGTCAACGCCCATGCTGTAAAGTTCCTCAAGAGCCATTGCGCAGTCAAGCGACTCACGTGCGGTACGCTTGTCCTGACGGCTTTCATAAAGATACGGCATGATGACCGTAATCCTTCTTGCCTTTCCTCCGGCAGCTCCGATTATCCTTTTTAAATCCTGGAAATGATCGTCCGGTGACATATGGTTTTTCTGTCCGCGGACGGTATATTCAATGCTGTAATTTGTAACATCGATAATGATGTACAGGTCATAGCCTCTGACCGATTCGTTGATCACGCCTTTTCCTTCTCCCGTTCCGAAACGCGGGCAGACGGAATCAATGAGGAACGTATCCCTCTGGTAACCCGAAAAGGCAATCGTAGAGGTATGCTCGTTATCTCTCAAGCCTCGCCACGAAACAAGATAGTCATTGACCTTTTTCCCGAGCTCCTCTGAGCTCTTCATGGCTACGATACCGAGCTTTCCGACCGGAATGGTTTCCAAAAACTCATTCTGCGCTGACATTATTAAAGTCCTCCTGAGATAAATTATACATAAGTAACGAAAAATTTTTCGTTTCTTTACTTATCCTGACCGGCAGTATCTATATCATTGTCCTCAAATCCCTGCCGATAAGCTTTATAAAATCATAATCCTTACTGAGTCTTGAAAAAATGCGTTCCCCGTATCTGCCGTCTATCTGTGCGGGAGTCAGATTAGTTGAAATAACAGTGGACAGTCCGTTCAGCAGCCTTTCGTTGATAATGGAATACAGCTGGGTTGTAGTAAATGAACTCGTAAGCTCCGTTCCAAGATCGTCAATGATAAGCAGCTCACAGGTAAGGAGACCTTCCCTGTATACAAACTCTTCCTTAGGAAAATCCTCATATTTAAAGCTGTACTTGGAAAGCAGGTCAAACAGGCCGAAGGTCGTATAATACAGCACCGTATGGCCGTTGGTAAGTGCCTTGCTTGCAATACAGTTTGTCAGGAAGGTTTTTCCGAGTCCGGTGTTCCCGTAAATAAGAAGATTTCTTTTTTCTTCGGAAAAATTCTCCGCAAAAAGCTTCGCCTTAAACAGAACCTGTGTCATGTTCTTATAAGGGGTGCATTTTAACTCTTTGTCATAATCCTCGGGATCGTCGGAATAGAGATCAAGCCGGAAAGTATTAAAGTTTTCCTTATCTATGACATCCTTCAGATTCGACTCTTCAAACACCATCTCCGTCATTGCCGTCTTAAAACAGCCACAGGGTTCATTCCCTATGAACCCCGTATCCTTACAGCTTTCGCACCGAAAATGCTCTTCCGTATAGTCTGCTTCATAACCGCCCGATATCAGCAGCCTGTCCCTTTCGGACTTAAGCTCATCAATCCTTAAGCTTAAGTTTTCAAGCTTCTCGGTATTCCCCTCCAGTGCCGCCCTGCCGGCATCGATCGATTCGGATGCCATGCGCTCGTCCAGCTCTTTTGCGTAAGGAAATTTCTCATATATCTCCTTAAGTCTTTTCTCAGCGTCGTATCTTGCTTTCATGCGGCGCTCGTCAAACAACTGGATAAGGCGGTCATATTGATAGTTGCTCAATTTCATTGATCAAACCCCGTATTTACAATATTCCAAGTTTTCTCTTCTCAATTGCGGATATCTCAGCGTCGGAATATGTCCTCTGAGAATACTGCAGTGCGGAATTTCTTGTGCCTCTCCTCTGGGATGTATTCCTGTTCGCTGCTTTGTAATCAAGCGAAGCGGCGGCTACATCTTCGGGAGTCAAAAACCCGTTCCTGTACCAGTCCGAAAGGATGGAATCGGCATAATCAAACCTCGGCTTCGAAGTATTGATCAGCGTCTTGTCACAAGCAAGCTTAATCATCTCATCACTGAAACGGTATTCGTGATACCATCTCTTGATATAAACGAGCTCAGCTTCTCCGAAATTCCGGTTTATCCCGAAAGCCGTCTTAACTGCGGAATACCTGTTATTGAACTCGGCTATCTCGATCATGGCATCCTTTACGGTATTAATGCCCTTCATATGCCACTCACGGGCAACCTTTTCTATATAAGAATTTGAACGTTTGTTTCTCTCTATGCAGTAATCATACAGGAAACAGATGAGGTCTGCCGGAAATCCGAGTCCCTCGAAAATGAATGAAGGCGTCTGAAGATCTCTCTGGGTAAGCGTCTTCCCCATGACCTTCTCTATATGATCGAGAAGCTCGTCAAATTCCGGATAATCATCCTTGAAGCCCTGTATCATCTTTGTAGAATAATTCGGCTTTACGATCTCATCGCTTTCCTCGGGTTCGGGAAGCTTTTCGGGCAGCTTCGGCAATACGCTGCGGCTTTTAGTCTTGTTAACATCGGAAAGGATCGTAATGTTTCCGCCGTCCTCAAGATCATCATTCTCAACATCTTCGTTTGCCGCTTCCTCATCAAGATCAAATAACGTAATGTTCTTTATCTTTCCGTCTCTTGAGCAGTGTACCGAAAGAACATGCTGGCTCTTCCAGTATCTCAGGGCGGTCCTGATATCCTTTTCGGTCTCGTCAAGTGCTTCAGCTATCGACTCAATGGATACCGTGGCACAAGGATCCTGCAGGCACCTTAAGAGATAGATGTAAACCTTTACATCACTTCCTCTGGCATCAGTCATATATCTGTCTATAAAAATATTCGAAACCATGGTCGAAGTATTTCTCGAACCATAGGATAAGGTTATACTCGAATCCATATCTCCACGCCTCCTGTGCGAATGTCATTATAGCATAATCTACAGAGATTGCAATCTCAAAAAACTATGTAAAACATCTGTCGAAAGCGATTGTTGATAAAGTGGATAAAGTCCTGTTTCCCTTAACCAGTAAGCAGTTTGACCGTTAAATCTTTTTTGTTGACAATGTGGATAAACTTAATGCTCTAAAAGGTCTTCGCCTATTTTTACCACGTTTCCGGCGCCCATTGTTATTAACAGGTCACCCGGCTCACAACTGTCCGATAAAAATTTTTCAGCCTCCGAAAAGCTCGAAAAATAGTATGTTTCTTTACCAAATCTGCTTTTCATCTCCTCCGTCAGCATAAGCGAGGAAATCGTTCCCGGATCCTTCTCCCTGGCAGCGTATATATCAAGCAGCACAACCCTGTCCGCCAGTGAAAGAGCCTCGCATATCTCGTCTTTAAAGGATATCGTCCGTGAATACGTATGGGGCTGGAAGGTACACCAGATCTTCCTGTGGGGATATTGGGCGGCAGCCTTTAAGGTGGCGGTCATTTCCGTCGGATGATGAGCATAGTCATCTATGATCGTCACTCCCTTGAATTCGCCTTTTTTCTCAAAGCGCCTCTTCGTACCGGTAAACTTTCCGATGCCCTTTGCAACAGCCTCTCCGGATATTCCCATCTCAAGAGCAAGCGCCGCAGCCCCCGTGGCATTGCTCACGTTATGCTCTCCCACAACCGAGAGACTAAGCCTTATCACGGGTTCTCCCTTATGCATAAGCATGAATGAGCCCCTGTCATACTCGTCATAGGTGACATCTGCGGCATAGTAATCCGCCGTCGTATCCGATAAAGAATAGTTGATCACCGGGCATTTCACATCTTTAAACAGTGTAATATAATCGGGTATTGATTTTTCAACAACCAGGAGCCCGTTTTCCGGAAGCAGCCCGGCAAACTTCTTAAAAGACTCCCTTTCATTCTCAAGATTCTTAAAATAATCAAGGTGTTCCGCTTCTATATTTGTTATCAGCGCATGAGTAGGATGGAATTTAAGGAAGGAATCGGTGTACTCACAGGACTCTATGACCATGTTGCCGAGATCACCGTCCCTGAAGTTACCGCCTATCGCATCAAGTACTCCTCCGACCGATACCGTAGGATCGAGTCCCTCTTCCAAAAAGATCAGGCTCATCATGGATGTGGTCGTGGTCTTTCCGTGAGTTCCCGCAACGGATACGCTCCTATTATAGTGAAGCATGATGTCGCCGACCATCTCTGCCCTGTCTATGACAGGTATGCCACGTCTTTCGGCCTCCTTAAGCTCGGGATTGTCCTTGCTTACGGCAGCCGAATAAACCACTACCTTACACTCCCCGGGTATATTCTCGGCTTTGTTGGGATAAAAGCATTTTATACCCATCTCCTCCAAAACCTCCGTATTCTCATTCCTTGCGGAATCCGAACCCGAAACTATGAATCCCTTGTTGTGCAGAAGCTTGGCGAATCCGCTCATGCTTATCCCGCCTATTCCTATGAAATGGACCCGGCAGGGAGCACTATAATCAATATATTTCATTTTTGCCTCCAAAATCAACCGGATGGTTATAACCCGGTTATTCTTTTACTACCCGAACATTATAATATTAAAATCAGTAGATGTAAACCCTGTTTTTTTATGTTTTTTAAAGACTTTTGCTTGAAAAAGCCAATACAATGTGCTATTATGTAGTTGGGGGTGTATACCCGTTTTTTCGGGAGCACGCAAAATATAAATGAACATGGAGGTGAACTGCTTGATCCGGAAAGAAATGATAGCCATGCTTTTGGCCGGCGGACAGGGGTCCCGACTCGGTATTCTCACCGCAGATATGGCAAAACCGGCAGTAAGCTATGGCGGTAAATACAGGATAATTGACTTTCCTTTGAGCAATTGCATTAATTCAGGAGTAGACACAGTAGGTGTCCTTACCCAGTATCAGCCTTTAAGACTGAACACCCATATCGGTATAGGCATACCGTGGGATCTTGACCGTAATATCGGTGGCGTAAGTATTCTTCCGCCCTATGAAAAGAGCGACAATGCAGAGTGGTACACCGGAACCGCAAACGCCATTTATCAAAACCTGAAGTTCATTGAACATTACAATCCGGAATACGTCCTCATCCTCGGCGGCGATCATATTTATAAGATGGACTATGAGATCCTTCTGGATTTCCACAAGTCAAACAAGGCAGACATAACGCTGGCCACTTACCCTGTTGCCTGGGAGGATGCCTCAAGATTCGGTCTCGTCATAACCGATGAAAACAAAAAGGTCATAGATTTCGAGGAGAAACCGGCAAAACCCAGAAGTAACCTTGCTTCCATGGGTATATACATTTTTACATGGAAAGTGCTCAAGGATGCGCTCATAAAGCTGAAGGACCAGCCCGGCTGCGACTTCGGTATGCATGTCATTCCTTATTGCCACAATAACGGCGCAAGCGTTTATGCGTTTGAGTATAACGGCTATTGGAAGGATGTGGGAACACTTTCCGCTTACTGGGAATCCAACATGGAACTGATCGATCTTGTTCCCGATTTCAACCTTTACGAAGAGTTCTGGAAGATATATACGAAAAGCGATGTAAGCACGGCTCAATATCTCGGCGAGCATGCCGTTTTAAGCAGGAGCATCGTCGGCGAAGGTACCGAGATCTACGGAAGTGTGTATAACTCCGTGATCGGTCCCGAGGTTGTCATTGAGGAGGGAGCGGTTGTTTCCGACTCCATCGTCATGCAGGGAACCCACATCGGAAAAAATTCCAAGATAAACAAGGCCATCATCGCCGAAAGAGCCGTTGTAGGCTCCAATTGCGAACTCGGTGTAGGTGAAGAGGTCGAAAACAAAGAGCACCCCAATATCTATTGTAACGGACTTGTGACACTCGGGGAAAAAACTGTCATTCCGGACGGGGTTCATATAGGTAAGAACACGGTTATATCAGGTATTACCACACATGAGGATTATACCAATAACTGGCTTGCCGGCGGTGAAAGTCTCAGGAAGGCGGGTGAAGACGCATGAGGGCGATAGGTATAGTACTTGCCGGCGGGAACGCCAGCAGAATGAAAGAACTTACAAATAAACGTGCAGTGGCTGCCATGCCTCTGGCAGGAAGTTACAGGGCTGTCGATTTCGCGCTCAGCAGTCTTGCAAATTCCAAGGTTCAGAAGGTTGCGGTTCTCACCCAGTATAACTCCCGTTCACTGAACGAGCACATGAGCTCTTCAAAATGGTGGGATTTCGGACGTAAACAGGGCGGACTTTATGTATTCACCCCTACCATCACGGTGGATAATTCTTTCTGGTACAGAGGAACCGCTGATTCTATCTACCAGAACATAGATTTCTTAAAGAACAGCCATGAGCCTTATGTAGTGATCACATCGGGAGATATCATCTATAAGCTTGATTTTAACAAGGTTCTTGAAAAGCATATCGAGAATAAAGCCGACATAACCGTTGTCTGCAAGCGTCTCGGAAAATGTGCGGATACCAGCCGTTACGGCATAATAACCACCGATCCCGACGGCAGGATCACATCCTTTGACGAAAAGCCCAACGGAGCAGAGGACGAGCCTCTTGTTTCGGCAGGCATATATGTCGTAAGAAGACGCCAGCTCATAGAAATGCTTGAGCGTGCAAACGAGGAAGAACGCTATGACCTGGTTCGCGATATCATCATCAGATTCAAGGATGTCAAGAAAATCTATGCGTTTGAGCATACCGAATACTGGCGTAATATCGCATCTGTAATGGATTATTACGATGCCAACATGGATTTCTTAAAGCCCGACATAAGAGATTACTTCTTCAGACAGTATCCCGATGTATATTCCAAGGTTGACGATCTTCCTCCCGCAAAGTACAATGCGGGTGCCGATGTCAGGAACAGCCTGATAGCAAGCGGTACGATAGTAAACGGCCGTGTCGAGAATTCGATCATATTTAAGCAGGTTTATATAGGAAACAACTGTACCATCAGAAATTCTATCGTTTTGAACGGAGTCCATATAGGTGACAATTCCTATATCGAAAACTGCATTATAGAGAGCAGGGACACCATCATGCCGAACAGTAATTATTCCGGTGAACCCGGAAAACCGAGAATCGTTCTCGAGAGAAGTGACAGGTACAGTATCTGATGAATAATAAGTTTTTAAATATTGCCCTGGCTACAACCGCTATAGCCGCTATCATAGTACTCGTAGTCTTTTTTATAAAGCTTGACGGTCTTACCGGTTCCGGATCGGGAACCGGCAAAACCGAGGATGAAACCCAAAACGAAGCTTCCTCTTCCGGTTTGGGAAATCTGGGTACCATTGTTGGCAAACAGGGAACCGATATTTTACAACCCGAAGACAAATCCTCCGTGGCTCCGGATCCGACAGCGGATCCGTCTCCGGAGGTCACTCCTTCCCCTGAGGCAGGACAAGATCAGGATGAAACAACTCCTTCTCCTACCGATGATCCTGAGGCTACACCAACACCGCAGGACGGCGAGGGCGATCAACATGAACTATATATGGATATTTCGCATATCGATCCGGAAAAGCCTATAGTCGCTCTTACCTTTGATGACGGACCGAGCGTTAATACCGCCAAGATTGTCAATACTCTTGTAAAATATAACGTTCATGGTACATTCTTCATAGTCGGCAACGAAATACCCAACAATCCGCAAAACGTAAATCTTGTATACGATTCCGGAAGTGAGGTTGCAAGCCATACCGTAAATCATAAAAACCTCAACAAGCTGACAAAGGAAGAAATATTAAAAGAAATAAACGATAATCAGGATCTCTTAAATAAGGCACTCGGAACAAACCGTGATTTCCTTTTAAGAGCTCCCTACGGAAATGCAAACGATACCGTTAAAGCACTTGCAGGACATCCTCTCATCAACTGGTCTGTTGATACACTTGACTGGGATAGCAAAAATGCGCAGTCCGTCTTTGAAGAGGTAAAGAAATATACCAAAGACGGTGCGATAATACTTATGCACGACCGTTATCCCAGTACAGCCGAAGCCGTAACCTTAGTCGTTCCGTGGCTTTTGGAACAGGGCTATCAGGTTTGCTCCGTAAGTGAAATGTTCGCTGCAAGAGAGGTGCCTCTTCAAAACGGAGTAGAGTATTATACTTGCATATCCGCTGAGAAATATAAAGAAAGTAAACAGGCTGCTGCCGGTAGTACCTGATACCGGCGCAGCTTTAAATTTTTAGCTTATGAAAGAATCACTTTTTAAAAAACATGCAATTTTCAAATACCTGCCGGTTACGGCTTTTCTATTCATCCTGTTTTTAGCCTTCATCCAAGGAACAAAAGCCGACGCCAAAGAAGCAGCAGCCAAGTATTCTTTTGACGTTTCCTCCAAAATCCTGTATACAGGCTGGAAAAGTTATTATGCTGAAATAATCGGAGCCGACGAAAACGCCACCATCACATTTAAGAGCAAGAACAAAAAGGTAGCCACGGTATCCGAGGACGGCGAAATCTTTCCGGTTTCTCCGGGCAAGACCACCATATATGCGACCATCAAGATCCCGAAGCAAAAAAAGAAAACCTGTTCCATGAAAGTTACCGTCAAAGAGCCTTACAGCAAGCTCTCTGCGTCAACCACCACGATGACGCTCGACGGTTCCTATGTTTTCGATCTGGAACGCTACGGGCACGACAAACCTGTCTCCTGGGAGCTTTCTTACGGCGCACCCGTTGAGATAGAAGCGGTCTCGGCAACTGGATGTAAGGTACATCCTTTAAAGGCCGGGAGTTTTTCTCTCGTCGCACGATGCGGTGATGAAACCTTTTCAACAGATATAAAGATCTATGACGGAAAAGGCCCTCTCTTCATCATTTCTCCTGATTCAAAGCCATATAAGGACAATTATACCACTTACAGCACATATAATAAGTACACAAAGGGATACTATCTGCTCCGTTCCTATCTTGAAAAGCTTGACGCCACAAAAGGAGGCGTCCTTGTCCTGCAAAAGGGAACCTACACCGTTACCAATACCCTCTGTATTCCTTCAAACACAACTATAGTGCTCGAAGATGGCGCCAGAATAGTCAAATCGGACAATACAAATTCATCTCTTAACGCTACAGCATCCCTTTTCCAGACCGTCTCCTACACAAATGCGGCTAAGGAGGGCGTTTTCAAGGGTTACAACGGGGAACATGACATAAAGATACTGGGGGAAGGCGACGCCCGAATAGATCTTAACGGGATAAAGAGCCATGGTATTGTAGCCTGTCACTGCAACAGGCTCACTGTTTCCGGTATAAAATTCCTGAACATGAATACCTACCATTTTATCGAGCTTGATGCCTCAAAGGATGTCATTATCAGCAATAATTATTTCAGCGGCTCAGCGGAATCCACGACCGCCAGAAAGGAAGCTATAAATCTCGATACTCCCGATACGGTAACAAATGGTTTTCACCAATACTGGACCAGTTATGACAAAACCCCGGATCTTAATGTTTATATAACAGATAATATTTTCTACGATCTGGAATGTGCCGCGGGAACCCACAAATATACATACGGAAGTCCCCATAAAAACGTTAATTTCCTAAGAAATACAGTCATTGACTGCAGCACCTATGCGGTAAGATGCATGAACTGGGATAAACCGGTTATAACCGACAACGTCTTTATCAACACGGTATTCCCGGAGTTCTCACATATATTCATCATATTAAACGGTGCAACCAACCCGCTGATAACAAATAATCTTTTTGAAAACACCATCACTCCGGTAAGCTTCTATCATTGGCGCAACACAGGTTACGGCAAGGAATACGATCCAATCTATAATACTCTTGACGCAAGCTATGCAAAAGCGCTGACAAAGAATTATCTTAAAGATGTTGAGAACGGATACTACGAATTTTATACAGTCCTGGACAATTTCGATGAAGAAACCCTTGAAACCTACCCGATAAACGGATATCTGAATATGTAAAAAAGTTTTTAAAACGGAGTCATAACTACTCAGTTACGGCTCCGTTTGCGTTAATACTGTCGGTTATACTCTTCCAAATGGACGGGTTGTTCTCAACTATTATATCCTTCTTCCATTTTACGAACGAATCCTCAAAAACCTTTTTCTCACGTTCTTCTATTATCCTTACACGGGCGGCCCGTGTACTTGCTTCATCCTCTATCTTCACACATTCAAAAAGGAACAGTGCCGCATCGGTTTCCATCACATCTCCGACCTCTCCTTCCCTCAGCCAGAAAACGATCCCCGCCAGCTTTTCGGGCAGCTTCTCCCGTAAACCTGCATAATCGGTAATTATCTCGGTTACCACATAATTCTCATTCTCAAGATCTTTTATGGACAGATTCGGATTCTCTGAAGTCTGATTCCGCATTATCTCAAGAGTTTCTCTTTTTATATCCATCTCTTCTTTACTGTATCTGCAGGTGTTTCCTTCCCTGTCCTCATAAGTTTTAGGTAACATTATGTAGCGCAGGATCATGTGGCGGACATCGGTTTCGTCCGTTTCGGTATTTACGTTCAGTGTCAGATGCTCATAAACCTTGGTTGCGAGATAATTATCTGTATACACCTTTTCAACCGTTTCCCTGTCAATGCCGTATTCCTTCATCTCTTCTTCTGTGAGCTTCTCAAGATACTCTTCAACGGCTATACTTATCTCAGTCCTTTCGTCTTCGCTGAGAGTTACTTCCAGCTCTTTGGCATGACCTGCGACCACTTTTACGTTAACTATCCGGTCTCTTATATTTTCCTGAAGGGCTTCCCCGAAAAGCCTGCCCTCATTATCCATTTTGTAATCCCATATCTCTTTTCCGTACATCACATCGGTTTTCTCTATGACCGGCTGAGCATAAAGATTCCACTCACCTATCGAAACCTGTTCCCCGTTAACACTGAAAACAGTATCGTCAAGCATCTGCGGTTTCTTTTGGACTGGCGTCTCTTGTTTTGCACAGGCGGAAAGCATTACCGAAATAATAAGGAGCATGCTAAAAAACAGCCCGTAACAAACTCCCGGATCATTACCGTGCGATATCCTGCTGTCATGAATTTTCCTTCTCTTCTTCATTTCCGGACTTTTCATTTAGCCTTATCCCCTTCATATCATCAAATAAACTCCTGAGCTGCCCGAATATTTCTTCGGGCTTAAACCCCAAGGTCTTTTTCCCTCGTTCGGACTGCAGTACATAATCAAACCTCGGTACCTTTCCGGGATACATTCTGAAAGCTCCGTTATATTTTTTAAGCAGCTCCGGTATCCTTGCGACATCAAGCCTTGCCTTCTCATACATCTTGAGATCCACAACCAGACCCTTCTGGGTTATGGAGATGACAAACGCATCATGTGCCTCAGCCTTTGTAAGTGCAATATAAAGAAGGTTTATGACCGGCTGAGGCAGATCCCCGTACCTGTCCGTAAGCTCCTCCTCAAGATCCATAAGAGTACTTTCATTGTCAACAGCTGCAATCCTCTTGTACATATCAAGCTTCTGAAGCTCGTTCTTTATGTATGAACTCGGGATGAACGCATCCATCTCAAGGTCAATCGAGGTCTGATAGTATTCAACCTCGAACTCACCCGGTTTAAGATTCTTTACGGCCTGATTGAGCATCTTGCAGTAAAGCTCATAACCGACAGACTCCATATGTCCGCTCTGTTCGGCTCCGAGCAGGTTTCCCGCTCCTCGGATTTCAAGATCCCTCATAGCTATCTTTATCCCGCTTCCGAGCTCGGTAAATTCCTTTATCGCTTCAAGCCTCTTTTCGGCATCCTCTTTCAGTTGCCTGTCTCTCCTGTACATCATGAAGGCAAAGGCGGTACGGTTTGATCTTCCTACCCTTCCCCTTAACTGATACAGCTGGGAAAGTCCGAACTTGTCCGCATCATCAATTATTATCGTATTTACATTAGAAATATCAAGTCCCGTTTCGATAATGGTCGTTGAAACAAGAACATCTATATCACCGTTTACAAAGGAAAACATGATATCCTCAAGTTCCCTTTCATTCATCTTTCCGTGAGCATAAACTATGTTTGCGTCGGGAACAAGCTTCATAAGCGATGCGGTCACATCATCAATACCCGCAACCCTGTTGTGTACGTAATAAACCTGTCCGCCCCTTGTTATCTCCCTGTTGATTGCCTCACGGACAACCTCCTCGTTATATTCGAGTACAAAGGTCTGTATCGGAAGCCTGTCCACAGGTGCTTCATCGAGCACACTCATATCTCTGATCCCCGCAAGACTCATGTGAAGCGTCCTGGGAATGGGAGTGGCCGTAAGAGTCAGTACATCCACATTTCCCTTCATCTGCTTTATCTTTTCCTTGTGGGTAACTCCGAAACGCTGTTCCTCATCCACTACAAGAAGCCCCAGGTTCTTAAAACCGATATCCTTTGAAAGAAGCCTGTGCGTACCTATTACTATATCAACAAGTCCGTTTTTCAATTTTTCCACGACCTTCGTCTGCTCGGCACGTGTACGGAATCTCGACAGCATCCCTATATTTACGGGGTATCCTGCCATTCTCTGTATGAAGGTATTGTAATGCTGTTGGGCAAGGATTGTCGTCGGAACAAGGACTGCAACCTGTTTTCCGTCCTGAACAGCCTTAAAAGCCGCCCTTATGGCTATCTCTGTTTTCCCGAAGCCTACATCACCGCAAATAAGACGGTCCATGATATGACTGCTTTCCATGTCCTTCTTCGTTTCCTCTATGGCTTTCAGCTGATCCTCGGTCTCATCAAAAGGAAACAGTTCCTCAAACTCCTTCTGCCATACAGTATCCTTACCGAACCTGTGACCGGTCCCCGCCTGTCGTATCGCATAAAGCCTTATAAGTTCCGCGGCAATATCCCTGACCGCACTCTGCACCCTGGCTTTTGTCTTTTTCCACTCTCCCGAGTCAAGCCTGTTAAGCTTTGGAGCCCTTCCCGTGTCTGCTCCCGCATATTTCTGAAGCTGACCCATTGCGGATGCTAAAACATAAAGCGTTCCTCCGCCGTTATACTCGACCTTTATGTAATCCTTGAAGATATTGTTTATCTCTACCTGTTCCATACCGCGGTAAATGCCTATGCCGTAGCTCTCATGAACAACATAGTCTCCGGGATTCAGTTCGGCAAAGCTCTCTATCCTGCTGCCCTTACCTTTGTAGGGCTTCTTTTTGTTCTTAACCTTCTGAGTTCCAAAAATATCCGATTCACAGATAACTGCAAACCTTATGAGCGGGTATTCAAAGCCTCTGCTCAAAGATCCGGACATAACGGCAACCTCACCCTCTCCGGGAGCCCTATTCTCATCATCATTGAAGAATGCACTGATACCGGAATCCCTCAGATCCTCAGCAAGCCTGATACATCTCGATTTTGAAGCCGCAAGCAGTATGACCCTGTACTTACGTTTCTTCCACTTGGACAGATCCGAGATCAGCATATCAAAATTACCGTTATAGGATGCTGTAGCCGAAACCGAAAGCTCAAAGTTCTTTAATGCCGGTATATCCGAAAAACGGTAGTCCATGGTCGAGAGCATGGCAAGCCTGTGTCCTGCGAGCCTTGCCAAAAGATACTTCTCATCAAAAACCGCATTCATCTGTCCCGGAACTATATATCCCTTTGAAAGACGGCTCTTCATGCTTTCCCCGAATTCCAGCTCAACCGAAGAAAGAGATGCACCCACCTTCTGGGGTTCATCCATGAATACAGCAGTATTCTCCTTATCAAAATAATCAAAGAACGAAACAGTATCCTCCAGAAAATAATTGACGTAGCTGTCGAGATCCACATTTCCTTTAAAAAACTCAAGATTTTCCTTTAATTCGTTTATGGTCCGTCTCATGTTTCCGGCAGCCGCTCCGTCCGACGCATCGTTAAACTTCTTTTCGAGTTTTTTTGCGTCTTTTTCTATCTGCCTTAAACCCTTTTCCATCTCCTCTGAAGAAACAATGATCTCCTGGGCCGGAAATATGTCCGTTTCGGTAATGTTTTCTATTGACCTCTGGCTTACGGGATCATAGCTTCTTATCGAGTCAATGTTGTCACCCCAGAACTCAAGCCTGACCGGTACCTCCTCCTGAACCGGGAATATATCAACTATTCCGCCGCGTACCGCGAACTGTCCCGGAAGTTCGGCCACAGCTTCCCTGGCGTATCCTATCCCGGTCAGTCGTTTTGACAGGTCCTCCGGTTCGGAAGCGAAGCTTAAGTCTATATGAATTATCTGAGACTTCATGCGCTCCCGGTCAGGCAGACGGTCAAGTCCTGCCGATACACTTGCCACAACCGTTATATTCTCATCATTCAGGATCCTTTTTATGATCCTCAGTCTTTCGCACTGAATCGTATTTCCCCTTACATCGGCACTGTAAAAAAGAATGTCCTTTTCCGGATACAGATAAGTATTATGGTCGTAAAGCGCCATATCCGAGGCCAGTTCCCTTGCCCTTATCTCGTTTTCAGTTATGATAAGCCTCTGTGAAAAACCGTTTCCGACAGCAAAAATAAGGTTACTTTTCTGTGCGCCCGCACATCCGGTAACCCTGATCGGAGTCTTTCCTTTGGCTAATGATGTTTTTATTTCTTCAATGACGGAGTATTCCTTTAAAGGTTCTGTAAATGCATTCATATACTATCCGTTTTCTCTGTATCCTTTTCCTTCTTACCGAGGGAATTGTACCGGTTCATAGCGGCATCTATACCTTCCCCAAGCCATGTTTCAACTGCTCCTGCGGCGGCCTTAAGGATTTCCCTTATAGTCTCCTCGTCCTCTCTTTTAAAACGGCCCAGAACATGATCGGCCAGATCCTGCCCTTCCCGTTTTTCTCCGACGCCGACACGTATCCTCGGGAACTCATCGGTCCCGAGATGAGCTATAATGCTCTTTAATCCGTTATGTCCGCCGGCACTGCCTTTCTTGCGTATCCTTATACGGCCCACATCAAGATTGACATCGTCACATATTATGATAATGTCTTCCGGGGCGAGCTTGTAAAAATCAGCTACCGCTCTTACACATTCTCCGCTTAAGTTCATGTACGTCTGGGGTTGTATAAGTACGACCCGCTGACCTGCGATCATCCCGTCCGCGCATATTCCCTTAAACTTCCTGTCCGAAAGCTTTAGTCCGAACTTGTCCGTTAGTGCCGTTATCGTATCAAATCCTATATTATGCCGGGTACCCGCGTAATCCCTTCCGGGGTTCCCAAGACCTATTACTGCCTTCATTATATCCTACCTGACCTGATTTCCCTTATTAATACTGTATTCCGTATGTCTCAAAAACATACAGGTTTTTAAGATCCTTAGCCGTAAGTATAACATTTTACTTATTTTTTGGCAATAAAAAGTTTCCCGCAATTTATCCGTTTTTGTCACCCAAAAGTCACTTTTATGCTTTATAATAAAATATCAGAATGACATATAAAAAGGTTTAACTTATAGGGAAAAATTACAGATCTGTCAGCTTTTTAAGGAGATCGTCATGGAATTATTAAAGGTTGAAAACATAACAAAGGAATACGGCTCCGGCTCAACACTTGTAAAAGCACTTGATGATGTGTCCTTCAGTGTACAGCGCGGAGAGTTCCTTGCAATAATCGGACCCTCGGGTTCCGGAAAATCCACGCTTCTGCACATCATAGGCGGAGTGGACCGCCCGACCTCGGGAAAAGTTTACATGGACGGGCAGGATGTCTATGCCCAGGATGAAGAAAATCTTGCCATATTCAGACGACGTTATGTCGGGCTCGTATATCAGTTCTACAATCTGATCCCGGTACTTAATGTCGTAGAGAACATTACCCTTCCGGTACTGATGGACGGAAGAAAAATAAATAACGAAAGACTGGACGAGCTTCTCGATGTATTAAAACTTTCCGACAGAAAGGACAATCTCCCGAACCAATTGTCCGGTGGGCAACAACAGCGTGTCTCCATAGGAAGAGCCTTAATGAACGCCCCTTCCGTTGTACTCGCCGATGAACCGACAGGAAACCTTGACTCAAAAAACAGTCAGGAAATCGTAAATCTGCTTAAATATTCCAATATCAAATACAATCAGACCCTTATAGTCATAACGCATGATGAATCAATAGCCCTGCAGGCCGACAGGATACTCGCCATAGAGGACGGCAGGATAGTCCGCAACGAAGTATTGCGTAAACGTGCTTTATCATAAAGGATAACCATGAATATTTTCGGAACCTATGTCAAAAGAAATTTAAAATGCAACCGTCTGCGGACAATCATGACCGTGATCGGTATCACGCTTTCCATGGCACTCGTTACTGCCGTAATAGAAGGCGGATACAGCGGTCTTATTTACATGCGTAATGTTGTAATGGAAACATACGGTAATTACCACGGTTCAGTTTCCAACATGTCTCCGAACAGTCTTGAATACTTAACAAAAACCGGCGAGACCGAATCCGTCCTTGTTTACAAGACCCTGGGCTGGACCTATGCCGATTCCTCAAACACCGCAAAACCCTATCTTCTTATCAAGGAAACCACACCTGACATCACCGATTTCTTAAACCTTAAGTTAATATCCGGAAGGATGCCCCAAAACAGCAGCGAACTACTGATCTCGGAACATCTGGAATACAACGGAAATGTATCCTACAAAGTGGGAGATACCGTCAAAGTCACCTTAAGCGACAGATATTATGACAAGGCTGCCGAAACGACAAATAAAACGGAAAGCTTCGAAAGTATCCTCATAACAGGCGACGATACCGCTCATATCCGTAACGAATACCTTGTACCAAAGCAGGGAAGCACTGAAAAAACCTACACTGTATGCGGCATAATACCCAGGCTGCCTTACACTATAGAAGATTTCGAGTGTCCCGGATATACAGCCATAACCGTCTCTGACAGCCTACAGGTAACCGATTCCGACAGTTTCAAAGTCTTTTTCCGATTAAAGGATCCGCAGATTTTTAACGATTTTGCAGGCAGCTTTAAGGAAATTCATCCCGAAACGATGCTCACGAAAAACAGGGAGCTGGTAGCTCTTTACGGTGGAGCTACAAAATCCTACTCCATCTATGTCTACGGACTTATCATCCTTCTCATAGCTTTCATCCTCTTCGGAACGATTGCCCTGATCTATAACGCATTTTCCATCTCTGTCAGTGAACGTACCAAACAGATAGGAATACTGAAATCCACAGGTGCGACAAAGAAACAGATAAGAAAAACAATCTTATATGAAGCCCTGTTTGAATGCGGTATAGGAATACCACTCGGACTTTTAACAGGCTGTCTCGGTATAGGCAGCACGCTTTATCTGCTAAAAGAAGGCTTCACTTCATTCCTTGCAAACTATGGAGGATATGAAGGAGCCGAAAGCACAACCATTAAGCTGGTAATAAATATCCCTCTCCTGCTTGCCGCTGTTCTTATCGTAATGGCCACTACCTTCATCTCGGCCATCATACCCGCATTAAGAGCGGGGAATCTTTCTCCCGTCGACTCTATACGCCAGAACAACGAAATAAAGATAGGGAAAAAATTCAGGAAATCCCTGATCCTTTCCAAGCTTTTCGGGATTGAGGGAATGCTTGCATCAAAAAACTATTGGCGAAACCGCAGCAAATACCGTACCACCATAATCTCTCTTACCTTAAGCATAGTCCTCTTCATTACTGCGTCTTCTTTTTCCTCATACTTAACAGGTGCATCCAATGACGAGTTTTATTCCGGAAATATGTCTCTTGTCTACTTTCCGTATTTCGACTACGAACAGATTGAGAATGGGCTGCCTGAAAAAACCGAGGAAATCTTAAGATCGGCAGAATACGTAACAAATGTCATAAGGATAAGGGAAATGTATTACTTGAGCGGCGTCAACATCCCCGGTATTGATAGTGAGGATGATATTGCGACAGTTCCTTCCGTTGTATTCATGGATGATGAAAACTTCCGAAAGCTCGCCGCTGAAGAAGACATTCCATATGATCCCTCTTCCGGCAAAAATCAGGCAATAGCCTACGATCTCGGAGTAAGAAACATCTATGACGAGGAAGGCAACAAAAAGACCTATGAATTTAAACTCTTTGAAGAAGAGGATCTTCCAAAGGACGTTAGTATATTGTGGTTCAGCTCTCCCTATGAAATTGACAACAAATTCATGGTTTTTGAAAACGTCGATAAAACCGGAGAGATATATAACATATATATTGAAGAGGAATATTTTGATCTTTTCTACGAGATGCTTGACCGGGACTATGCAGGCGTTACGGAAAGCTTGGAAAACATATCAAACAACAAAGCTTCAGGGAACGATATTACCTCAGCCATCCTTTCGGACAGCCTCACAGAAGATGAAAAGGATATGCTGCTTAACAAGTCCCTTTTCGTTAAAAGATCCGAGCTTGAACGAACAACCGATATCACCGTAATAGGCGTTACATATAACAGGGACTATCTCTTTGACCCGAATCCGGTGATCATTCTTCCCTTCAGCTCCATGGGCGCCGAGTATGAAGAAGTATTGTCGGATTACGAGTACTATATATACAGTTCGAATGCCGAAGCCTCGGAAAAAGACATAAACCGACTGCTGAACGAAAACAATCTGGATACCTCGGGGGTATTCAACTATGCCCAGACAAATGAAAACATACACTTCATGCGAAAAATGATAAACATATTCTCATTCGGTTTTGTATTGCTCATTTCCTTAGTAGCCATAGCCAACGTATTTAATACAATATCTACGAACGTTGCCCTTCGGCGCAGGGAATTTGCAATGTTAAAATCAATGGGAATGTCAAACAGAGGCGTCAGGAAAATGCTTAACATCGAATGTCTCATATACGGCATAAAAAGCATTCTCTTCGGTATGCCGCTGGCAATACTTACAACGTACGCTGTCTACCGGATAACAAATTCTGCCTTTTCGGTAGCATTCAGTATCCCCTGGTACAGTGTACTCATTGCAATAGCCGCAGTCATACTTGTAGTGTTCATAACAATGCTCTATGCTTCCGGCAAGATCAATCGTGATAATACTATAGACGCATTGAAAAATGAGAATGTGTGATCACACATGATACAACAGTATAGCCGCCGCAACAGCGGCATTTAAGGACTCTATCTTTCCTGCCATGGGAATATAGAGTCTTTTGTCTGCTATGGCAACTGCTTCGTCGGTAAGCCCGTTTCCTTCATTTCCTATCATTATGGCACTTTTCACGTCATAATGTACCCCGGTATATTTTACCCCGCCGTGAAGATATGCTGCATATATCGTGAAGCCGTTAGCTTTCAGCTGTCCGGTTGCTGCACAGAAATCTTCCGCATAGATAAAAGGAACGCGGAAAATCGAACCCATGGTGCTCCGTACAACCTTCGGGTTAAAAATATCGGCACAATCCCTGCTCATTACAATACCGGCTGTTCCCGCCGCCTCCGCTGTCCTGAGCATGGTTCCGAGGTTTCCCGGATCCTGGATGTTTTCCAGTAACAGTATTTTTACGTGACCGGATTTTTCCGAAAGAGCTCCCGTTATATCTTCCATCCGATACTCCGGTTTCTTAACGATGCACATGATCCCCTGAGGCGTGACTGTCTGGCTGATACTGTTAAATATGCTTTCCCTGATCACCGTGATCTTCTCGCTTAACCTCAGCCTCAGATTATCGGTTTCGGATATTCCCGCCTTTAATTCATCCATAAAAGTACCCGAGGCAAAACTCTCCGAAACATATATTCCCTCAATAAATCCGGGCGCGGTTTCCAATGTATCCTTAAAAATCCTGAGACCTTCAATTACAAAAACGCCCTGCCTATCGCGTTCTTTCTTTAACTTAAGCAGGGCCTGTAAATTCTTTATCTTCTCGTTTTTATTGCTTGTTATCATTTCCATAATAAAACCATCCGAAAAATCGTTTAGCTTTCACTCATCTTTAAAAGCTTTGCCGCCTGATCTGCCGCAGTCAGACTGTCAATAAGCTGGTCAAGATTTCCGTTCATTACATCATCAAGTGTATAAAGGGTAAGCTTTATCCTGTGATCGGTACAACGGCTCTGAGGGAAATTGTAGGTCCTTATCTTCTCCGAACGGTCTCCCGTCCCGACCTGGCTTCTCTTCGCTTCCGCCTCGGCGTCATGTGCCTTCTCAAGCTCAAGTTCATAAAGCTTTGCACGAAGTACCCTTAAAGCCTTGTCCCTGTTCTTTAACTGGGACTTCTCGTCCTGACATGAAATTACAATACCTGTCGGGATATGCGTAAGCCTTACCGCGGAGTCCGTGGTGTTGACACACTGTCCGCCGTTTCCCGAGGCACGGAAAACGTCAAACTTACAGTCGTTCAGGTCGAGATTTACCTCAACCTCCTCCGCTTCGGGCATGATGGCAACAGTAGCGGTCGAAGTATGGATACGTCCGCCCGACTCAGTTACGGGGATACGCTGCACACGATGAACGCCGCTCTCATATTTCAGCCTGGAATAAGCGCCCTTCCCATTGACCATGAATATTACTTCCTTAAATCCGCCTATACCGCTTTCATTGATACTGACAAGCTCTATCTTCCAGCGCTGCGAATCTGCATACTTACTGTACATTCTGTAAAGGTCTGCCGCAAACAGAGCCGCTTCATCACCGCCGGCACCGCCGTGTATCTCCACGACAACGTTTTTCTCATCGTTGGGATCCTTGGGCAGAAGAAGTATCTTCAGCTCGTTTTCTATCTCGGGTATCCTCTGTCTGGCATCCGAAAGCTCTTCTTTTATCATCTCCCTCATATCGGGATCGTTCTCGCTGTCCAAAAGTTCAAGGCTTTCTTCAACCGTTTTCTTTACAGATTTATATTCCCTGTATTTTTCAACTATCGCGCCCATGTCGGTCTGTTCCTTCATGAGCTTCCTGAATCTGTTCTGATCGTTTACGACGGCGGGTTCGGAGAGTTCGGCCTGTATCTCCTCATAACGCCGTTCAAGTTCTTCTATCTTTTCAAACATTTTATTTCTCCAAATCAGCAGGAAAAACTCCCTCGATAACACGTCTTAAGCCGGCAAGATCACGATGTACCTCAATATCCGTAAATCCCGCCTGCCTCATCATTTCCCCTACGGGTTCAGCCTGTGAGTCATCAAACTCCATAATCAGACGTCCTCCCGGAACAAGATATCCCGGTGCGTTCTCACATATCCTGCGATAAAAGTCCATGCCGTCATCTCCGCCGTCAAGAGCAATATACGGCTCATGCTCGGTTATCTCCGGCATAAGCTGCTTTATCTCATCTCTTACTATATACGGAGGATTTGCGGTGATCAAATGAAATGTACCGCTGATTTCCTTAAAAAGGTCGCTTTCCAGAAAGCTTATGCTGCACTCTACAGAACTCTCTTCCACGTCAGATAAAGATTTCCGGTTAATCTCCAGATTCTTTTGGGCAAGGTTAACCGCTGCCGGCGAAATATCGCTCCCCGTAACCGAGATAGAAAAACCGTCAAGCCTGCTTAACAATGCCTTGTCACGCATAAGTTCCCCTGTGCTCCCCAATCCGACAGATACGGCTACGCACCCACTCCCCGTACAAAGATCGAGGATCCTGAATCCGTTTTTTCCCTTGCCTCCTTCATTCTCCATGAGCAGAGAACGTATGGCTGACACACTCCTTTTTATTGCATGTTCTGCCAGTATTTCCGTGTCAAACCTTGGGATCAGTACATCAGGAGTAACCACGAAATCAAAGCCCATGAATTCCTGGCTTCCGACTATGTACTGCAGAGGTTCGTGCATACATCTTCTCTTTACAAGCCGGTCAAATACGCCGGCTTCCGTTTCGGGCATTTCTTCAAAAAGCTTCACAAAAAGACTGCTTCTTTCAAGTCCCGTCGCTTCAAGGAGAAGATACTCGGCATCCGTTCCGGCTTCTTCTATCCCTGCCGCCTTCAATTCTTCGGCAGCTTTTTTCTTTGCATCGGAATACCGCATCTCTACCCCTTATTTATCATATATCTTATTGAGAGCTTTCAGAACTTTATCATCCTCGTCCTCTTCCGACGGCGTCTCCTGTTCAAGTCTGCTCTCTATGTCGGCAAGTATCTCCTCTTCCGATTCCTTCATACCGCCGGAAGCCTGTTCCTTATCTTCTTCCTTACCTTCGGAAAGATTTCTTGCTTTTTCGGCTGCATCACGTGCCAATGACTCGGAAAAATCAAAATCGTTTAAGTCCTTTTCTGCAAGTTTATCAGCCTCTGCATCGATTTCCCTGATCTTTTCCTCGGAAAGCTCAGTATCGATTATGCCCCTGGCCTCACGTCTCAAACGTATTTCCTCGGCGCGTTCCTTTCTTCTCCTTGCCTTCTGTGACTCCTTGCTCTGCCTTGCCTCTTCTTCCTCAGCTTTTAATTTTTCCTGGAACTCCTTCCAGTCAAAAACCGCCTCTACGGAAGCAATTGCACATTCGATCATGGAATCGTCGGGCTCACGGGTTGTGAGCTTCTGCAGGCAAAGACCCGGCTTGCTCAATATGTTAATGACCTTGTTGTCGGATCTTCCGGCAAGCCGCAGGAATTCATATGAAAGACCTGCAATAAGGGGTATCAGTATCAGTCTGCCCGCTACCATCAGTATTGTCGAATCAAATCTTACAAACATGAACAGTATGATACTGAAAACCATTACTATAAGTATAAAGCTCGTTCCGCATCTTTTGTGTTCTTTTGAGCATTTCCTGACATTCTCGACGGTAAGCTCATATCCGTTTTCAACGCAGTTGATGGACTTGTGCTCAGCTCCGTGATACATGAACACCCTTCTTATATCCTTCATGCATGAGATGGCTGCAACATAGCCGATAAACAGTGTTATACGTATAAGTCCTTCGATTGTTGCAAGAAGGAGCTGCGATTCTATGACCTTCTTTAATAATGTAGATATGAAATACGGCAGGATCATAAACAGTCCGACGGCAAAAACTATTGCCAGTACGACCAGAAGCGCCATCATAAGACCTTCACCCTTTTTCTTTTCCTTCTTGGGTGCTTTATTTATCTGTGATGACTGCTGCTGCACAGCTTCAGCCGTATTTTCCTGTTCCGCATTCTGTCCGGGCAGCTGTTCGCCGGTCTCATCGGTATTTATCTTAATTTCAGCTTCCTTATCCTTCTTGTCTGTTTCTTCATCTTCTTCGAAAAAGCTTGCGGACCAGGTAAGAGTCTTCACACCAATGGTCAGCGACTCTATGAACGTAACAACGCCTCTGATAATGGGAAGCTTAAATATCTTATATTTGTCTCCTATGGAAGTGGTATGCTGGTCATCCACTTCTATGGTTCCGTCGGGCTTTCTAACCGCGCAGGCATAATGGTTACCGTTTTTCATCATAACGCCTTCCATAAGAGCCTGTCCACCTATTCCGGATGCTTTCATGAGCTTTCCTTCCTCCTGTAGATATGTGTAATGAAATGTTTTTCTCTCTCATTACCGATTATAAACCAAAAAGGCTGAGGCAAAATATAACCTCAACCTTTAATCTTCAGTGATAAATTCTAATTATTTCCCAGACCATACTTACGGTTGAACTTATCAATAGCACCACGAGCCTGAACTGACTTCTGCTGTCCTGTATAGAAAGGATGGCACTTTGAACAGATTTCTACGTGGATTTCCTTCTTTGTAGAACCGGTCACGAACTCGTTACCGCAGTTACATGTAACTTTTGCCTGATAATATGTAGGCTGTACATTCTCTCTCATTTTTTCACCTCATCTTTTACTGATTTTCTTATCTTTCAGATACACAGTGAAACAGATTATATCACGCTCAGATGAAAAATGCAAGAAATTTTTTGATTTTTCACAAAGATTTTTATAAGAGCTTTGTCTTCTTTACCATACCGCAGAACTCTTTGTTGTTTCTCGTTCTCGAAAATACGCTGATTATCTTCTCTACGACGCTTTCGGCCCTTCCGGAGTTAAACGCATGTCGGATTATTTCATTAGCCTCCTGCTCATCCTGGGTAAGCAGCAGATCATCCCGGCGCGTGCTTGACTTTGGAAGATTTATAGCAGGGAATATCCTCTTTTCGGAAAGATTCCTGTCAAGAACAAGCTCCATATTGCCGGTTCCCTTAAATTCTTCAAATACAACATCGTCCATACGGCTTCCGGTTTCAACAAGCGCGGTCGCAAGAATGGTAAGACTGCCGCCTTCTCTCATACATCTTGCCGCACCGAAGAACTTCTTCGGCATATGAAGAGCCGCCGGATCGAGACCGCCGGAAAGAGTCCTTCCGCTTGCAGTACAGGTAAGATTATATGCACGTGCAAGACGCGTGATACTGTCAAGAAGGATAACAACATCCTTTTTCTGCTCCACCATTCTCTTTGCTCTCTCAATAACCATCTCGGCAACTCTCTTGTGGTTATCGGGTGTCTCGTCAAATGTTGAGTAGATTACGGTAACATTCTCTCCCTCGATAGATTCCTTTATGTCGGTAACCTCCTCGGGACGCTCATCAATAAGCAGTATGAGAAGCTGTATCTCGGGATTGTTTGTTGTTATGGCATTTGCTATCTGCTTTAAAAGGGTAGTCTTTCCTGCTTTCGGCTGTGAAACGATCATACCTCTCTGTCCCTTTCCTATAGGGGACAGGATATCCATTATCCTCATAGCGGGAGAACACCCGGGAGTTTCCAGCCTGATCCTCTCATGAGGGAATATCGGTGTAAGATTCTCAAATTTCGGCCTTCTGCCATCCTCGTAAGGTCTTAATCCGTTTACGGTCTTACAGTAAAGCATGGCATTAAATTTTTCGCCCTGTATCTTCTGCTTTACGAGACATACGATAAGGTCGCCCTTTCTAAGGTTCATCTTCCTTATCTGCTCACGACCGACATAAACATCCATATCACTCGGAAGGCAGTCCATGTTTCTTATAAAACCGTATCCGTCCGGCATGATCTCCAGGATACCCTCTTTTGTATCTCCCCTGTTATAACCGAAAGTTTCCTTTTTCCTCAGTTGAGTTTCCTCTCCGGATGATGCCTGTTCCCCGTTTTCTTCGGAAACGTTTCCGTTTACTTCCGCCTCCGGTCCTTCCTCATTAACTATATTTACTGCAGGCTCTTCATCATAGTCCTCTTCATAGGAATCTTCCGACGCGTCTGCCAAAGCCGCGTCACTTTCTATGCTTTCCGTATCGATTTCAATCTTATCGTTATCATTTTCCGCTTCTTTGTCCGACATCCCGCCTGATGCTACAGCGGCAGTCGCTTCAAGGACTGCTGAAGCCTCTTTTATCTCAGCGGCATTTTTCTGTTCTTCAAGTTCGTTAAGTGCGTTCAAAAGTTCCTGTTTCTTAAGAGAGGTTGCCTTTTTAACGCCTTTTTCTTTTGCAATACCACGAAGTTGTGCGACAGTCATAGAAGTATAATCCATAAACCTATCTCCATTCAAATGTTTTTATAGGGAATCTTATAAAGATCTAAATACAATCAGGTTATATCTCAGATATCAATGATAAGACCAACCGATACGATCGGTCTATAATGCGAACAGATCCAGACAAAGACAATATATGGTCTTGTATCACTTAAATTTATACTTTGTGACGGGGATTTTTTCTGACAATCTCAGCGCCTGCAACAAGCTCTGTCATGATCGCAGCTCCGTAACTGACACTTATGGAATCAACTCTTGAAAGGAGTTCACCCTGTTCGGTAGAAACATACTTGGGTTTTATCCTGTTCAATGCATAGCACAGGATATCGGTCTTACAGATATCACAGGAACAGCAGCCAAGACTTGGCATCATCTGATCCAATTTATCTATTACCAGTTTTTCCATAATGTTTTTTACCAAAACAGCCATTTTTTCACCTCTATACAAAAGGGTAATCTTTATCGGCAAACTGTCAGTACGTTTAAGTTTCCCCAAGGATCCGAATTTCATTTTACAGTCATAATCAAAAAATGTCAAGAAAAATATAGGAGTCACAAGGATTATGCTCCTTTGTGACTCCGAAAACCATTATTTTCCGTTTCCCGCAAAACCTGTTCCCGCTTCGCTCACGGGTTTAAATATCTTTTCCGCCTGATCGTTCGTAAGCGTTATACCAAAGACTTCTTTATAGTATTTTACTGTCTCATCAGTTATGTTTATATCCTCAAAAAGATCCGGATAAGCTGTCTTTGCCAGCCAGAGAAGCGTTACGGGCGTATCAACTCCGCAGGTATAGCTCCTGTACATCCCGAGCGGCATCTTATAAACCTTTTTGTTCTTTACCGCATTGATCTCACTCCAGTCATAATTTCCTATCGAGTTATTGTACAGATTGTCGGGAGATGCCGTATTAAAATTCGTGATGAAGATCATCTCGGGATTCCACGAATAAATCTGTTCCATGTTTACGGCTACGGAGTTGTCGTTTTCAAGCTCTTCGGCAGCATTCACCGCACCGATGGCGTCACACCACCACTGACCGAAAAACTTCTTTCCGCTGGTCATAATATTCGAATCGGAATACTGGAACAGGAAAAATGCCTTAACCTTTTTATCGGCGGAAAGATCCTTTACTCTGTCCTGAACAAGCTTATATGTATTTTCCGAATACTCCCTTACGGTTTTCGACTTGTTGTTTTCGGGAAATAACTGAACAAGTGTATCAATCCACTGGTTTAAAGTCTCTATTGCATCATAACCCCATTTTCCGGGAGAAATGGCAATTGCGGGTATGCCGGCATTCTTGTAAACCTCGCCTTCCTCCTTGCTTCCGGCACTGTAGAATACGATATCGGGATTGAGCTTCATCAGCTCCTCGACATTAACGTTCGTACCGTCGATGAAATCCGTCTTTGCATTTAAGATTTCGGGATAAAGCTCTCCCAAAAGCCCGTTCTTTGCGGCACTCATACATGGAGGTGCCATTCCTACGATCTTCTCTGCCGAATCAAAGAATACCGTAAGCACCGATGCCATCGGATAAATATCCGCAACAACTATACGGTTGATCGTGTTCGGAACCTCAACCTGATTTCCCGCATGATCCGTTACCACATGTTTTCCTTCCGCTGCGGCAGGTTCTTTTTTTTCTTCCGATGAACATGCCGTAATTCCCAAAGACAGCGTTAATACCAGTAATAATGCCAATAGTTTCTTCATTTCATTATCTCCTTGTAATTTGTTTTTTATTTCCGAATACTTTTAAGTATTTCGTTTGCATCTTTTATAAGATCCGGTATGTCTTTCCTGTACAATCTTCCCGAAAACGCTTCATGAGGAAGAGAGACAAAGCTCATCCCTTTTTCATCTCCGTATGATTTGCACAAAGGTTTAAAAAGCGGATCTGCGATAACCGTTTCCAGGTTCTTATAACCGTTTATCGTCTCTGATATCTCATCCTCGCTTAAGTCTGTGGCGGTAAGTGAAGCAACGCTCCTGCCTGTCTTTATATTCAGGTATTTAGCAAGTGATTTTGAGGAAACGCCCTCACCTATTATCAGCACCTTAACATCCCCGTCTCCTGACGAAAAAACAGCCGATCTGTTCTTTTCCGGATCTCCTGCCGGATACATGTCCGTTATATCGATATCCTCTCCTCCAACGGGTACACCTACCGAATAAGGCGTACCAAACAGTTCCTTTAATCGCACGGCCGCCGGGAGTCCCGTCTCGGAAACAACCAGATTCATATGCGCGCCTCCTGCTTTTTTCATATCCTCCAACGTGCACCCCATGGCCCATGTCGAAATGATATCATATCCCTTTTTCGCATAATGACCGATAATGGATTCCGCACTTTTGTTTATCGAAAAATCAAGAGGTGTGAGCCCAAGGATATTCACCGACTGATTCTCCGATCTTGTTATATTCCTGTTTACCATACAGTCGGCAATCCTAAGGAATGCCTCTCCGGCTCCGTAAATATACGATCTCATACCGGTAGTCTTAAAACCGTACGCCGGTATCCCGGTTTCAGCCGTTATCACTGCCGAGGCAGCGTCAAAATCAAAGCCCGTCATGGCGGGGATCGGTGTTCCCACTATGGCAATGAATCTGGGACTGAGTTCTTTTGCCGCTTCCGTAATATCTGCTATCAGTTTTGCATCATCACCCATTATCGCTTCTATCTCAGTAAGTCCGGAAATATAGACCATGCTGTCCATATCATACCAGCGCGGCTCATCATGCGTCGTATATGTCGAGTTACATCCGGAAGCATCATGCATGACCACCATGCCGCCAAGCTCAAACAAAGCCGAACATACGCCGAATGTATCAGCGGAATACGTGGATATAAATCCCGAAGTCTGTTTCAAATCCTTTCTCCTTTCATTCACCGCAGCAACCGCAGCCCATACCCTTTATCTGTACAAGTTTTCTCATGTCCTTTTCGTTAAGAAACGCTTCCTTCATAAGCTCCAAGGTGTCTTTCACAGCCTCAAAACCGAACATGCCGCCGCCCTCGACAATGTTGACAAAATTTTCCGTACCCAGGAAATATGCCGCTTTCTGACCTATCGCAAGCCATTTTTCACTCACGCTGCCACCGGTCGGAGCCATGAACCTTGACTTGGTATTGACCGTCGCATAAAGCATCAGTTCGGGATATTTTTCCTTAAGGAAGTTATATTCCTCCTTCTCTTCTCCTATGAAACTGTCCACATACAGCCTTCTGACATTAAAGCCATGTTCAAGGAGAGCTTTTGCAACAGTTGTAATACTCGGGCAAAATGTGTAATCTATCGCAATCGGAGTATCCCCGATAAGCTTTAAGGCTTCGTCAAACGCCTTCTCGCATTCCGCCTTTTCTTTTACAAATCCATTTAAGCTTTCAAAAGCATCATCTTCTTTGTTTTCGCTCATCAGCATTTCAAGCCGGTTAAGAGCATCCGTTATCTTATCATAATCCCAGCTGTAAGAAAGATATATGTGTTTCCCGCCAAGTCTCTTTTCAAGTTCGTCCCCACCCGCACGTGCGGAAGGATAATAGCTTATATAAAAACTGCTCTCCGCCATCTCCTGGTATTCTTCATACGTTTTGCAGGAGGTTATCTCATGGAGCTTCATCCCGCACTTCTTAAGAACGGAAATAATCTCAGAGTTCTTGTTTGTCGGCAGGTCGTTTCCTATTATTGCCGCAGCGTTCCTGTTCGTTTTGCGAGGTTTAAGCAGTGAATAAAGCTGCCTACGCATAATCTGATCCGGAGTAAGCCCGCTCTTTCTCAACGTCGGGTTCATATAGCAGTCGACAAAATCAATATCCGGAAACCTTTCTCTTAAAGTTCCGAACATGACCTTCCAGTCGCATCCCGTAAAATGATGCACACAGCTTGTGTAAACAAGAACTGCGGGCGGTTTTTGCCCAAGCTTTACTATGATGTCGCTTACCCCATCGATCAACAGTTCCTCAAGATTTCCTTCCAATAGGTTGTTTTCGCGTACCTCAACGGTCGAAAATCTGTCCATGGCATCCATCTCTGCAGCCGTAAGCACCACACCCCTCAAACAGCTTGCCGCGCAAACGAATATCTCATGTGTTTCCGGGACGAGCATACCCGTATGTACAATGTTCCAAGTTCCTCTTGCCGGCGAAGCATATTCAAGCCCGCTTTTAAAAGGTGCGGGAAAAACCGAATCCCCCAGTCTTATCACTGAACCGTCTTCAGTTATTTCTTTATTTCCAACTCTTTTCAGCATATCTTATCCGGTCGGATCACGACGTCCCTTTCTCTTCAAATTTTTTTCACCCCGGATGCCGCGATTTTTCAAAGTAAATCGCTTCTTCCCGGTGTTTGGGCTTTTGACCTTAATATCCTATAAGCTTATCCGCAAGCGCTTCATATTCTCTTGCCATGTCACTGTCGGGGAATGCTTCCATGACAGTCTTTCCGAGTTCCTCTGCAAGGCTTACCGTTTCGCTTCGGGTAAGCTCACCTATAATCTGAGTATTAAAGTCCGAGGCAAGCTCTTCTACCTTCTGTCTTTCATTCTTAACATCGCGATGGTTTAGTATCAGCCCGCCCAGTGAAGCATATCCTCTCGACCTGAAATTATCTATGGCCATTGCTATGTTTGCAGCTGCATGTATCGCCATGTTTTCTCCCGAGGTTACAATATATACGCAGTCGGCGTAGCCTGCATGCATAGGCATTGAAAATCCGCCGCACACAACATCTCCGAGAACATCGTATAATACGATATCAGGTTTATATATTTCGTAGGCTCCTTTTTCTTTCAGCTTGTCAAGTGCCGCTATTATACCTCTTCCGGCACATCCTACTCCCGGCGTAGGTCCGCCCGCTTCAACACACAGCACGCCTTCCGCGCCTACCGTCACCATATCCGTATGATCAAAGTCATTCTTTTTCTCCCGGATAAGATCGAGCACCGTTTTTATCTCCTTATCCTTCCTGAGTGCCATGGTTGAATCAGCCTTGGGATCACAGCCTATCTGCATGACCTTATAACCCTTCCTGCTTAGGGCTACAGCCACATTCGAAACCGTAGTCGATTTTCCTATTCCGCCTTTTCCGTATATTGCTATCTTTCTCATATAGTTTGTCACCTCATAATTCATTTCTCCGGGAAACGAACCTTTTTTCCTTTCCCGATAAGCCTGTTATGAACAACCATTTACAGATGTCATTCTGAGCGAAGCGAAGAATCTTTTAACCTTACGCGATAAGATCCTTCACTGACGCTCGGGATGACAAAACATGATTACTAACCGATTCAGCAGGACAACACTTAATCCTTCCTGCCGGTCACATACAGGGGGACGATATTCTTTATGGTCTCACCGTCCACCACCAACTCGTTTATTACAGCCCTGACACCGAACACGTTCTCAATATTCTTTTCATTAACCACTTCCCCGGTCTTCCCGAATATCGGTTTTTCGCCTCCGAGTATCAGTGAAACATCCGCTTTCTGAAGAGCGTGTTTCGGGTAATGTGTATTGAATATACAGCTTATGCCTTTCTCCTTTAATCTGTCCAAGGTGTTCAGGACTATCAGCTGGTTTCTGAAATCAAGCCCCGATTCGGGCTCGTCAAGTATCAGAAGCTTTGGGTTGGAAACCAATGCCTTTGCTATCAGAATCATCTGAAACTCTCCTCCGCTTAAAGAACTGCACGGTCTGTTTCTGTATTCGATGATGCCAAGTTCTTCCATTATTCCTTCCGCTGCCTCGATATCGGCTTTCCCCGGCGTTCCAAAAAACGACACCTGCCCGCTCCTGCCAAGAAGCACGTTTTCAAATGCTGAATATCCGGAAGTTGCCATGCGCTGCTGAGGAACATAGCTGACCTTTTCCCAGAACTCTTTGGGGCTCATGGTATTTGTATCCCGCCCGTCAAAAAGACTTCTCCCGTCCGTCCACTTCAGCATTCCCATAAGGCATCTTAAGAACGTTGTCTTTCCGCTTCCGTTAGGCCCAAGTATCGCCATTATCCGTCCTCCGTCAAGGGACGTATTAACTTTATCAAAGATTGTCCTGCCACCTTTTCTGTTTTCATAAGAAAACGAAGCATTTTCGGTCTGTATTTTCATTTTTCCACCCAATGAACCGCATTTGGCTTATCTAAACCCAATTTATAACAGCAATCCTTTTAATCTGTCATCCTAAGTGTCAGCGAAGGATGTTATCTGATAAAGCTTAAGATTCTTCGCTTCGCTCAGAATGACAGCTACTTAACATCATTTTATCAATTTAAACAGACACCAATTTCTTCCTTGATGTAAGTATCATGATAAAGAAAGGGGCACCGATGATCGCAGTAAGTATTGACACCGGTATCTCGGACGCACTAACAGATCTGGCAACCGTATCGACTATTACCATGAACGCTGCCCCGATACATATCGAAGCGGGTATAAGCTTTCTGTTATCCTGTCCCCAGATCAGCCTGCACATATGCGGTACGATAAGGCCTACCCAGCCTACCTGGCCGCACATGGAAATCACTGATGCTGTCACAGCCGTTGCAGAAATGACAACCAGAGACCTTAAAAGCTTTACGTTTGTCCCTGAAGCGGTAAGCTCGTCCTCCGAAAGAGAGAGCAGGTTCATCCTCCACCTGAGAAGAAAGATCACAACAATCCCGGCTATGATCACCGGAGCTCCTATGGCAAGATTTTTATATCCCGCACTCCCCAGGCTCCCCATCAGCCAATAGGTGATGGCAGGAAGCTGTGATTCCGCATCAGCAATAAATTTAACCAGTGAAACCAGCGCCGAAAAAAGCGCTCCGACCATTATGCCTGAAATTATGAGCACTGCCGGTCCATGCTCCCTTCCCGAAGCTGCAAGCCTGGTCATGAGAACCGCGCCCAGTCCCATACAAAGGGATAAAACCTGTACTCCGATCATGTTAAATCCAAACAGCAGTCCAAGCGCTGCACCGAAGCTTGCGCCACCCGCAACTCCCATTGTATCCGGAGTTGCCAGAGGATTTGAGAAAAATCCCTGAAAGCTGCAGCCTGCAACCGAAAGTCCCGCGCCGCATAACAGACCAAGCAGGATTCTGGGAAGTCTTATGTTCTGAATGGTTATCCTGACGCTTCCCTGTATGTCCTGTGAACCTGTCAATGCCTTAAATACATCTGCCGGACTTACGGAATTCCTTCCGATACATAAACTTGCAAGTGCTGTTATAACAGGAAGTATGATCAGTATTATAATTGTCTTTTTTTTCACCTTAGTCAGCCCCTTAATAATCTGCCGTAAAAATACTATCCATCCAATTCAGACATTACATTTGAATAATTTGTTTTCGCTGATACTCCGTTTAACCGGCCTATCTGCCCCGTCATACTGTTTATTTCATCCTCGGGAGCATCTACGGCAACACATATAATATTAACGTTCTTTTCCCTGTATGGAAGTCCCATCCTCCCGATTATCCTCTCCCGGTATTTTGAAAGGATGGAATTTAGTTTCTCTACCGAGGAAACATCTTCAAGTATTATCGATATTACTGCAACTCTGCTTTTCATTTTCTTTTCTCCGTTTTTTAAGTATATTTATCGGACATTTCAAGAGCAATCTCTCTTATGTGACCGTTTGCTCAGCCAACAATTTAAAAAGGACTGCTTCCAAGCGGATGCAGCCCTGATACCCGAAAATTGTCAATTCATTTACATGCAGTTTTATCCTTTGTGTTCATTTGCTATTTACAGATGATCTTTCTTTATTAAAGAAATATCTGTAAGCAAACAGAATTTGCTTCACGATCATGCGACATCAGGCAGAACATATCTTTCCCGTGCCGGAACATACCGTATACTGCATTTTCTTTCACCTTAACAACTGTTTCGGTGTCAGAGCTAGCGCAATTATAATATGTAATTCTTCTTTTGTCAATCGGTTTCCGATAAAAAGATTGTTTTTATTTCGCTTTACGAAGGGAAAACAACACGTTTATTTCTCCATCATAACATCTGTAAAAAAGTTTTTAAGGTAGTATAATAAGCACATAAACAAAAGAAACACGGCGGACATCGGATCCGGTGCGAATACTATAAAAATATAATGAGCCATGTCTACCGGCATGGACACAGGAGGGTTATTATGGGAACAAGATTGGTTAAAAGCAGCAGGGATAAAAAAATCTTAGGCGTATGCGGCGGTATCGCTCAATATCTGCACATCGATTCGACACTTGTAAGGATCATTTGGGCAATAGCGATTTGCTGTTTCGGTTCGGGACTTCTTCTATATTTTATCTTTGGTCTGATCATGCCGCAGGATATGGGGCAGAACGATTATAACCGTTATAACAATTATGATTATAACAATAATCATAACAACTATAACAACGGTTACAATAATTACAACAGCAATAATTACAACAATTGCAACAATGATTACCCTGTAAGAGATAACAACAGATAGAGCTGCATATGCAAATTTCCATAGAAAAGTACCGGAGATAAGCGGTTAGATCATATCCGCCAATCTCCGGCATTTTCTTTTTTACCTTATATCAGAAGTAAGTCCTTTAATGAATTCTCCGCCGTTAATTCCGCCGTAAAAAACAAGCGATAAATATTTGTAATAAATCACGGTTTCATCAGCCGTCATAGTACAATCGGCAAAACATGAGAATTCGGCATTTTTACAAAGTTCAGCCGCCTGTCTGGCAATATAATTAACCGCACTGTCATCATAATCTACGTTCCATGCGGGAAGCCCCACGCCTTCAAGATATCCGTAATGACTGACTGCTTTTGCAAGCTCAACGGCATATTCTGCCGCAGCAGATGCATAACGGGAAGATTGGGCAACAGAAAGACATTCGTACGGTCCTCCGACAAACTGTCCGAGCGATGCTTCCGAACTGTTTATAACAGGGAATTCCGCAACCTGTATCTTAAAGCCGGCGCGATAACAGAAATCGGCACAATTCCAGGAACCGTTCAGATAAAAGGCATACTGTCCCTTGATAAAATTGTCCTTGACTTCTTCATTACCCAGATTCACAGCATTGGGATCAAAATATCCATGCCCGATCATGCCGCAAAGCAGATCCACCGCCAAAGCCAATCCGCTGTTATCATACGTTTCTTCTCCTATAAACATTTTTCTCAGTGAATCCGCCCCGATGATTTTTTCAGCCATAGACTCAAAATATTCGGATACGCACCAAGTCTCTACCCCATTACCGGTACAGCCAAAAGGTGTGATCCCTGCCTCAAGAAGCCTGTCACAGCAGTCCACTAATTCTTCATACGTCTGCGGTATATAAGAATATCCGACCTTTTCCAATATATCCATATTGGCAAAGAGAACAGCGACATTCATATTCATCGGGACACCGTATATCTTTCCGCCAAATGTCGCGGAACTAAACTTTCCTTTATCTATGTCTTTTCCTATGTAATCCTTCAAAGCATCATCAAGACAATATATCCTGTCCTTAGACACAAACTCCTTTAAGAAGGAACCTGTCCACGTAGAGAAGATATCGGGCAGATCGTCCGACTGTACCGCAGCCTTAAGTTTTTCTTTATAGGCTTCGATCTCAAAGCTTTCCGTTTTAACATGAATATTCGGGAATCTCGTTTGCATATCCGTTATCGCGTTGGTAAATGAGCTGCGATACATAGTATAATCCGATGTACACCATACGGTAAGTGTAATATCTTCGGAAGTACCGTTACGTTTCTCCCGCTCCTTCTTTATACCTTCACTGAGAATGTTCAGGGTAAGTATGCCGGTGTTGTCCGTTACCTTCGAGAGTCCTCTGTTTACCACAGCTTCCGCAGAATCAATGTCGCCGATATTCAAATATACATAATACATCTGTATATATGCCATGCTTCTGGACGGATCCAAGTTTACGGCCTTTTCAAAAGTACTTATCGCCTGCGTATAATCACCCGAATAAAAATATGACGATCCCTCATTTACCAGATTGTCATAAGTGACGGTATCATTATTTCCGTTGTTATCATTGCTGTCATTATTTTCATTATTTTCTTTGTTATCCGGGATTTTTTCATCCGGCTTATCAGCTTCGGTTTTTTCATCCTTGTTTTCGTTGTCCGAACCATCCTCGCCTTCGGCTTTTTCCGTATTCTTTCCGGAAGAACTGCTCTCGGATTTGCTGTCATCAGTATTGTTTGATCTGTTTTTCTTTTTACATGCCGTAAATCCGAAAACCATTACGATAACCAAAAGCAAAATACATAAAAGCGCTTTTCCTATCGAGCCAACGTGTCTGTTTTTCAACTTTATCCCTCCTCCTTTTTCAATTTGTGAAATATATGATATATGTTTTCCCAAGTTTTTAACATATGTTAAAGTATATCAAAAAACGCCGTATTTGACAACCTTTTTCAGGAGAATAATGTCCATGATCTTATAACCCGATAAATAACTTTACTTTGACAGTTCATTCGCTTTGGTGTAAAATAATAGTATCAAATCAAAGGGAGAATATAAAATGATAGTTAACATACAGATTACCCTCGAACCCGATTTTGTACTTACAAGACAGTATTCGGAGGTTCTGCCTATAGAGGATATCAAAAATAAGATACAGGCTTTATCACTACAGGATATGCTCATAGATGAGGAAAGCCTGACACGCTTAAGTTTCAAAGCCGAGGCAGAAGGTTGTGAGGGTGCCGGGAAGATCATACTTCAGATACTTATCGAAGCAGTTGGTCTTCCGGAAGACCGTTTTATCGTCAAAACAGAAGAAAACACCTATATCATAAGCTGTGACGGCATACTTTCCGCTCAGGTTTCCGAAATCGGAGCAAATGCACCCTCAGTTTACGATTCTTTTAAAAACATTACAGACAAGGTCGGCTGGGAGGAGTTCAAGGAACTCTGTCAAGAGATACTTCTTGTTTCTCCCCAGATAAAAAGAAACGGGATATACAAAAGCTTCCTCTTTCAGAACTTCCTCATTTCCGTCGATGACGGATACGGATTGTCCACTGCTCTTGACGATTTCAAACAGCTTATAGAAGACCTTGAACTGTTCAAGTTCAGTGAAAAACAGCCTGTAGTCGAGATCAGGCTTTCCGCAAAATCAGAGCCCGACTCGATGACAATCCCCGAAGCCATAGAAGCTCTTTACAGCGAAGACGAAACGGACAAGCTGGTATGTCTCGATATCAGCGAGTATCTTGAGAAGTCAAAGCACAACGAGCTGAAAACCTTCCTTACCAAGCTTGTAGCTGTTCAGGAGTCCTATATATTCTTCTTCAGGATACCTTTTCTCGAGCCCGACGCCTTCAACAGCATACGTAAAGTACTTGCGGATATCCTTTATATAAGGGCAATATCCGTCCAACCGTTCAATAATGAAGAGCTCAAGGAATGTGCGGTCAGAGCCGTAACTCAGGCCGGCTATTCTGCAGAGGATATTGTCTGGGACGTATTTTTCTCAAGGATCTGCGAGGAAAAAAGCGACGGCAGATTTTACGGCATCCAGTCTGTAATGAAGGTAGTATACGAGATGCTCTGGCTCAAGGCCAAATCCGACTCTCTGAAAGGAAACGCAGAGGACAAGACTATCGATAACAAGCTCATACTTCAGAACGATATCCTGGAACTTTCTCCTACATTTAACAAAAAGACAAAGGACGGCTTTGACGCTCTTGCCGAGCTTATAGGTATGGAAAAAATCTCGGAAAGGATACGGGAGATTGTTGCTCAGGTAAAGCTTGCCATAGAAAACAAGACCATGGACAGGCCCTGTCTGCATATGAGATTTGCAGGCGCTCCGGGTACGGGAAAAACAACCGTTGCAAGGATACTCGGACAGATTTTCAGGGAAAATGGGATCTTAAGAAACGGCTATTTCTTCGAATACTCCGCACGTGACCTCTGCGGTGAATACATCGGACAGACCGCTCCCAAGACATCCGCCATCTGTCGTGACGCATACGGTTCGGTACTCTTCATAGACGAAGCTTATGCCCTTTATCAGGGTGACGACAGGAACTCCGATTACGGGCGTGAAGCACTTACGACTCTGGTTTCGGAGATGGAAAACCACCGTGATGACATGGTAGTAGTCATGGCAGGATATAAAGATGACATGAACAAGCTTATGGAAGGCAACGCCGGTTTAAGAAGCCGTATGCCGTTCCTGCTGGAATTTGAAAGCTATGACAGAAAACAGCTCTATGACATTTTCATGTCCTTTGTTGAAAAGCATTTTAAATATGACACGGAATTCGCCAATGCCGCTTCAGAATATTTTGATTCTCTTTCAAAGGACTACATGCAGTCGGCCGAATTCGCAAATGCACGTTTTGTCCGTAACCTTTATGAACGTTGCTGGTCAAAAGCCGCCATGCGTTCATCCATGTCCGGCTACAAGGACATAACACTTAAAAAAGAAGATTTCATTGCCGCATCAAGCGAAAAGGAGTTTTCCGAAAAGCTTGCAATAAAATCACGCATAGGTTTCTGAAAAAAGAGGAGAAGACCATGACACAATCAGAATTAAACATGGCGGTTTCAAGGCTGTTTACCATCGGAAAGGATATATTCAACAGCTCTGCCCGCAAGGATTCGATAGTTATAAATGAAGAAAAGCACCAGATTGACGGAGACTTTAACGCCGAGCCTTTTAAAGCGCATGTCAAGTTATCCATATATCCCGAGAACGGACTGGTTACCCTGTTTTCCGTTCTGCCCTTTGATGTACCGCCCACAAAGGCCTCTGAGTTTGCACGACTTGTCTGTGAGATAAACTATAACGATCTCTATGCAGGCAATTACGATTATAACGAAGAAAAGGGCAAAGTAGTATTCAGGGTTGCCATACCTTTCAGGAACAGCATCATTTCAAAGGAGCTCTTGGAAGAATCCATAAAATATGCTGTTGAAACGGTTTCAAAATATAATGACAGAATGTTCAAAGTGGCGAGTAGCTAAAGGGAAAAAATTTTGTCATCCTGAGCATCAGCGAAGAATCTTATTCCTTAAAGACCAAAGATTCTTCGCTTCGCTCAGAATGACAGTAACTAATCCCGCGATTTTTTAAATAAAATCGCTTCTTCTCGGTGTTTGGAGGAAAAAAGAATCATATTTCCGCATTCATCTCGAGCTGGGCGTTTACAAGTCCGGCGTATATGCCGCCCTTGGCCATAAGCTCGTCATGAGTGCCAACCTCGGCTATGTGATGATTATCTATGACCACGAGCCTGTCAGCATCTTTAAGTGTGGAGAGCCTGTGCGCTATGGCAAAGGTCGTTCTGCCGTTAGTCAGTCTTTCCAAAGCCTTCTGGATCAGATATTCGCTTTCGGTATCGAGGCTTGCGGTAGCCTCATCAAGGATGAGCAGCTTGGGATTATTCAGTATCGCCCTTGCAATCGCGATCCTCTGCCTCTCACCTCCGGAAAGATTGAATCCTCGCTCACTTAAGTAAGTATTATATCCATCCGGAGTCCTGCAAATGAACTCATGTGCATTAGCCATTTTTGCCGCCTGAATAATCTGCTCATAGGTTGCATCCGGACGTGCAAATCTTATATTGTTAAGTATCGTACCCGTAAACAGAAATGTCTCCTGAAGTACGACACCTATCTGCGAATGATAGTTCTCAAGCTTTATGTCTCTGATATTCACACCGTCGATAAGTATCTCACCGTTATCCACCTCGTAAAGATGCATGATAAGATTTATCAGGGTGGATTTTCCTGTACCGGAAGCTCCGACAAGACCTATCATCTCACCGGGCTTTACGTCAAGAGAAATACCGTCAAGTACGGGTTTATATGACTTATATCCGAAGGAAGCATCCTTAAACTCTACATGTCCCTTTACAGCAAGTTCAACCGATTTATCCGTATCAAAGATATCCGGCTCCTGATCCATTATATCACCGATACGCTCCATGCTTGTCACAAGGTTCATAAGCTGTCTCGGCAGGTTCGTCAGCCAGCCGACATACTGGTAAAGCATTGAAGAATATGTTATGAACTGTATAAGTTCTCCAACCGTCTTGGTCTCATCAAGCACCTTTACTCCACCAAAGTAGGTTACAAAATAAACTCCCACACTGACCATGAACTGCATAGCCGGAAAGAATACCGCCCAGAACTTCTCGTTATTGAACTGAACTTCCTTAAATTCCTCGGCCGTTTCGTTAAAGTGCTGTGACTCCTCTTCTTCCTTACCATAGGATTTAACTACCGACATGCCGGAGATAACATCCTGCAGATTGCTGTGGATCTTATCTGATTTCACCCACTGCATATGAAAACGCCTATGGACAAATTTCCTGAAGCTCATTGATATGAGAACCGTCACGGGTATGAAAGCAAATGCAAGCAGCGCAAGCTTCCAGTCTAAGATAAGCATGAACACTACATCAAATACGAAGATAACCCCGACCGTAAGCAGGTCACATGCCGTATCGTTTATGAATTCCTTTACTCTTGCCGTATCGTTTACCACCCTGTTCATAAGCTCACCGGGTTTTCTGTCATTAACAAACGACAGTGAGAGAAGCTGGATCTTCTGATACAGCTTTCTTCTCAGATCCGTGCTGACATTTGCTCCGAGCTTTGAACACAGATAGTATTTCATGATGTTTATCAATATGATGCCGCCGCTCATAGCAAACATAGCCAACAACACCGGCAGAGCACTTAAGAAGGTTTTATCACCATTCTTTATCACATCATCTATCAGCACCTTCTGCATTGACGGATTGAACAGTGTCACACATGTCGCAAGGAGCATGAAGATCATGATCACACCCATGGTTTTCTTATAAGGAGCTATCATGGTTTTTAGCTCATGTACCATGCCCCGTTTTTTGTTTGAACATCTCGGGCACACCTTTGTCCCGGGCAGGGCTCTTCCGCATTTAAGACAGGTTGTTTCACTCTCATTACTGAAAACCCTTGCCTCGGGGTTTTCCTTTAACAGTCTGCAGCCCCTTGAAATATATGCAAATCTTGAAAGATGCTTTGACGAAAACCGAACAAGTATGTTTTCGGAAAAATCATCCTTGCTTTCTCCGGTTTTCTGAGTGTAGAAAAGCACTCCGCAGGCTATCATCGGCTCGCTTATAACTTCGGATATTTCATCCAGCTTAAGTTCTTTTTTCAAGACTCCCTCTTCTATTACAAAGAGCCGTTTTTCCGTGATGACTACATATGAATCCCTCAAAAAGCCGCCGTCATCCGCAATGTCATACGGCACGCAGTAAACAACGGTCTCTTCGGGTTCAAGCTTTAAAAGCCCGACATATGAGTCCTTTAAATCATATTTCAGTATCATTTTTGATCTCCGATCGTATCCCAAACATCCCCATGAAACAGTTTAAGCCCGTTATCACAGGAACAGATCAAGCTTCTTTCTTTCGGCAGTGCTCAGTGCCATTACATCCGGAATTTCAAACCTGTTTTCATCCACGTCCGAAATAAGTATCCTCGTTTCGGTCAGATGTACCACCGAGCTGCCTCCCATGTTTATGGTGAACCTGCATTCACCCCTGTCGGTCACAACATCGAAATATGCATAACCGTATTCATCCTTAATGTTTATGATCTTAGTGATGACCGGCGTAAAATACCTGATGTTCATCTGATCCGTCAGGAGCTTTGCCGTTTCCTTCGTAACATCCTTTAAATCCTTTATTATCCCTATTTCCTTTGAATTCTCATCCGATGTCCTTATTGAAATATAATGATCGGGGTCGGTGAAAGGAAACATCCTCACGACCTGTACCCTCTTATACTCTTCATCGCCTACCTTGAGCGATATGAATCCTCCGCCGGTAGCCTTAAACTCGGCATTCTTTTTATCGAGAAAACGCATCTTCAGCATCTCTTCGGTTTCTTTCTCCATCTGTTCGAGATTGAAATCCTCACCACCGTCAAAGCCGCCTCTGTTTCTGTCAAATCTTCCCATTTTTATTCCTTTCCATAAAAAACTATTCCATAACGCCTCTAAGTGACAGCGCCTTACGCTGCAGTTCCATAAGCTTGAAATACGTTCCTTTAAGCTCCTCAAGCTCCTTGTGGGTTCCGCGTTCCGTTATCTTCCCGTTATCTATTACGACAAGATAGTCCGCATCCTTTAAGGTTGAAAGCCTGTGCGCTATGGATATCGTCGTCCTTCCCTTTATAAGATATGCGATCGATCTTTGTATATCCCTCTCGGTTTCAGTATCAACAGAAGCTGTTGCTTCATCGAGTATCAGTATCTTGGGATTTGAGAGTATCGCTCTTGCTATTGAAATTCGCTGCTTCTCTCCGCCCGAAAGCTCCCTGCCCGAGGAACCTATCCTGGTATCGTACCCGTCGGGCATCCTCATTATGAATTCATGAGCACTCGCAAGCTTAGCCGCACGTATAACATCGGCATGTGAAGCCGAAGGATTAGCATACGCTATGTTTTCCTCAACGGTTCCCATGAATATATAGGTCTCCTGAGAAACCATCGCAACGTTTCTTCTTAAGGACTTGAACGACAGATCCTTTATATCGGTACCGTCAATAAGTATCTGTCCCTCCTGCGGATCATACATTCTCGAGATAAGGTTTACCAGCGTGGTCTTTCCCGCACCGGAACGTCCTACGATCCCCAGCATGCTGCCTTCCTTTATTTCAAGATTAAGTTCCTTTAAAACAGGACGGTTTACCTCATATCCGAAGGATACATTCTTTAACTCTATCCTTCCCTTAGGATCCTCGAGTGTCTTGGGATTTTCCGCCTCTCTGATCTCCGGTACGGAATCAATTATCTCAAACATTCTCTGGGCACTGTTCATACTGTCGGCCCACCAGTGGAATATTCTCGAGAAAAAGTTTATGGGACCCTGGAGCTGTCCTATATAACCTACAAAAGTAATGAGTACTCCAAGCTCTATCTCTCCTGCTACCATTATCAGATAAACACCGATAAGCCATACAGAAATATTCAGGAACTCAAATATGCCCGAGTAAGAACCTCTTACAAGATTCTGCGTCCCGACGATGCTCATCTCGGCATCCCTTAACCTTAGGTTATTCTTCTCAAATCTGTTTGTCTCCCTGTTCTCCTGCCCGAAAGCCTTTACAACCCTGGCTCCGGTCAGGTTATCGTTTACCTGGCTGTTTACCGCACGCTCGGCTCTGTGCCTGTGTCCGAACTGAGTCCAAACCTTAGGTCTCAGCTTCAAGCCTATAAGCATTACGAAAGGCATAATGAAAATGACCATAAGTGTCATCTGCCACTTTATACTGAACATCATTACCAGTGAAACGATGATCATCAGTCCGTTAATAAATATGTAAGGACATCCGTCTATGAAGAAACCCGTAACTCTGTCCGCATCACTCATGACACGCGTCATAAGACTTCCCGTCTGACGTGATCTGAAAAAGCTTATCGACAGCTTTCCCATATTCCCGAAAATGCTCTTTTTCATGTCACATACAACACCGGTAACTATCTTAGCTGCAAATACACCCTGAAGCATATTTATGAAAATGAGCGTAACCCTTGTCATAAGCATCGTGAGAACCACCATCAACAGGGCTGTAATGTACTTACTGTCCTCTATGCCGAACTGTTTTAAAAACTCATTGTTCTTTGCAAGAACCTTATCATAAAGGATCGTACCGTTAAGATAGGGCCATACCAGATTTAAAAGCGAAGTCAGGATATAGCATGTAAACATGACCGCTATCCTGCCTCTGTAAGGCTTGAAATATCCGAGCACCCTGAAAAAGATTGATTTCCTGTCCATACATCTCGGACATACCTTTCTGCTCCTGTCGGGATACATCATGCCGCAAATAGGACAGTATTCGTTTTTCTCGCCTTCCTCTTCCTTACCGTAGGTCTTTATCTTTTCAAGACGTTCTTCCTTTGATAATCCGCTATCCTCATCCTTTTTAAATTCTCCGCCGGGACCGCCTTCTTTTTTATCACCACTCTTAAGCTCGGCACTTAAACGGTCAAATGTTCTTATCAGCTTATGCATCTCTCTCTTGTATAGATTTGAGAATGCGATAAGTCTGTAAGTTATACCGTCAATATCCGCTACCAGAACGCTGCATGCCACCTGAAGCTCTGTCTTTAAGGCTTCCACTTTATCAAGCTCATACAGCTTCAACGCCCACTGCTTCTCATCCTTCTGCAACGGAGTCTGCTTGGTCATATAGCCTTTAAATGAACGAACCTCGGTGATATCCGGCGGTGATGTGATGATCGCCAGTTTTTCAAGCGTCACCACCACAAATCCGTCGGCATATTCACATTCCGTATTCATATCGACGGGCGAAGCCGCAAATATGTCGTCTTCTTTTATTCCGTTTTCTTCAAGCAGTTTTAAAACCGCTTTGGAAAATATTCCTTTTTTCATTACTACCTCCATACCGCATAATAACGGCAGATCAGGATCATATAAATCTCCATTTAATAGTGTAATAGAGAGTAATAGTATAGGCAATTTACTATATTGTGTTTAAGATGTTATTTCTTGACAGGGTAGAAAAAATAAAAGGGCCCATACCTGCGTATGACAGATATGTGCCCTTATGCTTTCAAAACCTGATTTTCAAGTCTTTTAACAAAGACTTAAGCTTATCCGAAATACCTCTTGTAAAGTCCTTCGAATGCCTTGCCGTGTCTTGCCTCATCCCTTGCCATCTCATGAACCGTATCATGGATTGCGTCAAGGTTTGCAGCTTTCGCACGCTTTGCAAGATCAGTCTTTCCTGCTGTTGCTCCATTCTCTGCTTCTATACGCATCTCAAGATTCTTCTTTGTTGAATCGGTAACTACCTCGCCTAACAGTTCTGCAAACTTAGCTGCATGCTCTGCCTCTTCGTAAGCGGCCTTTTCCCAATAAAGACCAATCTCGGGATATCCCTCACGGAATGCTACTCTGGACATAGCCAGATACATACCGACTTCTGAACACTCTCCGTTAAAGTTTGCTCTTAAATCATTTAATATATCTTCGCTGACACCCTTTGCCACACCGACAACATGCTCTGCTGCCCATGTAAGCTCGCCTTCCTGCTTATTGAACTTTTCTGCAGGCGCATGGCATACGGGACACTCCGCAGGTGCCGCATCTCCCTCAAATACATAACCGCATACACTACAAACATATTTTGCCATAATTATTCTCCCTTCTTACCCAAAAAATTGAACTGGTGCCGATCTTCATCTGCACCAGTTCATTATATATTATACTACATAAAATTGCAAGGATTTTCTTTTATCTGGCAAACGGTGTGAGACCCAGAAGTTTTCCGTCACTGCAGTCTATATGATAAACAACACTGTTGCTTAAGTATCCTGCCCATTCTTCTTTGTTAAGATAAGTAACCGGAGCATCGCTTCCGCTGACTCCCGAAATATCTCCGCTCAGTATTGCATTTGCATAATCAATGATACTGTCCTCATCGCACGGAAGTTTTGTCGTTTCAACCAGGAAATACTCCCCTGAGCCTTCCCATGTCTCTACTGCTACCTGTGCATGTCCGGGCGGGAATATCAGGTATGTGTGGAAGCCCGCACTCTGAAGCGCACTTGCTATAACAAGCGAGGTTTCTATACAAAGACCCGTTTTACTCTCAAGAACCTGTGCAGGGAACAATATATGCTGACCTGCTCCGTCAATCGAGAAATTATCATTGTTATATCTGACGCCCATATTTGACAAAGCATACATAAGAGCAGCTGCCTGAATATATGTATCAGTGTACGTATCATATACAGGCCCCTGATATCCATAAATTCCCGAAACCTTACCGTCGGTCCAAACGGAAAGGATATCTATGGCATCACGTTTGAGCTGGGTTACTGCTTCAGACTGAGGTGTCAGGAAACAAAGGATGTTATCCCTTGTAGCAACACCAAACTCATCATCAAACCATTTGAAATCGTTCTCGCTGCAGATATGAACAGGGAATGACTTGGTATCAAGAAGATTGCCCTGCTTGTCTTTGACGGTGATCTTCACAGTCGAATCCCATGCAACGCTGAGATCCTGAGTGCTTTCAACCGCTACAGGCTTAATATAGATGGGTGTTACAAGCGAATCAAGCCTGTAAGAGTTTTCAAATTTCTGTGTCAGTCCGGGTATCTCACACTCAACCACGATATCCTTTGACTCTCCGTAACAGCCTGCCTCCACATATATGACATAGTTATAGGAATTATAGAGAGAAGGATATATCTCATCCTTTACCTTATAATTTAAGACCATTTCTCCTTTTTGATCAAAGTTGAATTTGTAGGCCTTCCTTGCTTCCGGGTCAAGCTCAACCGCCGATCTGGCCTGATCGACGAGACCTGCTGCATACTGCTGTCTGTTCTTAAGGAAATCAAACTCACTGTCCACAACCTCACTCATTTCATTGATCAGATTTTTTATGATCTGTACCTGACGGTTAAGCAGATTGCTTGCAGAAGATAATCTCAGATAATCACCAGCAGTCTGAGCTTCATATACCCTCTTTAATACCTCTTTGGAGATTTCCATAGAATCTTTCCATCTGTCCCAGATAGGCTTTATGTATGCCGGCACCTTTGAGCTTTCCATGAGCGTGATGAACTTCTCGGCATTCTCATATGAGCGGCTCAGATTATTCATATCATATACATCCTGGAACATTTCCGTGATTTTTAGATAATCTATCAGAAATTCTAACAGTTCATGAGTAGATGAAATAGAATCCTTTGTAGAATCAAGGAATTCTTTTCCCGCGTCACGGAAATTCTGGGGAATACCGGTAAGCGTATTAAATTCATTTATATAGGCGCCCATTTCGTTATTATATCCGCCAATGGTGTTTTTTATCACTTCATATTCGGATACAGTACTCGGATTCCTGTTAAATTCGGTTCCTACTTTAGCAATCAGGTCCTCCGTTCTGTCCATAAGACGGATCATATTGTTAATGGCGTCTTTTTCTCCGTTATCGGCTTTTGCTGCCTCTTCTTCTTTCTGCTTACGTTCAGCGTCCGCAGCCAAAAGCTGATCTCTTTCGGTTTCAATCCGGCTTTTCTCTTCTAAGGCTTTTTTAAGTTCTTCTTCCTTCTGAGCCAGTTCGGAAGTCTTTTTATCAAGTTCTTCCGATTTCTGCGTGAGTTCCGCAGTCTTTTCTTCGAATTCGGTATCCTTCTGTTTTAACTGCGAATCCTTTTTATCCAATTCCTTCCAGCCGAAGAAACAAAGTGCTCCTATGATCAGGACAGCCACTATCGAAACGATTATGGCAGGGAGAGCTCCCCCTTTCTTTTTCGGCACAGAATTACCATCTGTTTTCTTTTCTTTCTTTTTCTTACCTTTTTCCGGCGGATTTACTGTAGGATTATTATTGTCCTGTACCGGTGCATTATATTCCGCAACCGCATATCCGTTGTTTTCTGACGGATAACCGTTGTTGTACCCGTTATTCTGTTCCTGAACAGGCGCAGTCTGCTGCTCCGGATAGGCATAAACCGGTTCTGCGGTATGTCTTGCAAACAAAGGCTCAGCATCCGTCTCGGTCACAGGCTCAGCTACAAACTCCGCTACAGGTTCGGCCACTGCTTCTGCAACAGGCTCGGCTGTAAACTCCGCTACGGGTTCAGCTACTGCTTCCGCTACAGGCTCTGCAACAAACTCCGCTTTGGGTTCAGCCACTGCTTCCGCTACGGGCTCTGCAACAAACTCCGCTACGGGTTCAGCCACTGCTTCCGCTACAGGCTCTGCTGCAAACTCCGCTACGGGTTCAGCCACTGCTTCTACGACAGGCTCAACTACAAACTCTGCCACAGGCTCGGCAAAAACCGGCTCAGCTACCGCTTCAGCCACCGGTTCCGCAACAGCCTCGGCATACGCGACGGGTTCGGCATTATATACCTGACCGTCGGCAGGAAATTCCTCATACTGCGGTTCACCTGTAACACCGGTTCTGCTTTCATTATTCTCTGGATTCATATATACTCCTTTCTTTGTGTATATACCAAGCAGCAAAATGCCTTTCAATTGCATTGCCAACTTCAGATCCTGTAATAATCGGGTATCCTCAATCTCTTCTCAAAATCCTCCGTAGGTATGGGTCTGTCAAAATAATAACCCTGTATAAGATCGCAGGACAGTTTTCGAAGCAGTTCAAGCTCCTCCCGTCTTTCAACACCTTCGGCAACAACCTTCATGTCGAGCTTCTTTGCCATTGAAATAACGCTGTCAACAACATTCTTTACCTTTTCCTCTTCTATTCCCGAATCAAGGAAAGCCTTATCAAGCTTGAGAACCTGGAAATCAAACTGCGAAAGAAGATTAAGTGAAGAGTAACCTGCTCCGAAATCATCTATCGATGTCGAAAATCCCATTACGTTAAGCTCTCTTAAAATGGTCCTCAGGTTTTCCTTTGTCTCTTCATATGCGCTTTCAGTTATCTCTATCTCGATATATTCATGAGGTATCTCATATTTATCAACTATTCTCTTAATCTCCTGAACAAAGGTCATTTCCTTAAAGTGTATCTTAGAGAAGTTTACGCTTATGCATACCGGTACAAGACCGCTGTCTATCCATCTCCTTATATCCTGACATACATGTTCAAGCATATAGAAATCAAGATGACAGATAAGCCCGTTCTTCTCAAAAAGCGGAATGAACTTTGCCGGAGACACCAGTTCCTTCTTTATCTTCCATCGTACCAATGCCTCAGCTCCGTGCATCATCGAGGTAACGGTATCAATTTTGGGCTGATAATATACCTGAAATTCGCACTTTTTAAGTGCTTCCGGAAAGGCCTTTATCATCTGTATTGTTTCCAGCAGCTGCTCTTTCATGCTCTGGTCATAGATTATGATATTAGCCCCGCCTTCCTTTGCATTTGCCGCGGCGATATTTGTACGTCCGATAACGGTTCCTGCCAGACGTTCATAATCATTCATCATATATATTCCCGCGGTAACGGATACCGGATAATCTATTTCCTTCAAACCGTCATTCGGATGAACAACTATGCTCTGGATATCATTAAGGAACTGCTCCAGCCTCTCTTTATTTATGACCGCAAGAAAATCGACGCCGCCGTGATGTGCCACAAGCTCATCTTCCTTTGCAAGCTTTTCAACAATGGATGCATATTCTATGATAGTCTTGTCGCCCTCAGCATATGTAAAACGTTCGTTCAAAAGTTCCCATCCGCTTAAAGAGAAGGATACGACCGCATATTTTCCGCCCTGATCGCTCTTGATTATCTCTGCAAGCCTTGCGTTAAAATAACTGACATTAGGTATGCCTGTCACAATATCCGTCAGATACAGTCTCTTGTTCTCTTCTCTCTCGAAATAAACGCAGTTTTCCCTGCGGTTATATCCGAGTGCTATAGCCTCAGCCATCTCACGGCAGGTACCGTATCCGCACGAACCACAGTCTATACATCTGTCTGAAGCGGAAGGTTTATACATGTTGTTGAAGGTTTCATCTATAACGCTCTGAGGTATGGTCTGTTTCCTTACAAATTTCCCGGTAAACTTCCTCTCAAAATCTTTGGGATCAAGCTCTTTAAAAATCTCATAAAGAGCCTTCTTTCTTTCCGTATAGTCCTTTTTCCCCGAATAAAGCTCAGGATTTTTTGCAACCGCATCAGACTTCAGTTTTACATAATCCCTGGCAATCTCTGCCAGATTTCGTCCTATGCGCTCAGTGCCCGGACCGGCGATACAACCGTGTTCACAGATGTTTATATCTGTCGCGAAAGGAGCGTTAACATCATTAAACATCTGATTCTCGTAATACTCGTAATACGGAAGATAATAAACTCCGTTATCCACAGAAAGAATAAACTTATCCTCGGGAATGAATCTCGAAAGGTTTCTCTTTATACCCCCGACGATCCCTACAACCGAGCCTAACGTATACATTCTTCCTTCAAAATCGTTCGAATACCCGCTGATATCTATATCACCTATTGCCTTAATAAGATGGTCATAGGTAATGTTATAGGATATCTCACCGTTCGTCTCCGGAGAATCAAATTCATCCTTCTTTGCGATACACGGACCTATAAACGCTATCTTGTCATTATTGTTCAGATATTTATGGATATATTTTGCAAGACATACGGGCGGAGACTGAACAGGTATTATCCTTTCAAGCATCTCCTTGGAAAAAGTTCTTACAAAATTTACGAAAGAAGGACAGGTCTGGAATATGTATCCCCCCTCCGGATGCTCATCAAAAAACTTCAAAGCCGCCCACAGGGCTATATCCGCGCCCCGGCTTCCGTCATAAGCACAGTTTATCCCGTTATCAAGCAGGAAATTAATGACCTTTCCACAGGTATAAGGATATAAAACAAAGAATGACGGTGCGATTATTATGGAAATATTCTCATTTCCGAGATCTTTTATGAATGCTTCCGTATCATCTATGTAATCCCTTGCCTGATGGCGGCATTCCCTGATACAGTTTCCGCAATGTATGCATTTTGAAGGATCGACAAGTATTTTATTCTTTCCTTCGGATATTACCGATCTGTTGGCTCCCTGGACCGGACATACCATTATGCATCGGTTACATCCGATACATCTGTCATTTGTATAAACAAGGCCGGTGGTTTCTCTTTTCATGGCATTCTCCTGTAAATTCATTTTTGTACCGTTCATCAAAGTATTATCGTAAACGGTCCGTCGTTCAAAAGCGCCACTTTCATGTCCGCACCAAAGCTTCCCTGTTCTACCTTAGAAGCGACCTCTTTTTCCCTACAGTATCTGACAAAATAATCATAAAGCCTTTCTGCCTCCGCCGGAGCAGCGGCCTGTGTAAAGCCGGGACGGTTTGAACTGCAGTCCGCATATAATGTAAACTGCGAGATAAGAAGCAGTTCACCTTTTACCTGTGCCAAAGAAAGGTTCGTTTTCCCGTTTTCATCCTCAAAAATACGAAGTTTCATCATCTTATCGGCATATTTTCTGACAGTTTCTTCATTGTCTTCTTTTCCGATGCCGATAAATACCAGAAACCCCTTACCTATTTCTCCGATGACATCGTCCTCCACAGTAACAGATGCCGATGTCACCCGTTGAATCACAAGTCTCATAATATCTCCCCGTTCAGTATTTCTTTCAGGAAGGACTCTCCCGCTATAGTGATCTTCTGCCCGAAATAATCAAGGATCGTTGCTCCTATATCGGCAAAAGAACTCCTCGTACCGAGGTTGACTCCTGTCTTTAATTTCTTTCCGTATACTACCAGGGGAATATACTCCCTTGAATGATCGGTAGACGGAGTCACGGGGTCACACCCATGATCGGCCGTGATCATAAGTATGTCATCATCTCTAAGCTTCCCGAGAATCTCAGGAAGGCGGCTGTCAAAATACGAAAGGGCCTTTGCATAGCCTTCCGCGTCATTTCTGTGTCCGTAGACCATGTCAAAATCTACAAGGTTAGTAAATACAAGTCCTTCAAAATCCCTGTCCATATATTCAAGGGTTCTTTCGATACCCTGTTCGTTGTTCTCCGTACGGACGTGTTCTGTGATACCCTTCTGTGCAAAAATATCTATAATCTTTCCCACAGAAAGCACATCAAAGCCGTTTCCGCTTAATACATCAAGCATAGTATCCTTAGGCGGCACCAGAGAAAAATCATGTCTGTGCGAAGTCCTCTTGTAAGGCCATTCCCCATCAAAAGGACGTGCGATCACTCTTCCGACTCCCAGATCACCCTGCAGCATCTCACGAGCTATCCTGCAGTATTCATAGAGTTGTTCGACCGGGATAACATCCTCATGCGCTGCAATCTGAAATACACTGTCTGCCGAAGTATATACTATAAGGCTGCCTGTCTCCACATGCTCCCGGCCGTAGTCGGCAATGACCGCCGTACCTGAATACGCCTTGTTGCAAAGTATTCCACGGCCGCATCTCTTAGAATACTCATCTATGAAATCCTGCGGGAAACCGCTTGAAAATACCGGCATGGGCTTTTCTGAAACTATACCCGATATCTCCCAATGACCTGTGGTCGTATCCTTGCCCTTTGAGCGTTCCGCAAGACGCGAAACCGCATATTTAGGAGCTAAAGGGATATCGTCATACATGTCATCAATCCCCTTAATATTGAAAAACCCCAGACTTTTCATCACGGGCATATCGAGGAAACCGCTGGTGGCAGCCGCCTTCACGGTATTGCTGCCTTCGTCTCCGTAATCTGCCGCATCGGGAAGTTCCCCAACTCCCACGCTGTCCATGACGATAAGAAACACTCTTTTTTTACCCATATTCAACCTCCCTGTTAATCAACATATCCTATGAATATGTTTCCGCTCATCTTAAAATCCTTTATTGCATCGGCTATATTTATTTCCAAACTCCTGCCCAGCAAAGGATCGTAAACCTTTATTCCTGTCGGAGTATATGCATAAATAACGCATATATCTCCGTTTCCTCTTACCGCAATGACCGGATGCTGTCTGTATACACAGTACAACACCTCATCAAGCTCCGCTCCCGTCATGTCAACAACAGAAGGCTTCATGTTCCGGCACAGGAAATCATAAATACTCTCGTTTTCCGAAACATACCCGCTTACATCCAGCTCACATGCCCTGAATGCAGCAATCATGCTCATGGCTGCCTGAACCGGGCTTAAGTTCTCGTCAGCCTTTATCCCCTTTAAGCCTTTTATCTCGGTCCTTGGCATCTTTATGCCTCGCTCCCAGATAAGCCGGCCTTCCCTGTTGATAACGGTACCGACATTGAAGTCAGAAACCGCTATGGCCTCAGCCGCATTTTCGGTTGCTTCTATAATCCTTCCGAAAGAATAGGAATAATACCTGTTCTCAGTAACATCCGGTTCCTTGATACGGGCTATGGTATCCTTGTCAAGCACCCGGTTTCCCACACTTACAATCTGAGGCTTCCCGGAAATCTCCACCCCCTCAGGGATCCCGACATAATATTCCGTAAGCATACGGTCTGTCACCTGTTTTATTACGGGTATGGGATTCTCTCTTTTGTCAAGCTTGTTCAGTATCGTATCGCTTTCTATCTCATCATACTTATCATGCTCGTCGTTCCTCACGACACGCTTTATCGTAATAATGTTTTCACCTATTTCCACATCGGAAATATAAACGCCCTGTTCATCATAGGTCTTCAGTATCTTGCCGGTACCGTCCGCGATCAAAAGCGTGTAGCACGGTCTGTCAATACTACCGTCACGCTGCTTTATCCCGTCGGAGGACTTCTCAAATCCGTAAATGATGTTTTCGTTGATCCGTCCGAAAAGCCTTATACCGTCTTCAGGAGTCTCTATCCTGTAACGTTTTTCACTGTCTAGGTGAAGGATGTTTATTGCTTCCTTCTTTTTACTGTTGCCTTTTTCTTTCCACGCAAGATAATTTCCTTCCTCGCAGAATACTATCTCTTCGGCGTCAACTCCCTCGGCAATTACCTGCAGTCCCGCCGATGCCAGATCATACGCATAGATCCTGTCGTAAATAGAGAAATAGAATATCTGCTTGTCTCCCAGATATGCAAAATCCGAAAGATCGTAAGAAAATACCTGCTGGGAACTGTTTATAGGCATATACAGCCTTTCTTCCCTGGTTTTCGTCGTATTGTCAAAGGTGTAAAGGACCATACCTACCCTGCCCTCATATTCACCGGCGTTCATATATCCGCTGACATAAAAGTCCATGGTACCGTCATCCTGTACCCTAAGAATTTTTATATTATAGTTATTGTATATCTCTCGTTCAAAATCACGTTCACGGCTTCTGAACGAGAACGCCATCGACACAGTATTGTTTTCAAGATCGTAGAACAAAAGCTCGCCGCCATAGACAAACGCCATATACTTACCTTCGGGGCTTATTGCGGTGTTTATCGAATCTTCGTTGCAGATACCGAGTTTAAAAGCCCTCTTCGAAACAGAAAAATTCTCCGGATCAAAGAGCTCCTCCATGCTTCTCTCATAGTTATAGAGATATGTCTTGTTTCCCGAAAGACCTATCCTGTAATGCTCCTCCGTGCGATAGTATTCCGTGCCGAACCCAGTTTCAACTCCGAGTATGTAATCAATGCGTACCGAAGCATAATTCTCATAGAATTCGGTTACCGTCGGAAGCTGCTCACAGATTACAACCGGTGAAAGATCACCGTAGGAAACCATGTTAAGCCTTGATTTGATATTAACGCTTGCAAAAGTAGAGTGATCGGTACTTCTGTTCGGTTCAAGCCAGTCCATAAGATCCTCTGCTCTCTTTCCGTTGGGATCCAGGAGCTTTCTGTGGAAATTCATGATAAAATCAAGCTTCTCCTGCAGTTTTCCGTCTTCGTACAGCTTAATCCTCGTGTAATAATAAACACGTCTGCTTTTATTGGTTATGAGAGTGATCTTGAGCATATATTCCGCTCCCCTCTCATAAATTTCCTTTAAGTCTATTGTAACGCTTTTCTTTCCCGAATCCTCAAGAATGGTATAATCCCCCTCCTCCTTGAGTCTCCCGTCAAGATTGAAAATCTCGTACTTAAGTTTTTTTACATCGCTTTCTCCGTCTTTAATATTCACGGTAAAGCTTCTTCCCTCTGTTATCGGTGTTATGCATTCCCTTATGACCTGACTGTCAAGATTGGCGGCGTATCCGTGAAGAAGATTCATTTCACATCCCGCCACTTCCATGGAAATAAAGGGAAATGATGCCGTTTTCATGGTGGTTATGTCTTCTTCATTATTAAACAATGTTTCTTTTATACCGCTGCCGAAGAATATCAGGGACGCAATGAATACTGCAACCACCAGCAAAATCTTATAAATCAGCCTGACACCATGCCTGGCTTTAGTGTTCATTCCTGTCTTCATATTTTTCCGTTCCGGTAAACAGAAGCTTCTGCAATGTAGGTTTTACATGCATAAATTCTACTGTATTTTCATATCCTGTATGTCTTTTTATCTTTAGAGGCTGCCTCACGGCACGGATAAGGATATTCTTCGGAGTATGCTCCATATCGATGAATTCAAGTATCTGCGTCCTGTATCCGGCTTCTTCAAGCATCTCTGCCCTTAGCCCGTCTGTCAGAAGTGCGGCGAACCGTTCCTTTAACAACCCATATTTCATTATTGGTGAAAGTATGTCATTCTTTATCTGGCGGTTTAGCTCATGCTGACAGCAGGGAACGCATAAGATTACCGACGCTCCCCATTTCACCGCCTTTTCAAGCGCATAATCCGTTGCGGTATCACAGGCATGAAGAGTCACTACCATGTCGGGACGGGTACCGCTTTCATAACCGGCAATATCCCCCTGACTGAACGAAAGCCTGTCATATCCGAACCGCTCAGCAAGACGATTGCATTTATCAATAACATCTTCCTTAAGATCAAGTCCTTTTATGTTTACATCGAGCCCTGACATTTCATGCAGATAATAGTACATGGCAAAAGTAAGATATGATTTACCGCATCCGAAGTCTATAACTGATATCTCACGATCTTTCGGAAGTTCCGGAATGATATCTGCGATAAATTCAAGATACCTGTTTATCTGTCTGAATTTGTCATATTTTGAAGCTATGACTTTGCCTGACGGTGTCATGACTCCCAATTCAACGAGAAAAGGTACCGGAACCCCATCCCGAAGGATGTGCTTTTTTTCACGGTTGTGTGACGGCTTTCCGGATCCAAGCCCCAAAGCCCCGTCTTCCCGAATATTTTTGCATTCTGCCCCGATCCTGTTAAACTGCCCTGTATGATGCTCCTTAACGGTAGTATGTCCCTTTTTGTTCGATAAAACCGTAAGCTTGCTGCCCCTGTTTACTACCTCCATGTTCCTGAACGGTTTCCCGGCAGCCTTTTCCAATAAGGCCGCTGCCTTTTCAAGGTCCATGTTATCATGAAGCTCCTTTGCTCCTACTGTACGGGTTATCTGGAACATATCCTTTCCCTTTATGAATACCGGTCTGATCTTGAGCTTACTGCAGTCCTTAAGATATGTATATATATCGGGATCGGGCTCAATGGGCAGCGGACTTGATGCCGTTGCGTATTCAAAGCCTTCCGAGAGATATTTTTCTATAAGCTCCCGCATATAAAACCTCCGTTTATTCAACATACTTTAAGTATCCGCTTCTGCTTTTTTACCCTATCCGACCGGATTTTCCGCCAATAATGCAATTAGAATTATTATAACATTTTTACAAATATATTTCAAGTGTTTTATAAAAGTTGGTTACTTTTTCGCATAAAAAGAAGCTGTAAAACCATATGGGTTGTTCCCATCGATTTACAGCCTCTTCTCTTTTGAAATGTTTATCCGAGTTTAAAGTTAAGGAACCTTATTAAAGGTTATATTGTTATCCGGCCATGAAATAACTGTGCCCGATCCGCTGTTTTCTATTACAAAGCATGTAGGGTCTTCTTCATAGAGTTCTTCAACGCCGTCTTCCCCTGTTCCGAAATGAGCTCTGTAATTATCACCATCGCAGAGCAGAGTCATATCTTCCTCGGAAAATTCTACCCAGTACTCCGAGTACTCTTCCCACTCTGTCCAGCTTTTGGATGCGGCATCCTCACCAAAGGCTACCCTTACTATTATTGCATAACCTTCAGGTATCAATTCCATAGTACATCCTTCGCTGCTCCAGGTTCCGCAGTACACATGTGCGGGATTATTGAATTCATCGTCTTCTGCTTCGTTTCCTTCCGGATCATCCGAACCGGAAACCTTGGCGAATTCCATATTGCCGTTTGAAGTCCATACCAGCTTATCACCGGAAACAACAAAGCTTACCTGTTCCTCAAGTCTCTCATAGTCTTTTTCTCCGTTTTGATACCTTTTATATCCGCCGTCAGCAGAGAATGTTTTATCGTTTTCGGAATAATTGGTCCATAATTCAAGCCATTCTTCCCATTCTTCTTTATTAATGTTATTTCCGTTGTAAACCAGGAATATATCTGCTGCGCCCTCAGGCATAACGACCAGAGTACATTGATCGCTTTGATAAGTTCCTTCGAATACATGTCCGGCACTGTAAAACTCATCTTCTTCATTGATGTCCGGTGCCTCTGTAGGCTCAGGTGTTACCGGTTCAGGTGTAGCTGTAGGCACCTCGGGTTCATCTGTAACTTCAGGCGCTTCCGTTACTTCGGGTGCATCCGTTGCTTCGGGTGCCTCTGTGACCTCTGCTTCCTTTGTGACCTCAGGCTTCGGTGTCTCTTCAGCTTCCTTGGTAACCTCCGGCGTCTTTGTTGCCTCAGGCGTCTTTGTTGCTTCTTCTGTCTTTGCCGGCTCGTTCTTCTCTTCACTCTTACCACATGATGCAATCGCCGTTACCATAACCAAAATCAGCAATACTGTTACTATTTTCTTCATTTTCTTTCCCTTTCCGCAGACTTGACAATCTTATAGTCCCCCTTTTTGCCTGCAAACCACAGTATACATGATTTATTCAAAAAAACAATGTCCCAAAGGGACACTAAATCGAGTAGGCTGACTCCTACTCGATGCGAACGGACACTTCGAGAGCAAGCTCTCTCAGTGTCCGTTCGCTCAGCCCTCAGATTGCAAGCGAGCTTGCACTGAGGGCATTCGCTTATCGCACAAAAAGACCGCCCCGGCTGTAAAGCCGAAAGCGGTCCGTATAAAGTCATCCGTTTTTGTGGTTTTCTCCGGAATTACTGTATTTAAGTTCCTGCAGCTTTGCGCTGACCCTTGTTCCCTTTTCCACCGAGTTAACAATAAAAGTGTTTCCGCCGACTACCACATCATCACCTATATATGTTTCGCCGCCGAGGATTGAAGCGCCCGAGTAGATAGTGACATTGTTACCTATGGTAGGATGTCTCTTTTTGCCTCTCAATGCCTGACCACCCCTTGTGGAAAGGCCGCCCAGCGTCACTCCCTGATAAATCTTGCAATGCTCGCCTATCTCTGTCGTTTCTCCTATGACTATGCCTGTACCGTGATCTATAAAGAAATAGTTACCTATGGTTGCACCCGGATGTATGTCTATGCCTGTGATACCGTGAGCATACTCCGTCATTATTCTCGGGATCATCGGAACCTTTAACAGGAAAAGTTCGTGAGCTATCCGATATATGGATATGGCAAAAAGACCGGGATATGAAAGTATGATCTCGTCCCTGCTTTCAGCCGCAGGATCCCCTTCGTATGCGGCTTCAACGTCCGTTTCAAGGATTCCTCTTATATAAGGGATCCTTCCCATGAATTCAAGAGTCGTCTTCCTTGCTTCAGCCTCTATCTCCTGATCGTCTTTGTATCTGTCTTTGCAACAGTATTTTAATACTATTACTATCTGTTTGTTCAAATGGAATATGATATCTTCTATCGTTGCGGGCAGGTTGTTTGCCAGACTGTAGATTTTGTATACCTTGTCACTGTAATAACCCGGATACATGATTTTCATAAGTTTGTCGACAATGTCGACTATCGCCTGTTTGTCGGGCTGATTATTTATATCCGTCCTGTTTATGTTCCTGTCATCCTCGTAATCGGCAAGTATCATATTGACTACTTTGCTTATCTCGGTATCGACTGCCTGTCCCATATCCATGCTCCTAACCAATATATTCTTATTTCAAAACAACAGTATGATCAAAGCAATTATAAACTCTTTTCCCTTAAAATACAAGCGTTTTCTTTTTTGTATCCACTGTCAGGTAAATTCACTTCTGCCCAATTTTCTATCTCTTCTTTTGATTTCAAGTATGTTACTGTAAATATGAATGCTGTGTCTCGAAACATATCTGTTATATTCATCCAGATTAATGAAAAGCTTTTTGCCCCATGACGAAACGGTCAAGCAGTTGTCCTCGATCCCTGTCACAACAACAAAATGCCCGCAGACACCCTGATATTTATTGTAAACCTTCTCTTCCCGGTCTTTGGAGTCGGCATCGGGGATATAAAGATTAAGTTCCTTTCTGCCCCAGACAAACGGGAAATTGTTTCCTATGGCCAGGATGACCGGCAGATCAGCCTCAAGCATTTTTTCAAGCTTCTCCCATTTACGGAATCTTGTAATCTTCCATCTTGCCTTTAGTCCCATGCCATGTTTTTTAAAATATCGGTTAAGTCCTCCTGCCAGAATAAATGAATTCACTCCGCGTCCGGGTATAATAGGGATATACTTTCGTATTTCTCCGCTTATATCCAGAAACTCCTGTACCGAAACAGAGTAATCTCCCGTCTCCAAGGCTCTCAGATACAGAACTATGTCCGCAGCTCCCGCTATCCCGCAGCCGCTTGTTCTTTCCCTCTCCGTAGGATACAGGAACTGCGAACCTCCATAATAATTTCTGAAGTCAGACGTCACTTCAAACAGATCGTGCGAAAGCGCCGCCGAATAACTTGTCATCAAACAATAAACTCCTTCTTATCCGCATTACATAATACCATCAGCTTCCCCTATTCCCGCCTTCAACGGCAATCAGGCTGCCGGTCTTTGTTTTCCTGACTTTGATCTGCTGCGGAATGCTTTCCATCAGCTCTTCCCTATGGCTGATAATTCCGACAAGCTTATTGCTTCCGGTCAGGTTCATAAGTATCTCCATAGCATTATCTATCGATTTGCGGTCAAGCGTTCCAAAGCCTTCATCGACAAAGAGGGCATCCATCTGTACACCGCCAAGATTGGCCGAAACAGTATCCGAAAGCCCCAATGCCAGACTCAAAGACGCCTTAAAGCTTTCGCCGCCGGAGAGATTTCCCACAGGTCTCCTGTGCCCGGTATAATTGTCCAGCACTTCAAGATCAAGGAAATTGTTACTCTTTTTTCCAAGAGAATCTTCCTGACGGTATAGCTCATACTGACCGTCGCTCATAGGCAGCAATCTCCTGTTGGCTGCGGCAATGATGCCGTCAAACCCTGCTGCCTGTATATACTGCTCAAGAGTGATCTTTCCGTTTCCGGTAGTGCCTTTGACCAGATCATAAAGCCTGCGACAGATATTATATTCTTTTCCCGCTTTTTCAAACTCTTCCCTTTTTTCAAGAATACTCTTCTGTTTTTCCCTGTTAGTATTTAACCTGTTTTCACAGTAGTTATATTTTTTTCTTATTGAAGTCACATTAGCGTTTTTCTCATTGCACAAAACCTTAAGTGCTTCAATATCCTTTATTTCCCTGCCTTTCGCATCCGCTTCGGCATCGGACAGCTTCTGCCTGTTTGTTGCGACAGCCTGATCATACTCATTTATCTCCTTCTCCGACAATGAGATATCCTTTTCGCTAATTACAAATAATAGCATATCCTCTACGGACGAAAACGAATTGGAAACAACAGCAGTATCCAGTTTTTTCTTTAAGGCTTCTTCATCCCGTACCTGTTGTCCTAAACTTTCTTCCAATGTTTTTTTCTCGGATAAGAATGCGGTAACCCGGCTGTCGGCCGTCTTATTATCTTCCTCAGCCTTTCTGATATCTTCCAGTATCTTATCCTTGCGGGTATCGGCATGTTTCCTTTCCTGCTCAGCCGTACTCCAATCGGGATAACTCAATTTCTGAAGGGTTCTTAAGGTAGCACTGTCACTGGTTATTTTATCCCTTATCACTGATTTTCTGTTACCCAGCTTCTCTTTTTCCGAATTCAGATGATCTGTTTCCGTACCCAAAGCTTTTTCAAGCTCATTTTCGGCACGCTTTAGCGTGTTGCAGTCTTTTTCGAGAGCTATGCACTTTTTCTCATTATCGGAAGAAAGAAGTCCGACTTTTGCCCTGCCTTCTTCCAGAGCTTCCAATAACTCTTGCGGGCCAAGACCTTCCGTCGGCATATCCAGAAGCGGAGATTCAATACAGTTTAAGATGTTCACTCTGAGCCGGCTTTCAAATTCTTCCAGCGATGTCTTTGCTTTCTCCGCAGAAGTATTGGCTTCGTTCTTTTTCTTAAGTAAATCCGCTTCTTCCTCCTGAAGAGCCTTAAACTCATCCTCTGTAACAGAAGCATCCGCAAGCTTAGCGGGCTCGGGATGATGAACCGACCCGCATACCGGACACTTCTCACCTTCTACAAGCCTACGCGCAAGAAGACCTGCACGGCTGTCCTCCAATATACGTTCAGCTTCCTTGCTTTTCATGCTTGCCTCATCATATTTATTTCTGGCATCAAGAAAAGCTTTCTGTTCCTTTTCCAGCTTCTTTTTCCTTCCGTCACTTTCCGGGATTTGGATGTTAACAAGCTCATCCATATCCGATAAAAGATTACCGATCTTTTCTTTCTCACCCCTAGCCAGTGTAAGCTCCTGAGGTCTATCCTTCAGTTCTTTTACCGTCATTCTGAGTGTTTTTATTCTTTCATTAAGCCGATTTTCTTTTTCTGTTAAATTTTTTTCTTCAGCGGCGATTGCCTCTTCCTCTTCCTTAAGCTTCTTTAAGCGTCCTTCCAGCTCATCCTTCTGCCTGTATTTCTGCTCTTCGTCATCAATCCTTGCAATCGTTTTTTTCAATTCTTCGGCTTCCGATTCAAGCTTTTTTGCACTCTCAAGCGCTGCTTTTTTGACTTCCGCTTCTGTTTTGGCTTTCCTAGCAGCTTCTTCAGACTTTTCAAGCTTAATTTTTGTATTCTCAACTTCCTTGCTTTTATTTATCCATGAATCATACGGCGGTTTCACATTTCTGACAGCCTTCTTCTGCCTGTCAAGAATCCGGATTTTTTCATCCATCCCCGCTTTTTTCTCCGCAAGTACGTCTTTCTCCAGCAATAATCTGTCCCTTTTTTCTATAAAGGCATTATTCGTCTCCGCTGTAGCAAGTTCATCATTATGTTTATTAAGGTCTGTCTCGGCATCTTTTAATTCCTTCTTTATCACGGCAAGCTTTTCTTTGTCAGAACCGATCAGGCTTTCCATGATATTTATCATTTCATCGATATTCCATGCGCTTGACGACCGTCCGGCTCTTTCCTTAAGCCCTTCCAGTTCATCACACATATTATCTTCTTCGCTTGCCGTAACATCTTCAAAATACTGGATGATGCTCTTCTCAGCGCCGATCCTTGTACCGCCGGCTCTGTCCATTCTGTCCTTTAGTCTGTATTCAATATTCTTAAACCCGCCTGTCTGAAAGATAGTTCGCAGGATTTCTGTCCTCTGATCGGTCTTTGCATTAAGCAGGTCCCAGAATTCTCCCTGCGCTATCATAACTATCTGCTTAAACTGCTTCTCGTTAATGTGAAGCAGCTCCTCAACGGCATTTCGAACCTGTGTGAGTCCCTCTGTCGGAGTCCGGCCCGCTTCATAGAAAACCGCTTTTTCCTTTACCTCTACGACTCCTGTGCCGCGCTGTTTCTTTCTTTCATAAGAAGGCTCCCGGTACACATGATACTCTTTTCCCTGATGTGAAAAATAGAAATCCACATAGCTTTGGACAGAATCATCGGCATATTCGCTCCTTAAGTTCTTTGTATCCCTGTACGATCCGCTGGTAGAACCGTATAATGCAAAGCAGATGGCGTCAAAAATCGTGGTTTTGCCTGCACCGGTATCTCCTGATATTAAAAAAAGGCCTTTTTCTTCAAACTCGGAAAAATTTATATCCGGCACCCTTCCCGCGTATGGACCTATGGCACTTATGATCAGTTTAATCGGCTTCATTTATAACACCTGCCTCTCTTGCTGCTGTCCTCATGACATCCAGTTCCTCTTCGGATATCTCACATCCATACATCTGCCTGTAGAAATCACCGATCAGATCGGTGAAAGACCTGTTTTCCGCAATCTTCGAAATATCTACCTGCTCAATCTCCCTTGTATGTGAATTATCATAATCTATCTTTAACGTATTAGGGTATGTCTGCCGGAAGATACCCATTGAATCATTAACAATATCCTCATCCGTCAGTGTCACATAGATAAAATCTTCCGGAGACTTAACATTCTTTTTGTCTAGCAGTTCCTTCATAGGACCTTTTAAGTGCCTCATGTCCCGCTTAGGTTTTAATGGAATGAGTTCAATCTTTATCTTTTCCTCTTCCGATACCTTTATCAGCGGTACGGACTTTTCATTATCAACCTCACTTAAGGAATACTTTAAAGGAGACCCCGAGTATCGGACCGTGTCCCTTCCTATCCTTTGCGGCGAGTGGATATGACCTAACGCAACATAATCAAAGTCACCAAAACTGTCATACCCTATCTTCTCAACCAGACCAACGCTCCGGGTTCCTATGCCTTCCGAACCGCCCAGTACGGGATCCCCGTCTAAGCCCGCAACAAACTGGTGTGCGACAAGTATATTCTTATGTGTTTTATCCAAATGAGTATTTTTCAGGATGATCCTTACCGCGTCATCATAAGATTCAATAACCTCGTCGGGATAATAATGTCTCACCTGCGAAGCCTTAACAAACGGAAGCATATATATGTCAATATTCACATCTGCGGCACAAACACTTTGCTTGTGAAGCTTCCCGTCAAATACGGCCGAGATAAAAATATTATTGGATTCAAACAAGGAGCTGCCATAATTCAGCCGGTCATCCGAATCATGATTTCCGCTCACCATAAACACTTTAATATTTCTTTTTGAAAGCTCGTTTAAGAAATAATCCAGAAGATTTGTTGCGGCTTCGCTGGGGATGGACTTATCAAATACATCCCCTGCTATAAGCATGCCGTCTACGGCTTCCTTATCCGCTATTTCCAAAATTCTGTCAAGAATATACTTTTGATCGTCTGTAAGATCAAAATCACACAATGATTTCCCCAAATGCAGATCTCCCAAATGTAAAAACGTCTTCTCCCGTCTCATATGATCACATGCACCTTCTTCCATATTGATCGTCAATGTCACTTTTAAAAGCCTTCAGCGTTTATTAGTTAACAAATCGACACTCCGCATCTCCGTTTAAGTAATACTCTGCCCGATCGGTTTACTCCACCTCAAACGTCAGCTTACCCTCTTCGCACTTTTCATTTGATTCTATTATTAGGTATACTTTTTCGTTTTCAAAGTTCTCAACAACAGAACTAATCTCACCTCCCGCTTTTATAGAGAAGAGTTCTGTTTTGGTACCGTTATGGTCATAGTATACCGTGGCACTTCCTTTTTCCAGCTTGGCCGTATATGCAATATTTTCATTTTTCTCTTTGTCGGGTTTGAGAGTCATTACCATCGTTCCTTCGAATGTTGAAAAAGACATGCTTGCCTTTTTCGACGTGTTTGTCTGCACCATACAAAAAGCATTCCAGCTGGAGATATATTTCCCGCACCCTGTAAGTACGGATGTGATCGTAAATAATACGAGTAGAAATACTGTGATTTTTTTCATGAGCGGTCTCCTTTATTTTGTTAAATCCGAATTGCATAATCGGATTTTAACAGATTTGGGGTGTCCTGTTAAGTTACCGGAGTCATATTTTTCTGTTACTCCGGTAACTTGGTCTTGACAGAATGCTATCATTTATATAGTATTTTTCTATATTGCGCTGTTGCGTATTGCTATTACTCATACTCGCAATATTTTTTCTGCCCGTATTGGAATAAAATAACATTATAGATTTACTATTGTATTAAAGAGAGGACTTGCTTTATGACCATAGATGTTGATGTTGTACTCGAAAGAATAAAAGTGCTTCTTGACGAAAAACACTGGAGCCTCTATAAGCTTGCTGACGTCTGCAATCTCCCTCATACAAGTTTGTATACTATGATGCAGCGTCGCACCATGCCCAAGCTGGATACTCTTGATACCATCTGCAAAGGATTTGGAATAACCCTAAGTGATTTCTTTGCCGACATTTCCGATCCCAAAAATGATGAATTCATTAAAACCCTTAAGGAAAAGCTTCTTTTTGAACTCACTCAAACCATGGACAACAAGCAGATTGAACTTTTACTCACTTATGCTCAAGGCCTCTATGATGCTTCTCATAAATAATCGTTTTGTTTTCCCTTCAAGTATTGTGTCTGCCCCAATATGGGGGCTTTTTGTTTTCTGCTAAAAAACGATACTATCACATTATCATATTTTATTTATAAATACAATCCTATCCCAAAATTTACTTGATTTATTGTCGGAAAAATAATAAAATATACCTATAGACAAAGCCTTAAGGATTCTGCGTGGCTTGGATCCGTCAACAGCATACGGGCATAAAAAATTCGGCAACAGCGCAAGGAGTATCTGCATGAAAAAAAGACTGTCAATTATCATCCCTGTATACAATAACGCTTCAGGCATAGTTAACTGTGTAAAAAGCATAGCTGTCAAGGACAGTGATGCCATCGAGGTGATAGTGATCGATGACGGATCTGAGGACGGAACAAAAGAGGCTATGCAGGATCTGTCACAAAGATATCCTTACGTCAAATGCCTTTATCCGGAACATGGCGGAGTTGTAGCTGCCAGAAAGCTTGGACTGTCGGAATCTTACGGAGAGTATATCTGGTTCGTCGACTCCGATGACCTGCTGTGTGAGGACGCTGTTGACGAAGTGCTTTCAGACATATCCGTAAACCGTCCCGATATGTTGGTTTTTGACCATTGTTCCGAGGAAAACGGCAAAAGAGCATTCGCCGGACAGAAACTTGCGCCCGGATATTATGACAGGAAACAGATAGAAAATGAAATATTTCCATATGTTTTCCATGATTTCAGGCAAAACCATTTCAGACAGCCCGTCATAGACGGTTTTTTGTGGAATAAGGTCTGGAAAAAGGATCTTATTTCAAAAACCCTTGTAAAAAACAGAAAACTCAAACTGTTTGAGGACGCCATAAGCGTTTTCTTGGCAGTATCGCAGGCTCAGTCCCTATACAAAAGTTCTGCCGTAAGATATATTTATGTCAAAGGGTCTTCGGCAACATCCGATTATCGCAACGATTATTTTCTAAATACCGCGATGTGTGCTAAATTATTATATAAAAAACTAAAGACACTTCCCGAAAATCTTTTACAGGACGGGAAAAAGGGCGCCAATGCTTTTATTACCGAAAGGCTTATAGTATCGATAGTAAGAGAAATGAGATACAGGAAAGATTATCTCGGGATTTACAGATTTGTATCCGGAGAGTTAAAAAAATACCGGATACAGAAAAAGCTTAGGTTTGACGGTCTGCCCTTATCCATTAAGGTTTATCTTTTCCTGTTGAAAACTCATATGTATATACCGGCACTGCTCATAGCGAAAGGAATGGCATAAATGTACAGCTTCGGATTTGTAGTCCTACATTATAAAACGTATGAAGAAACAAAAGAAACCATAGATTCAATCCTTTGCCTCCCCGCGGAAGGCAGGGACGTTAAAATAGTCGTTGTAGATAACGCTTCAGAAAACGGCAGCACTGAAAAGCTTATTAGAGACTATAAAGACAGAGAGCATGTTTCTTTCATTTTAAACCATGAAAACTTAGGCTTTTCCGCTGGAAACAACGTCGGCTTCAGAGAGCTTAAAAAACAGGGCTATGACTTTATAATCCTTTCCAACAATGATATAGAGGTAAAAAGCCCCGATTTCTACCGGAAGGTTGAAGAAGACTACGAGAAATACGGCTTCGCTGTACTCGGTCCCGCAATAGAGAATCCGGATAACGGACATACGGGCTGCAGAACTCTGCCTCCCGATCTTAAGTTCGCTAAAGGAAGGATTTTCAGGCTGTACCTAAAATATTATCTGGGAAGCCTGTATTCAGCATACGAAAGGTTCAGGAGCAAGGATACTCCCGGAACTCAGAAAGAAAATGACGAAGCTTACTCCTGCGGTTGGAAAAATGTCACGCTCCACGGATGTTTCCTTATTTTTTCAAGGGATTATATAAAGAGATTTAAAGGTCTGGCGCATTTAACCTTTATGTATGCGGAGGAAGAAATACTATTCATCAGACTGATGAAGAGTAACCTAAAAAGCATCTACGATCCCGAGATAAGGATATTCCACAAGGAAGGGGCTGCGACGGCACTCAGTGGGAAGAAGATGACGAAGGAAAGCTTCATCCGTCATATAAAGGCACAGAAAGTACTTGTTAAACTGATAAAAAAATATCAGTTTGTCGAGAATATCAGGGGTGAAAAGCTGTGAGTAACAAGATCAATACCGAATATATATACGATTGTATGAAGGATAGATACGAAGTACTTTCTTCAAGAAAACTCCGTTTTAAGAATAGACTTAAGACAGTTACCGTGGAACACGGGTATCTGCTTCCGGTAAAGAAGACCGACAGCAAATATCTTATGGGACGCGGTGGCGTTCTGGATCGTGACGGAAAGTTTGTTCCCGCATCCGGCATTTATTCCAGGGGAAATAGGATCAAAACCGAGTATGACTCCGAAACCAAGCCCGAAGTTTATATGGGTGCCGGATATAAAACCGATTTAAACGCAGTAATGGATGAGTTAAAGGGTGAGTCAGTATACCTCGGGTTCGTTCACAATCACTGGGGACATTTCCTTATAGATTTTTCGACCAGACTCTGGTATGTCTCCGAAGCCGACAGTTCCGCAAAGCTTGTTTTCCTTGTAAAGCAGGGACAGGAGTTTTCATTTATACCGAATATAAAAAGGTTTTTGCAGCTTTACGGGATAGATGAAAGAAGGATAGTGTTCATAAATAAGGTGACGTCATTCGAGAAACTGATCATTCCGGAGCCGTCTTATCGGACCAACGACTATTATTCGGCTGAGTATCTTAATATGTTTGACAAAATAGCCTCCGGTGTCAGATTTCATTCCGATCATAAGAAAATATATTTTTCGAGAGGCGTCTTTAAAAAAGCAAATGCTACCGAGTTCGGAGGCGGCCTTATCGATGAAGCATTTGAAGCTGCAGGTTTTAAAAAAATATATCCCGAACAGTGTACTCTGGACGAGCAGATAGGATATATAAGAGGAGCCGAGGTCGTTGCCGGCGTATCCGGCACGGTTACTCACAATATGCTGTTTGCAAAACATGGACAGAAGCTCAATATCATCAACAAAACGTATATAATGAACACCATGCAGTCGGATATCAATATAATGAAGCAGCTTGACGTTACTTATGTTGATGCCTACAGTGCATATTATCCGGTTAGCATGGGGATAGGTCCTTTCCTGTTTGAAAAAACAAAGGAACTGCAAAAATATTTTACAAACAGTTACGGGCTTAACATAGAAAACCTGCCCAGAGAAAAGGCAGGTTTATGTAATGCTTTCACACAATATATGAAGGCTTATGAAAAACTGGCGGTAAACAACTATCTCGACCCGCCCTTTGAAAAGGATCCGGATTCCGCACATTTTTATCCGTATGAACTGATGGGAGAAGCTGTAAAGCTGCACTATATTGAGCTGCACGGGAAGCTGAGAAGGAGGAACCTGATCAGAAGGCTTCTGGGCAGAGGCTAAAACCAATGCTCTTTGTTCAAAATCCCTTAAGCCAGTGCTCAAAGCTTATACTATAGAGCTGTTCGTCAGTATATGGAATAAAAGGCTTTTCTTTAAAGCTCTTTATTTCCTTAATGCTCGGAAGCGATTTTAAATCTATAATGAGTATATTATTCTCATTATAGAACGGGAATGAACGTACTTCCCGATTTGTAGTGATCAGCTTCTTCGAGTATACGACCGATTCCAGCACTCTCATGGTTATGGCTCGCTGGGATGACTGACAGATATCAAAAAGAATTCCGTTGTTTCGGACTTCCAAGATATATTCATCATAGCTTAAGGGACGGTCCGTCAGTATTTCGGAGTATTTTCTCCGATAATCCGGATCTCTGTTTTGAGAAAGAACGGAAATGTTAACTTCAAGTCCGCTTTTTTCAAAATACTTCTTTAAGTAAAGAAGGGTTTTTGCGCGTCCTTTATCTGATCCGATAAAGTATAGCTTTTCAGAAACTTCCGGATTATACTCTTCGCGAAGATCGGTGGGATAAAAAATGTGATTGTATTTAAATCCGTACTTCTCGCAGTCGCCGGGATCGGTTGAGTATATTTTTTCTCGAAGAGTAAACTTTAAGCCGCTCGTACGGACACGGTCAACCTTGTTCCAGCAGAAAAGAATGACTTCACAGGATGGATTTACCTTTTTGATATACTTTTCCATGCAGTTCTGGTAACCGTAATCAAATATTATGATCCTTTTAACATCCTTTATCCGTTTTTTCCAGCTGCCCCAGAAAAAGGAACTGACCGGAAGCTTTATAAGGTTCATGGCCCTGTAAATATAATAGAGCGGAGTTTTCTCCCTACGGTCGTAAGGAGGATATATCATTCCCTTTAAATGAGGGAAAAAGTAAAGATCCGGTTTTTGAAATATAAGTATTGTATCTGATTCTTTCATATTCATATTGGCGGTATACTGTTGTTTCCATAAAAGGAAACTTTCAGTAATCATGACGGAAATAAAAATTAACGGGTTACAGATGATACTACAGCGATGCTGTGTTCATTATATATCACAAAAAACAATATATCAAGAGTAAGATTTGAGGTTATGGATATGGATAAACATGATATAAAAAATGAAAAATTTAAGATCTCGGTTATTGTGCCCTGTTATAATACCGAAAAGTATCTCCCAAAATGTGTTGATTCGATTTTGGATCAAACTTATACAAATTTGGAATTAATCCTGGTAGACGACGGCTCGAAAGATAATACCACAGCTATCTGTGACAGTTATGCCGTAAAGGACGGCAGAGTCAGAGTCATCCATAAGGTTAACGGAGGGGCTTCTTCCGCAAGAAATGTCGGATTACAGGCAGCCACAGGAGATTATGTGGCTTTCGCCGACTCGGATGATTGGATGGTCAGACAAACATTCCGGTATCTCTTGTGCCTTATTGCCAAATATGATGCCGACTGTGCAATCGGTAGGACTGATATGGCCTATGAAAGAAACGGAGTATACTATTATAAAAAAATAGCAAAAGTTCCGGATAAGGTTTCGAATTCCGTTGAAGTAACACGATCGCTGTTTATTTACGGGAGTGGCATGTATAATAAACTAATAAAAAGATCTTTGTTTGATGGAATATCGTTTGACGAAGGTGTCATCAACGAAGATGAACCCATGATGCTAAGATTATATCTCAAAATGAATACCATAGCTGTCGCAGGAATACCAACATATTTTTACAGGGCACGTGAAAACAGCGTCACTCGATCCCGTTTTTCGGTCAAGAATCTGGACTTTTATTACAATACTCTTCAAAATGTCGAATTAATAAAAAAGGAAAAACCGCAGCTTTTGGAATATGCCCTTGCGAGACATTATAAAGCTGCAGCTTTTTGTGCCGCAAAGCTGCATTTCCATCTTATCGGCTCCGAAGGCAGCAAGCATCGTGAAATCATAAAGAAAGATCTAAGAGTAAACCGAAAGAACATCCTCTCCAACAAAGTACTTCCCCGTTCGTATAAACTCCTCTGTTTCTTCTGCAGTTTTATTTAATCCTCTCAAGCCTTCTTGTCCTTCGGTTTTCTGAAGAAATAACCGTTAAAACTTAATTTATGCATTTTATTAAACAACAGATTGCAGATAGGAACGTATATAAGATTTATGACATACGAGCTTATCAAAGATAATACTAATAGCCATAAATAAATCAAAACAGAGTATTTCGGAAGAAAAACAATTTTTTGTCCAAAGTACAAATGCCAAAATGTATGTGTAAACCAGATATTAGTTGAATGCTTTGCAAAAAACTGTAAGACCGTTCCAATCTTGGTATTATAAAAGACTGTTACAAGAGGCAGGACAAACAGTGGAACAACAGCATAATCCACAACCATGGACAACGGCGAGTTCGAGAACACGATTCTGATATAAACCGCTACAAAAACCGTGAACATGCACAATATCCATCTTTTATACCCGGAAACTTTTTGAAAGCTTTCTATTATGTTAAATCTTGCGCACATTATTCCTACAACAAAAATTACAATACAGTCATAATTGTTCAAATTGGAGAATAAATTAATAATCGCATATAATATACTACTTTCATCAGTAAATAAATGAATCCCTATGTTATGAAATATCGATACTAATATAACTATCCCCAAAGGGACTATTTTTTTTACCACATCAATATCCTGATATAACCTGATCATAGGCGGAGCTACAAAAAGAAGAGTTATATAGAGTCTTATAAACCACCATTCCTGCATTTCACTGTACGATGCTGTTATCATCTGAATAATAGTTCTCGCGTTAAACTCAAAATGATGAATATATAATCCGATTGGAATCATAAAAAGAAGGAATATCCAGAAATTCATCATAAACTTTAATCCGTGAACTATCACTTTTTTATACATGTCTTTCAAAGATTTTATATTTATAAGCGAATAGTATAATCCAATGCCGCTACAAAAAAGAAAGATCCCGACACATATCTTTCCGAAATTAACAAGAATGGATTGCAGGTCAAAACCGGCCATATTTATAACTGAAATATAGTTATATTCCAGATTCTCCGGGAAAACAAATAAATGATGGTATACCATCAGTAATATGGCTATTCCTTTTGCAATTTGAGTATGTATCCGGGTAAATCCCAGGTTGCCTAACTCCCTGTCCGTTTGTTTTTCTGCCACAATTCCACCTCTCCCAACTAAAAATGCAAAATATAAATCATATCATTTATTGTAAAAAATATATAAAAGCCTTGAAATTCAGAATTTCAAGGCTTTTCCCTTCTGCACCTTCAGGGGCTCGAACCCTGGACACCCTGATTAAGAGTCAGGTGCTCTACCAACTGAGCTAAAGGTGCGTTTCTTGTGCTCTTCACAAGCACAAGGGCTATTATATACCATGTTTCAAAAAAATGCAAGTACTTTTTTAAATTTTTTTAAAAAATTTAAAAATACAACAAACTTTACTTGTTTTGAGCTTTTTTCTTAAGGTAAAGATCGGCTTTCAGTATCAGCAGCTGGGTCTTCGCATCCGGTATCTCGCCGTTCATGACCATCTCCACAGCTTTCTTAACAGGGATACGTACCGGTTCAATAAACTCGTCAGCATCAAGAGTCAGCTTATCCGATTCCTTATCAACCATACAGAACCAAAGCCAGTCTACCTCACCGCAGATGCCCGGAGTCGGATACATCTTTCCCATAGATACCCAGTCCCTGCCGGTACAGCCTGTTTCCTCAAGGAGCTCTCGCTGCGCAGTTACAAACGGCTCCTCGCCTTTTTCAAGCTTTCCCGCGGGAAGCTCAAGCGTTACCTCTTTAAAAGGATATCGGAACTGTTTTCCGAAGAGAAGCTCTCCGTTCTTTGTTACGGCTGCGATACACACTCCGCCCGGATGTTCAACAACTTCCCTGTAACCGGGCTTTCCGTTTGAAAGTTCTATATCATCCACATGTACCCGGATGATCTTTCCGTTAAATATATCATTGACCTTTACGGTCTTTTCGTTCAATTCCATGACAACACCTTAAAACTCACAGGATCTCGGTGTTCTGGGATAGGGAATGACGTCACGTATGTTCTCAACGCCGGTTAAGTACATTATAAGCCTTTCGAATCCCATACCGAAGCCGCTGTGGATGCAGCCGCCGTAACGTCTGGTGTCAAGATACCAGTCAATACCGTCCTTGTCGACACCCATCTCGTTCATTCTCTCCAAAAGCTTATCCAGGTTTTCTTCTCTCTGGCTGCCTCCCATGAGCTCGCCTGCCTGAGGAACCAAAAGGTCTACAGCAGCCACTGTCTTGTCATCGGGGTTAACCTTCATATAGTATGCCTTGATCTCCTTCGGCCAGTCCGTAACGAATACCGGACCGTTAAAGTACTCTACTATATATCTTTCATGTTCTTTTGCTATATCTTCACCGTAATCGGGCAGGAATTCCCACTTGACATCGGCTTTCTTCAAGATATCTATAACATCATGGTGGGTGATCCTGGTAAATTTAGCATTTACAATGTCGTTTAGCTTTGCCTTAAGACCCTTTGATACGAATTTATCACAGAACTCTATTTCCTCCGGACACTTTTCACATACGTATTTTACTATGAACTTGAGCATTTCCTCTTCAATGTCCATAAGTCCCTGAAGGTCACAGAATGCCATCTCGGGTTCTATCATCCAGAATTCGTTAGCATGTGTCTGGGTATTAGAGTTCTCTGTCCTGAATGTGGGGCCGAAAGTATAGATGTCACCAAAGGCCATGGCGAAGGTCTCGCCCTGAAGCTGTCCGGATCCGGTGATGAATGACTGCTTTCCGAAAAGATCCTTGCTGAAATCAACCTTTCCTTCCTTTGTCAACGGAAGATCGTTCATATTAAGGGTAGTGATCTTAAACATCTGATCGGAACCTTCACAGTCAGCACCTGTAATAAGCGGTGTATGAACATATACATACCCTCTGTCCTGGAAATATGTATGTATTGCCATAGCGGCAACGCTTCTTATCCTGAATACCGCGCTGAACAGATTAGTCCTCGGACGAAGATGTGCAACGGTACGCAGGAATTCCCTTGTATGACGCTTGGGCTGTATGGGATAATCCTCGGGACAGTCTCCAAGCATTTCCACTTTCTTTGCTTTTATCTCAAAAGGCTGCTGATGTTCGGGAGTAAGAACCAAAGTACCTTCTACCTTAACACTTGCACCGACCCTGATCTTTGAGATGTCTTCAAAATTCTCAAGCTCCTGCTCGTAAACAACCTGCAGGCTCTCAAAAAATGAGCCGTCATTTATCGTTAAAAATCCAAACTGTGCCTGTGATCTGTTGGTACGCACCCATGCACATACCGTCACATCCTTTGAAGCGTACTCTTCCGTGTTACGGAATAACTGCTTTATCTTAGTCCTCATGTCTTCTGCCTCCAAGAAAATCTATTTCGTTATAATACCACCGTTTTCCGTCTTCGTCAAGACTTAAGGTGATTATTTATCCAGATGTACATCAATCTGCTGGAACGGAATGGAGATGCCGTTTGCATCAAATGCTTCTTTTACCCTTTCCATCATGTCAAAATATACATCCCAGTAATCGGCTCCGCTGCACCATACCCTGAAGGTATAATCAAGCGAGCTTGCTGCCTGTGCAACAAGCCTTATAAATGGTGCCGGGTCCTTCAGAACCTTCTCATGGTTTAAAGCCACCTCCATAAGCACTCTTTTAACCTTTTCTATGTCATCTCCGTAACCCGTACTGAATTTTATATCCACACGTCTTAACGGCTGTGCCGAATAGTTTATCACGTTTGAATTGGTTAGCGTACCGTTTGGTATGGTTATTACCTTATTATCAACGGTAGTGATAATGGTATATATGATGGTAATCTCTTTTACTACACCGATAGCCGAACCGTTCTCTATGAAATCACCGATCCTGAACGGCTTGAAGATAAGTATCATAAGTCCGCCGGCGAAATTACTGAGCGCGCCCTGTAGAGCAAGGCCTACTGCCAGACCTGCAGAAGTAAATATCGTAAGGAACGACGTTGTCGGAATCCCCCATATAATGGCTGCGCTGGCTATTACAAGTGCATATAGCATTATCTTTATAAAGCTTAACAAAAATCCCTGAACGCTCGGCTCCAGTTTCCCGAATGCACGTCCTTTTGAAACAAGCTTTACTACCCACTTTGCAAGCTTAAAACCTACAAAAAGCACTACAAGTCCAAATATGATCTTAAGTCCTATATCCGTTCCAAGCTGCTTTAAATACTCAAGAAATCCTTCCATACTGTCTCCTTTCCATATCATAAGTTTTTAGGTTACACATTTTAAGGACCATGGTCCTCATCATCTGGTTCTTCATCATCAGGTTCTTCCGATCCATCCACTGTTTCATCAAGAACAGGAATCTCACCCTCTAAAGAAGCTTTAAGGATTGACCACAAACCTTCAGTCTCATCCCCCATCTTCCAGGCTGCTATACCGGCCAGCTCCTGTTCGCGGGCTACCAGGGTTTTCAGCATAAGGGACTTCTTGTCTTCCATCCACATACGGTACATGACTTCTCCAAACTCAGCCTCATATCCGTAATAGTACTGTCCCGTTGCTTTCTCCCAGTCACCCTGAAGTGAAATCTCCTTGACATAGCTCTGTGCTTCATTAAGATTCATCATCTTTTCGGCGTAGGTCTTTACCGTACCGTCAATCCTTACTTCCTTCCAAAGCCTGGTATAAAACGGCAATGCAAGAACCAGCTGCTCCTTGGGACACTTCTTCAGAGTCTTTTCAACCGATGCCGTAACCCACGGAAGAGATGCGACAGAGCCTGCATCCGAACCGACATAATGCTCATCATATGCCATAAGTATGATGTAATCCACTATTTTTACCTGTTCCGGAATATTATAAAAGGCATTGTATTCTTCCGGGATAATGTTATCAACCGAGAGGGTAAGATCGTTTTGCCTGCAGGCTATGGATAATTCCCTTAAGAACTGGACATAATAAATTCCCGTATCGACATTAAGACTTTCTATATCAACATTTATCCCGTCCACACCACTGTTGACCGATTCCCTGATGACATTCTTTATAAGCTGTTTTCTTGCATCATAGGATGAAAATACGGTGTGGCTGTCCTGTGCGCCGTTAAAGTCTCCTTCGGCATCGTTCTTAAGCAGTGCCCATACCTTTACACCTCTTGCATGAGCTGCCTCCACATATTCCCTGGTTGCGTAGGATTTTATGTTTCCTTCTGTCCCGTTCATGAAATACCATGTAGGCGAAACAACATTTATCTCGGGATTTTCCAGAAGATTTGAAAGCATTTCTCCGACACAATCCTTATTATATACGAGCTGCCATGCAAGATATATCTTCTTGTCCTCTAAGCGGGGCATAACAACCTCGGGCTCATATGCGTCAAATACAGGCGTCTGATTAAAACGGTTATCCCAGTCAAGTTTATCCTGAAGAAAATATCCCCTTACTCCGTTCTCGCTCATTACCTTGATAAATCCCATCTTCTGGATACCGCCGCCTTCTATTATCCTGACGGTCGATCCTGCCGGGATTTTTTCCAGATAATCGGCTTTTATATCCTGGCTGACCCTGATGGCCGACTCTTCCTTTACCTTTGCACAGAGATATTCATCCGTACTGTATGTTATAAGGACTCTGGCCGGGTTTTCATATACCCTGTAGGTTATATTACAGCATTTTCGTAAAAAGGACATTGAAATATACGGTATATCCTCACTTAGGATTACCACAGGAAAATCCAGGGGTTCCGCAATCTCATTTACGAGGATCTCATTACTGTCTGGAGTTATAATGTATTCCGTTGACGGTGTGGTATAATACATCCTGTTTTCAACGGGACTCCATGTAAATACCGGTGTATAGTATTCTTTTACCGTAGGAAGGTCTATATAAGGTTCTCCGTTCTTGAACAATGCGTATTTTTCGCTTACTTTCTCGTCGAATATCAGCATAGCTTCGCCATCAGGCACCATATAATAAGTAGAAAGCTCCATTTTCACTTCACTTTCCCTGTATCTTTCCTCAATCCTGCCATAAATAAATACACCTGCTGCCGCAAGCAGTCCAAGAATTATCACTGCCGCAATGGCAACAAAAATCTTATTTCTCATATACAACCCCGATCTAAGCCTGTAACATTGTTTCTGTCATCTCATAAACCTTTCGACATTCAAAAACAGTATATCATTCAGCCCAGAATCCGTCAAGCAGCGATTTCAGGCTCTGTCTGTTTACATAGTTGAACGGATACCATTCCTGAGGAAAAAGATTCTGATACTGAGTTGTCCCGAACCTTTCGTCGAGCAACAGTATCGCGCCTCTGTCATCTGCCGTTCTTATCACCCTGCCTGCCGATTGCAATACTTTGTTCATACCGTTGTAAAGATAGGCATATTCAAATCCGCTCCCGTTTTTTTCATCAAAATAATTTCTGAAAAGCTCCCGCTCGTAACACACCTGCGGAAGACCCGTACCTACTATGACTGCCCCGATAAGCCTGTCTGCTCTAAGGTCAATCCCTTCTCCGAATATACCTCCCATTACACAGCACCCAACATGCGTTCCGGTGTTTGCTCCGTCAAAGGATCCAAGGAAGCTCTCTTTTTCGTTTTCGGTCATACCGGGTTTCTGCTTGATAAAGCATATCCTGTTCTTCTCTTTTTTTTCACCGGTATTGTTTGTGTCAAAGCCTTCATCAAAGCTTATTTCATCTATGTACATTTCTCCCATGACAGAACAAAGATCGTTCATCATTTTGTACGACGGAAAGAAAACCATGTAATTCCCCTGATGTGCACTTACAAAGGTCTTTATATATTCCGCTATCTTTTCGTATTCACCCTGACCACGTCTTGTATATTTACTGCTTACATCACGTGCAACAGCAATCAGACGCTTTTCTTTCGAAAAAGGTGAAGGGGCATACACCGCATAATCCTCTTCGGTACCGCCGAGCTGACTGATGTAATATTTAACGGGAATGAGAGTTGCAGAGAAAAAAATCGCGCTCCTGCCCCTTTTCAAACATTGCTTAAGAGGCTTCGAAGGATCCATGCAGCGCAGCGTCACTCTGAAGCTTCCTTCTTCAGAGTAATCCGAATATACACTGTAATCATCATCCATTGACTGGTACATGTTGACAAAGTGCCTCACATCAAGGTAAAGCTTAGAAAGCAGCTCCTGATCCTCAACCCTGAAGCTTACCGGAAGAGATTCATATACTCCCATGAATGTAAGCAGTGACCCGAATAATGAATCAGAATCTTCCCAAACGGCAAAATCCTCACATTGTCTCTTTAGGTCAAGCATCTGCCTGTTGCATTTTTCTATTGCTCCCGAAAGCTTCTTATGCAGATAGTCACTGCTTCCGACCATTTTTTTAACAGCCAGGAATTCTTCCTTTACAAGCACGGCACTGTACATTTCACGTGCTCGTTCCACAAGATTATGCGCCTCATCGATTAAAAAAACATAATCCCTTTCCGGTCCGTCGGCAAAGAATCGGCGCAAATATACGTTTGGATCAAAAAGATAATTATAATCACATATTACCGCATCGGCCCATGTAGTTACATCTAGGCACATCTCAAAGGGACATACATTATGCTTTTCCGCATAACTGATTATCTTTTCCCGTGTAATCCCTTCCTCACTGCATAACATATCATAAACACAGTCATTAACTCTGTCAAAATGTCCTTTTGCCCTCGGGCATTCATCCGGATTACATGCAGGTTTTTCCAGAACGCAGATTTTTTCTTTAGCCGTGATCGTCACGGTCTTCATTAAAACACCCGAATCCTTGATGATGGAAAAGGCTTCCTCCGCAACAGTCCTGGCAATGGTTTTTGCGGTTCCGTAAAAAAGCTTTGAAGTAAGACCCTCGCCCATGGCTTTTACGGCCGGAAAAACCGTTGATATAGTCTTTCCGACACCTGTGGGTGCTTCCAGGAATAATTTTTTCTTTCTCGAAATAGTCCGGTATACCCCGATAACAAGATTTTTTTGCCCGTCCCTGTAGGGAAACGGGAACTCAAGCTCTCTGATAGCAGCGTTTCTTTTTCTCTCCCATTTGATCTGCCATGCCATCCATTTTGAATACTCATGTGTCATAGCCTTTAACCATACAGATAGCTCTTCATTTAAATATATATAATAAAAAAACTTCTTATGTTCGTTTTCAAGATTACAATAACTCATCCTGACACCGACAATGTCAAGATCATTGTCCTTTGCATATATACATGCATAACATTTAGCCTGTGAAAGATGTACCTCCACAGGCTCTGTCAAACTATCTACATCACGATATGTTGTTTTTATCTCATCTATAAACCAAAGTCCCCGGTCAGCCTGTCCTTCCGCTTTTTCTTTATCGGAAAAATCCTTTACTATAATAGCGCTCTGACCTTGTTTTTCTGCCGCGTCCAAAAGCCTTGCTTCAAATATCCCGTCTGCCCTGCCGTCTATGGCAAGGATCATGGATTCTCCGTCATATTCCTCAAACACTTCTTGTGAAAGATTCACTTCCGCCCTGTAAGCGGAACCCTGTTCTTTCTGTATCTTCCTGTGAAGTTTTGCTCCTTCCTGCATGGCATCGGGGTCTGAACGTGAAAACCTTACATCTATATCTCCTTTCCGTCCGACAAACTCCACAAGCTCGCGTACGGAGAGTTCTATTTTCCTTGTTTCCTCCACTCCCGCTCCTTTGTAAATCAAAATTCATTGATCATTCTGTCAATCTCTTCCTTACTTAAAACCTCACACTTTTTCTCCCGTATCGCATAAACACGGTTACATGATCGAAGTACGGTAGGTCTGTGTGTCGTAACTATACAGGTTCTCGGATACTCATCCTTCATGATATTGTTCAATACCCTGCGTTCCGTATCAACATCAAGAGCCGAGGTCGCTTCATCCAAAAGCAGCAGGGGCGATTTTCTGATCACCGCTCTGGCAATCGAAAGTCTTTGTGCCTGTCCTTCCGAAATACCGCCGCCCCTCTCTTTGAGCACACTGTCTATACCTGCCGGCATCTTTTCAACAAAATCCTTAGCACAGGCAATCTCAAGCGCATTCCAAATTTCTTCATCCGTAGCATCCGGCTTTACAAAACGCATATTGGCTGCAATTGTTCCGCTCATCATGGTATTGCCCTGGGGTACATAAGAAAACAGCTGTCTTGACGCTGCGTTAAGCGGTATCCTATCGGTTTCTGCGCCATTTTGGGTCTTAAATGAATTCTTCCCGTAAAGTGCGGCATCTCCGCCTTTTTTTAATACAAGAGAAAGTATAAGCCGCATCATGGTGGTCTTACCCTCTCCCGACGGTCCTACAAGTGCAATTACTTCATGTGGTGCTGCGTCCATGGTCGCACCTGAAAAAACTTCGTTTCCGTTTCTGTAGGAATAATCAGCATCCTTTATAGCAAGAGAAACACCTGTATCCTTATTTGCTTTTGCGAACTCTTTTACATCCGCATCGTTACTGTAGTCTTCCATCGGAAGATCAACCACTTCCATCAGACGTCCGGCAGCAATGTTCATGCCCACAAACATCGGAGCAAGTGAAAGAAGACTGTTAAACGTAGCAGAAACCGATGCTGACAAGGAAAGGAACATCGTCATTGATCCGTATGTTATAACGCCGCTCCATACCCTGTATATTCCCCATCCATAGGAAACATATGATACTATTAGTGAAAGAAGAACATTGAGAAGTGTTATACCTATAGTAGCTCTTTGAAATTTCAGCTTGTATTTTATATACTCCGTCTGTATGGTCTGTAATCTCTTTGTATATTCCGGTATCAGGCTAAAAGCCTTGATCATCTGAATATTTGAAAAAGTTTCCTGATTAAAACCGCTCATTTTTGAGGTGACTTCCATGGTTTTTTTATTGTTGTCCCTCATCTGTTTCATCATGTGTTTTGAGATAAGGATACTTAACGGCATACACAAAAGAGCAATAACAGCAAAGCTCCAGTCATTACTTATCATGACAACCAAAGCGCTTATAAACCGAAATAAATAAATGATCATATTCGGAACAAATGACAATATCCCGTGCGAAACATTTGTCACATCAGAATTCCATCTTACCATCAGATCACCTGTACCGAAAGCAGACAGGGACTCCCAGTCAGTCATAAGCATTTTTTCAAAAATATCCGTCTTAATATTCTGATCAACCTTAAGCTGTATCTTTGTGGAAACATATATTGACAGCTGATTTATCAGGGTGTTTCCGAGTGTTATACCTATCATCATGCAAAAAGTCGCGATAACCTGACCTGTTCTGTGGCCGGTAACAATATCTACCATATCTCTGGATGCAAAGCTTGATAATAAGGCAGCAATCGTTCCTGACAGACCGATAAAAACATATACAATCATCTGTTTCCAATAATGTCTTGCATATGAATAAATCCACTTCGTTCTTTTCTTATATAGTTCAAGGTTTTGCTTATTGAGACCCTTTACAAATGATGCCGCTTTTCCCATATTTCATACCCGAATAACATTTTTTCCATTACATAAACAAAAAGGCTTCATCAAAATCAAATGAAGCCCTTAATATTCATAATATGCTGATTACTCAAAATCTAACCAATCTTGAATCTTATAAATCTCCATGTTCAGCTGCTGTTCCCTGAACGTTCTCTGTCTTATTACAGAACCATGTAACATTTGTGATTGTAGACTTTCCGTCTTCATCCTTGATCTTAAAATTGTAATTAACTTTGTCACCGGATGTATAGGCGTTAGCATGGTACCAACGATTTACTATAACAAAGCCCTCACCGCTGGTTACCTTAAATCCGTCATCTTTACTCTTAAAGATGTCCGTTTCTTCACCGTAATTACATATCACTCCGTCAACTTCATAATACTTGATCTTACTGGTATTGGCAATAGTGAAAAACATTGTAAGACCTTCAGAAATATGATATACATCCGGTTTTAAATGTGTACAATCTACTCTATAATTTACGAACTTATCTGACGGATTCTGAGTCTCTCTCTGTGCCTCATAATAAGTAAGCGTCCAGCACTCTCCACCGCCGCTGCCTGTAGCAAATACTCCTTCTACCAACTCATCATTATCAAAAACAACGGGACTTACATAATTATCCATACATTCTCCTCTACTTTCCTTAATGTACCGGTCTTCCGGCCCCCATTCATGCATCTATATCGATTATCATACTAATCGATAACTGTCCTAAATATACCAAACGAAACCGTTCTTGTCAAGGAAAAGCACTAATTCTATCAAAATTGAAAGAATTCAAAAACTAGCGCTGCTTCTCAAACAACCGCATATTTGCTACAAGCTTTCCTCTTTTACCGGCATTTTCAAGCAGCTCCCTGCCGGATACCGAACGGATCTTTCTGTTATTTCTTAAAAACCTCACCAGTGTGATGATCCAGAGTACCGGCCAGAACAGAAATATCTTTCCGGCTTTTGGAAAATTCAGATGCATCTGATGATGGAATTCCCTAACATAATCAAACACTCCGTTCCCTCTTAAAGCAACCATCCTGTTTTTTGCAGATCCGAATTCCTCTGCATCCTCCAGTTCCCTCAAAAATAGTTCCGTGTCTTTATCCACATCTTCACGGTTTTTATCCGTCGGATACGGCTCCATCCACAAAACATTATCTCTTTTTAATCCAAGATACTTTATACAGGTTCTGGTTATGGTATCCGAAAAACCTTTTAGCCCGCTCTCCTTCACCAGTTTCAGGTATTGTTCCCTGTTTTGCTCATCAACTCCCCGGTTCCAGAAAACTACCCAGTCGCATAGTAGCTTAACTCCGAAACCTGCTCTTAAAAAATGCTGGAGCATATGGAGCAGAAGCTCATATGCATGAAAAGCATCCTCAAGCATGGTTATCCCGATGCCCATAACTTCTTTTTTTCTCACATGCTTACCGCATTCCGGAATAAGCTTTTCCAGATATCTGTTTATCGCAGAGTTGTCAAACGGCTCTGCCAACATGGTATGAACCTCTATCTCAAGCCCTGTGCTATCCACCATTGATATATGATGCAGGCTGTGCTGCTCTTTCTCAGGTTTAAACCCAAGCTGAGCCAATACAGCAACTGCTCTTTCGGAATCCTGCACATCTATCAGGAGCAGGTCTATGTCCCCTGCTTTCCTCAGATCCGGCACCGGGAAATCCGCCGCAGCTGCCATACCTTTCATCAGGCAATACCTTATGCCTGCTCTCTCAAACAACTCCGCCAATTGCTTATTAAGTATAAGCATCCTGTAATTGGCACAGGCAATCCGACGGGAGTAAGCTTCTATCCCGTCTCTTGCATTTTCGGGAATATCCGATATATATTCCAAAAGATCGTACAACAGACATGCAACACTGTTCTTTACAGCTATACGCACAAGTTCGTTCCAGTCTTCCGGCTCCATATCGGAGATAATACATTTTAATTCCTCTTCAATTTCATCAGAAGACATATAACGAATATTTAATGCTGCTTTCAACAACCCGAGCAATTTTTCAAAAACTGTCATTTCAATATGCTTCTCCATGTCAGATATCCGATACTGTAACATCTTTTCCCAGATTATTTTTTGCTTTGCTCATTTATAACTGCCGTATAGTTTTGCGGCCATATAGGATTATCATATTCTTCCGGAGGTATCATTACAGAAGGATCCATTGCTGCCAGCTCATACAGGTTTCTTGGATTCTGCTTCAGATAATAGCATAGGAAATCCTCGTCCTCATAATAAATATGAAGCTCATTAGGATACATAGCATTGAATTTCTGACACCATACATACATTTTGGAATTAAGTATTATTTTCTGCCACTGAACAGCGTAAACATCTATTGACAGAGGAAATTTTCCAAAATATACATTTGCCATACTTTCACTGATCTGCCTTTTTGTAAAGTTTGTTCCAACACTTTCATCCAGCCCGTAATAATATCGATCGCGATCGGCCAGCCAGTCCGGACCGTCAAATACATTATAATGATATCTGACAAGCGGATTTTTTTCAATATATATAAATATATAATTTGTAGGAAGCGTATAGCTTATCTCCTCTGATTCATTTATGAACTGTATCAGCTCTTCATGAAAACCATGTCCTATTATCTGGTATAGCTCATCGGTAGATGAAACTATGGTATATGAATCCTTAGGCAGTGTCTTTACAATCTGTTCGGTTACCATAACGGTACTGTTAAATCTTGTAACCTCGTATGCAAGATACCCATGGAACATACCCTGAGTCCTTACAAATATGTAAGAGCCTGCAAGCAACACTGTAGCCACAGCCCAGGATATTTTCTCGTTTATCTTTGAAAGTATAAAATGCAGTACAAGATCAACCGGCACAAGCAATGTGGCGGTTCCCATCATTATAGCAAATGTACATACACGATACGGTTCAATGATAATAGGTAATCCCAGCGCATGCATCGAATAAGAAAAGCAAACCCAAAAAGACATTAATGAAATTATTGCATACCCGGAGAAATCCGTTCTTCCGTCATTTTCAATATGCTTGACATGCCGGTATATGACACCAGTCAGAGATGATACAAGCCATATGACTATAGCCAGAGCCGAACAGATTAAAACCGAGTCCTTTCTGTAGTCATGCATAGTCTCATAACCTGTTTTTTTGATTACTTCCCATTTATATCTTATCGTTTCAAGTAACCCGACAGGTTGTTTCGAAAAGTCAAATTCTTCAAGAACCTCCTGTGAATACCTTCCTTCAGTTCTGTCCGCTGTATAGACAGTGTTTCCGACTTCTGCATCCAATACATAAGTACCTTCTTCACCATTTTCATCAGATTCCGTTCCTGAATTCGGCATAAACAAGCTTAATGCCCAATAAAGAGAACCCTGCAGATGTATTCCGCACAAAAAACAAACCGCCATAGGCCCAACCAACAAAAATAGTCCCATACCTATCGCGCCCAAAAGCGGAACAAATTTTCTTGAAAAAACCTTCACAAACAAAACCATGGCGACGCCGACACATAAGAAAAACGCCAGTATTGTTGCATAAAAATGTATTATTACCGTATCTGCCAATGCCAAGGTAAAGATCAGAAGATTTTCGTCTTTTAAGCACAGCGGTAACTTAAACCATTTCTTTTTACCCTGAGGGACAACAACGCCGCTTTCCTTTGCTTTTTCGAGCGCCTTTTTCCCTAACGGGATTTTGCTCTTTAAAAATTTTATTAGGAACGCAGCACACAACAATGTCTGCGGATACGCAAACTCCAAAGGCAGAGCCCATTGCACTCTGCAGACTCCCAGCAGTGCCTCAAAATTGTTTATATCAAGTATAAAAAACAGCAATAACGCAATATAGGAAGAATACTTCCATTTAAACATTTCCTTAAACAGTACAATTGCCGAAATGAAGGAAATCAGAGTCATGGCACAGCCGCCTAAAGCTATCACACTGTATAAGGGAATATTAAAAAGAGTGGCCTGGGAATATAGGAACATATGCATTCCTTCAGGGTAGATACCGCTGTAAAATATGGTACCATCAGTAAGATAATACGTCCATTGATAATGCACAGGCATATCGGGGCAGCCCAAAGAATAGTCCTGCAGAGCTGTACACGAATAATAAAAGAGCCCAAAAAGGACAATTATACTCAAAACAATATAATCAAACCATCTTCCCTTCATAAAATGAAGAAAGCTTTTAAAAGTTTCCTTTATCTTTTTTCCGATAAATGAAAAGAGATCCGAAAACAAGCTTCTCGGCCCATATGTTCCCGCTATGAAATTCTTAAATCTCTTTTTAGTAAGAGCACTAATCCTTTTATCCTTAAACAGGAAAAACAAAAAGGTACCGTAAAACAGGAGTGAATAAAGCCATCTGTACATGATACCCAATAAACCCAGTATAATACAGATTAAATATATGATCAAGATCATGATCACGGCACAAAAAGCAAACCTGTAAGTCCTGGATTTATTTTTTAAATGCTTCTTAAACACCACAGAAGGCCATATAAACATTATGAATATTATGGATATTATAACCCATATATATTGAAGTACCCAATAAAATGTATCCACAATTCCTCCAAGCCAAGGGGATTATTCATCCCTAAATATTTATTTCCCCTATAAAGCATTTCCCGTCCGCTGTCATGTTATCATTTGCAAAACGTATCTTTTCTCCTGAAAGGAGTTCTTTTGCATACACATAAACACTGCCTTCTTCAGGCTCTATCCTGACAGAAAAAGTCTTTTCCTTTCCTGCGCGACATGTATTCAGCTTTTCTTTGAAAGCTTCCGTCTGTCTGCCGGTTATTCCTTCATACTCTATACAAATCTCTGTATCATTGTAAATATTCGCAAAGCCCTGGTTTTCAACCGTAATCGTAATCTCACAACCGTTCCTGCTTTTTACGGCCTCTGCGTTTTTTATAAAGAAACGATATCCCAGATGTGCCGCAACATAATCCAGAACACTTCTGCCGTTCCAGATGCCTTTTCCGTTAAAGGTTATGTTTTCCCAGTGTTCCAAAAGCTTTTTATCATGGAAACGATTCAGATACGTTATCCCCTGACTTTTTAGCTGATCAACAAAAACACTGTCAGGGTTGACTGTTACGAATCCCTGTCCGAACAAGGCCTCTCCTCCACATGGCGTAAATGCGGAAATACCGCCTGTAAAAGCTATCTCATTCTGACGGTTCCACGGTTTTCTCCAAACCTCCGTACTTGCGTTTGCACTGTCATAGGTACCAAGATCCGAGTCGGACCCGAACATCCCGTCATTAAAAATCCCCAGCCCGTCTACATTTGTACTTTTCCCTTCATCGGGCTGTAGCCTCAGATATCTCCACTGGACAGGCCTTCTTACAGCCATAAACACTTTACCTTTTAATTCCGTCTCAAAAACATTAAATATATCTCGCAGTCTGTCTTCAACGGCAAATCTTGAAGTATGCATTTCACCCCATCTTCCTACAAGCAGACCTTGATATATGAATATATCCTTACTGTGATCCCTGACAAATCCGGCTACCTGACGGGCATGTTCCAAAACCTGATTAAAAAATGACGGTTCCCTTTCCATGCCTTTCCCGTCGTGATCATATGCGACCCTGAGGATTATATCCTTTCCACGATCCCTCAAGAACCTTATAATCTTTTCCATTCTGTCCAGTGCCTGATCGTCAAGGCTTGTATCCTTGTAGGCTCCAATGTCCATAAGGACAAGTTCCATTCCCACACTGTCATCCATCTTTTCCAGCGCTGCCTGAAAATTCGGTTCTTCGTCTATGGAAAATATCAAAAGCTGAAACCACCCTCTGCACGGTCCTCCGGCATCATCCGGTGCTTCCGATAGAATTGCCTTTTTAAATGCCCGATATTTATTTAGGGTTTGTAGTAATCTTATCATTTACTTTACCCTCTGAGTCGTAGTGGAATATCCTTATTCTTACCCATACGGCTATTATGGAATACATCATTCTTACCATGTATACCAAAGGCTTCAATCCGGAATGCATGCTCTTGCCTTCTGTCCTGATATGCATTACCGCAGGGATCTCAACTATATGAAAACCCAAAAGCCTCATCTGTAAGATCATATTTGCGTCCGGATATCTGTCATCAAAATGATTGTATTTTGAGTAGAAATAAAAAGCTCTGAAACTCAGTCCCTGAAGACCGGTAGTGGGATCCTTGATCTTTATATGACCGAACAGACGGATCAAAGACCTGAAAAGCTTTATTGCAAGCTTCTTGGCAAATCCTACCTTGTATTCCGCAGCACCCTCGACAAATCTCGATCCGAGCACAATGTCCGGAGTTATCCCATTCTCATCGGGTGTCTTAAGGGTCTCATAAAGCTTGGCAATGTTTGATATATCGTGCTGTCCGTCTGCATCAAGCTGTATGACATATTTATAGAAATTTCTTGAGGCATACTTATAACCCAGCTGAAGACCACTTCCGTATCCCAGATTAAACACATGGGTAACAGTCCTGTATCCGCGTTCTCTGACCAATGCCGCCGTTCCGTCACTTGAAGCATCGTTCATTACCAGGATATCAGCCCAGTTATTTACTCCGGCTTCTTCCATCTTATCAATAAGTTTACCAAGGTTCTTTTCCTCATTATATGCGGGGATTATTACCAGCAGATCCTTCTTTTTCTCGTTCAATTCTCCTCACCGCCTTTTATATTTCCAATAACTTGTCAAGCGAATCCTCGTTATTGTTTTTATTTCTTGCATTTCCGGCCAGATATGCACTCTTTTCTTTGTCATGTATAAGTTCTTCTATCGATCTTGCTATATCTTTGGGATTAAAGTCACATATCAGCCCGTCTTCACCGGGTATCACCTGTTCCCTGTTTCCGCTGCAGTCAGATACCACAATGGGTTTCCCCAGGATCTGAGCCTCCTGTACGGCAATGCTCTTTCCTTCAAATCTGCTGCAATGTACATATATATCTGCCTGCCTTATATATGGATACGGATTATCAACAGCCCCGTAAAGGATAAAGTCATCCTTAAGTCCCAGCTTGTCGATCAAAGCCTCCAGCTTCCTTCTCTGATCGCCTTCGCCAAGTACATACCATCTGATCTTTTCTCCTCTTTTCTTAAGGAGCCTGCAGGCCCTTATTGAAACCTCAAATGCTTTCTGCGCCATAAGACGTCCAACGGTAAGAAGCCTCATCCCGGTAAAACCGTCTGAAAAGCCCTCTCCTTCCGTTGACCTTGCAATAATGCCTTCGTTATCCAGAAGATTATGAAATACTCCGATCCTGTCGCTCAACTCCGGATAAGCCTTTGAAAACACTTCGGCCACTTCTCCGGATACTCCGAATATCCTGTCAAAATCAAGATAACATTCCCTGTCAATCTCTCTTGTATATCCTGCCTTCTGATAATCTACATGGATGAACGCCGCCTTCTTTTTCGCCCGGACATGGTCATGCACATAATATGCCGCAGCACCCTCAATATACGAAACAGCAAGATCGTATTTTTCCTTACGTCTGTCAGCACCGTCCGAGATTACTCTCCACAGAAGCTTTTCCGGTAATATCCTGCCGTTTTTCAGCATTATAAAACCGTTTTTTATCAGGTAGGGCGCAAGCCTTATAAAATTCGCTCTGCGCAAAAATGCCCTGATAACGGTTTTCGTCAAATGCATTCTTCCTTCAGAATCATGAACGGACACCGGTATAAAACTCTTATTTAGCAGTTTTACTTTTTCCGGCAGCTTTCCTATCATTTCTCCCTGACCCGTAAGAACATACAGAGAGACCTCGAATTTTTCCTTATCTATTCTCTTTAAAAGCTCAAGCAGCGCATTTTCTGCTCCTGCCCTGCCAAGAGTATTTATAACAAACAGTAATTTTTTCTTCATTTGTCTCCGTTTTCTTCTGTCTTTTCCGCGGTATATTTAGCCAGTTCCTTTTCTTTTTCGGATACATTCTTTTTTAATTCAATGATCTCCTGATTAAGGAGCGAGATATTCATGGCCATCTCGGTCTCTTTTCTGGAAAGCTCCGAAATGTGACAGCTTATAACAAACAGACCGTATACCAGACATAAGCCTACCAGGCAAAGCAGGATCATTCCCGCCATACTCATATACTTTATCCATCCGGTAGGTCTTAAAACTATTCCCGCTATTATAAATACAATGGCAACAAATCCCCATGTGAGAGAAGTTGACTCGGAAAGCTTCCTCTTTGCAAGAAGGACAATCTCAGTAACAAAGATCAACACGCCTGCTATAACAAACAATATCTGCAGAAAAAAACCGTAATCCATCTCTTCTTAATACCTTCCTTTCTCACTTTTCTTTTCTGTTATTAATAGACTTCCTGTTGAAAACAATATTTGAAGGTGCTTCTTTACCCGGACCCCTGTCCAAAAGATTGCCGTTACAGAAAATATGTACGTCCAGATTTTTCTCTATGCTCCTTAATCTGAAATATGCTACGGTAAATCCCACAAAGGATCCGAATACAAGCCCCACTCCGAACCATATGGTCGTAAAATGACAAGATACTATGCTCCCCAGCAGCGTTGCCACGCAGAAACTGATCGCCGACGCCATAGCTCCGTTTAAGTCACTGAAATAATACAGGAAAACCAGTTCTCCGTACATCAGGAACATTATAAAATAGCCGGAAGCCAGGCAGGGATAAATCTGAAGTATTACCCCTCCGAATCCAAACATTGGCATAAGTACGATAAAAACCAAAAATGCTATTATGGTAACAATGAACTGAAGACGGACCAGGTTCATTATCTCATGTCGTAATTGTTCAAACATTCGGTTTTTCGCATTTAATATGTCCATGCCTCGACCGCCTATGACAGCCTCGGAATACTTTTTGTAACGATCGTGGAAATTCATTTCCATTCTCGAAATAAAGATAACGCTTGCCGAAATATTTGTAAACATGGCAAGACATGTCGCCATATCATAGGTCGGCATGCTTACAAACGAGTCCGCAACAACGATCCTCATATCTGTAGTCCAGAATACAAAATTGTGTATAAAAAGCCCCAGTGTATAGAAAAAGTTGGTAAGCACCAGCTGCCAGTATTTCTTGAAGTAATGGATAACTCCCCTGTAATTTCCGCTGTTTACACGGAAATAACTCCTGATAAGCGCCATCTCCAAAGTCGCTGTAAGCGTAAACCCTATATCAAGCCCGAGTAGCATGGCCAGAGTCGTCCCCATCCCGAATGCGTAGACAAAGCAGAACGATACCACGACCGTAAGTGCCATGCCAAGGAAGAAATAAAGGGCAATCCGACCATAGTCCTTACATATTGAAAGGAAAAGCATCGAAAAGAATACAAGCACCAGGGCCATATATCCGCAAAAACCGGCAAAAACGAACACCGGAGGTACCTTCCCCACTACCAGCTCCCATATGCAGAAAGGTATGCCAAATATTGCACTGAAAACTACGTTAATAACAAGTCCTATATAATAGCAGGGAAGTATATCATCATACTGTTCTTCGTAGATTATATCCGACAAAAACCTTGAAAGCACGGCGTTAAACGGAGAGGCCGTCAGTAGACCGAAAACAAATATGTACAATACGGTACTGGCATAAAGCTCTCTGCTGTAATAGTCAAGCTTTGAAAAGCCCAGTAAAACCTGCATCAGCATTATTGCCGCAATAACCACGATCATGGGGGCTATGGTAATGATGGTACTGTAACTGAAGCCGATGATATTCGTAGTTATGGAATTTTTACTGTATATTTTATTCAGCTTAACTCCTATGCCTGCCATACTCAGTTCCTTTCAAGTTCTTTCTCCCTGTTGGGGAAATTAAATAAAAACACTTTTTTGTACAACTCCCTGTAAGTCTGCTGCATCTGGCTTAACTGATACTTAGCCTTACAGCGTTCATACCCGACATCACCCATCGCCTTGCATTTTTCGGGATTTTTGGCAAGCTCTATCATGGCATCCGCAAGTTCCTCGGTATTCATTATATGAGTAAGTATCCCTGCGTCGCCCAGATTGTCACTTCCCTCTCCGTATATAAGACCCGAACAGTTTCCAACATCAGTTGCGATGACGGGCTTCCTTGCAGCATATCCTTCAAGGATTGTAAGAGGCTGACCTTCACTTATACTTGTAAGTATGGTAAAGTCCATCCTTCCCAGATAATCGGTAACATTTATCCTGCCGGTAAATACCACGTCCTTAAGATTCATGATCTCAACCATTTCAAAACAATCCGAAGCATATTTCTCGTCCTCGTCGGTAGGTCCCATGATCCACAGCTTCAGATTGGGTACTATCTGTTTTGCAAAAGCGAACGCCCTTATCATGGTCTTTACATCCTTTATCGGCGTAACCCTGAGTACCGCTCCGATATTTACATAATTCTCATCTTCAGGCGTCTTTCCGGGGATGTTTGCAAATCTTGACATATCAATCCCGTTTGCTGTAATCATTATCTTGCTCTCATTACAGCCAAGCTCTATCTGCAGCTCCCTTGCATGTCCGTAAAGGCAGGTTACGACATCGGCCTTGTTGTATGCGAGGATTGCCATCTTATGAAACTGGTCTATCCATATGTTCTTATATATACCGGCAACCCATGTGGCCTTTATAAGCTCTTCCTCTCGTTCCCTGGCATATATACCATGCTCGGAAACTATCAGTCCGCACTTATATCTTATCTTGGCCATTCCTCCCAATACACCTGCATATCCGGTTGCTACACAGTGATATATATCTGCCTTGGGGATAGGTGTCTTCATTATAAGAAACAGCGGCTGATAGATCGATCTCATGGTCCACAGGAAGTCGGAGAAGTTTATCTGTGTAAAATTCGTCTCATAAAACTCCTGTACAATATGAAGGAAATCCGCACCCATCAAAAGATCGTCTATGGAGAAATCCTTTTCGAACAGCTTAAAAATATTCTCCCAGTCCGGATTATCGTTCATAACGATACTTCTTAAGGCTCTGTAATACTTTTCTCCGAAATGGGTCCTTTTTCCCGTTTTGGGTTTCTTTCCCCAGTCAAAATCAGTCAGATATGATTCATATACCGCCACCACATTTTCGGGAAGCTCATATGCAAATTTTGCACTCTGTTCCCTGTCTGCAATAATGGTCAGGATAACAAACTCATGCTCCGGAAAAGCTTTTATCATACTGTTGACCCAGCCCGAAACACCTCCGACTACGTAAGGATAACAGCCTTCCGCCACTATACATATTCTCATGCCCGTTCTCCATTTTCAGCATTCGTCAAACATTTTTACAGCATCCCGTCATAACGGACTATTTCTTTTGATTCCCTTAAGTTTATGACAGTCTCTCCGGCCTTTACCTTCAAAAGATATGCATCCGTTTCAATCCTGGTAAATTCGGCATTGTCCGAAACGCTTACAATCTCCTTGTCATGCAGTCTGAGGATAAAGTAGTTCTCATCGGCTCCCGAGCTGTTTAATATGATCGTATTGTCGTTTTTTGAAGAATCATATTTTACGCTCAGCATCTTCCTTATACGTGCATCGCTTTCCGATATTGTCGTAGCGTCAAACACCAGTCGGTTTGACCAATATGTGGTAACATAACTGAACACGTGATCAAAGAAATTCTGCCACTCATCATCCTTCTTCTCGGGCCATATCGCCTGATTCATGTCTATAAGGATATTGGTATATCCAAGCGATGTGAGAAGGCTTTTATACAAAAGTGCATTCTTAAAAGTAAATTCATCCGCCCTGTTTGTCGTATACTGTAAAGTTACGTTTTCAGTACAGAACGAGATGGCCTGATCGTTACCCCTGACACCGCCGACAACAGTTCGTACCTGAGGCTCCTGTTCCTCAAGAACCTTCTTCATTTCGTCCTTCCAATTTTTTATGTAAAGGCTTCGGAATTCGTAACTGATCCCTTCTTTTTCATAAAACTTCCGGCTAAGTTCCGATTTCTCGGCCAGAGTGATATTTCCTTTAAAATCCATGGATCTTCCGGCTTCGGCATCAAGCTCTTTTAACTGCTGAAGATAAAACTTAACTTCGCTTTCCTTTGTTTCTTCTTCCATATTGGAATAATCATATCGGTCCGACATAAAACAGGTCATGCAGAACTCACTTCTTGAAGACATGGAAATTATGCCCGGCCATGCAATATCTCTCTGGAATGCCTCTGCATTACGGCTGTAAAGCGATTTCAGTTTTGCCGTATTCTCCTCGGAAAGATACGGAAAATCAGAAAATACCACACTGTTTGCATTTACTATAGGATATATATAATAATCTTTGGTATCATACATCATCGCATCAAGGAACCCTATCCCCATCATTCCCTGAAGATAATCTCCGTTTACCGAATAGATAAACGTTCCGTTATAATAGCTTCGCCAGATCATCTTTGGGAAATCATAAGGATGCACCTCATTCTCATCCATGATGCCGACTATATAAGTTTTAGTTCCAAGTCCCGTATCGTACCATGCTATGTCAAGATCAAGATCTTCAAATCTCTTTTCTTCTTCTTTTTTCTTATTGGCGGCATATACCGTTTCTCCGCCGAGAAGGAACCCGCTGAATATCTGAACTCCGTCAACATGTACTGTGGTATCAACAACTCTTGTAATACCCAGCAGCTTCTTTAATTCTTCATCACTGTCCACATATCCTGCATCCGGAAGATCTCCGAATATCATTACCGCTTTCATTTCCGCTAACGCCAGAAGCTTATCGGTCTTATTCCTGATATCACATGTGGAAGGATCAAACACGATAGCCTCTATCTTTGATACCATGTCAGGCTCCGGTATGGTATCAAACACCTTGAGTTTCTGCCTGGTATATGTACACCACTGTCTTACGGCATCCCCCACGCCGCCTTCTATATCGCCTACAAACCACACACATTGATCCGCATCCACAACCGGAACATCCGATGCCGTAAGATTTACTTCCGTAATATGCTCATTGACATCAAAATTGTTACCCTCAGCTTTCATGACCAGGGAAAACTGGAAAATGAAGAACAATGTCGCCATCATAAGAAATATACTGAAAAAATCTCTCTTTGAAAGCATCTGTCACCTCGTCAAGTAAATACCCTTATAAGCTCAAGCGTTTCTCTGTCGATAACTATAGGCGAGGCTTTTAATTCGTCTATTACCCTGAAAAAATCATCTCTTCGGTTCATAGAGAAGAACAGCTTAAGCTGACACGTATACGAAGAAAGTGCCGACGGGCAGTGTATCCTGGCCCTTTCACACCATTTCTCGCATTTTTCAAAATCTTCTATACCGAGAAGTCTGAGGGAAATCGCCTCAAACTGTACGGATGTGATACCGTCCGGTTCACCCATATACAGGATTTCACCTACAGCCTCCATTATCCCAACATAACTGCGCTGCTCCATCTCTATAAAGACCTTCTGGGAAAGCACCTGATCCATGTAATCAATCAGATGACTGCATCTCTCGTATTTATCGGGTGCATCCTCAAGTATATCTTTATATTCCTTATCGACCATGGTACGAAAGTCGTTTAAGGCGTCCTGGAGAACCGATGCCGCATAATGTGCGGTCTCCGTATCCTCACTGTTAAGCGCAAGAGTTATCGAAGAAAGTGAATTCTTTATGTCACTGCTGACCACGTTCATCATCAGCGTACGCAGATCCTGTTTTTCGGTTATTGCTATGGCCTCCTCAAGCGGGATCATGTTCTTTTCTTTATCTTCTTCAGCCTTCGTTTCAAATTTGGGGTGTTCCTTTCCGAAAATAACGTCTTCCAGATTGACCGGCGCCGACATGAATACCTTGTACCAAAGATAGGAAAGTCCGATAAATACGATGCCTACCACAGGACAAAGAGCAATAACTATAGTCCTTATCAAAAGGCTCTTGTCTTTATTCAGTTTTATGATCACCCAGAAAACATAATAAGCGGCTGCAGCTATGAAATTCAGGACTATCAGTGTAATTATCAGGATACTCTGTCCGGTCGTAGACATACTATACCATCCTCCACTATCTCTGTTTCAATGCCCAACTTTTCAAAACGCGAAACAACAAAATCAGCATCGGAAGGACTCGTATTTGAAAGCAGGATCCTGAGCCCGCCTTCGCTTATACCCATTATATCCGTCTGCCTCAAATGTTTATAAACAGTTTCACTCAGCTCCTGAAGTGTCTCTCCGTCGCTGACCCTTACCTTTACAAGCACACATTCCGCAAGACCTTCCTTCTTGGCATTCTGGAATGCGTTAAGCAGAAGCCCGAATGCCTCCGGCTCCAATATCTTTGTATCCTCTATATACCTCTTTTCCTGCAATGCCTGCAGATATCTGGCGGAACGTACAACCGCGCTCTTTATGAGCGCACTGATGACGATCAGCTGGTTTGCCTGACCAAGAGTCATATTCTCCCACGGAAGAGTCCAGACCAGAAGCATTATAAGCGGCTGCCCGTCATCATCAAATATCATATTTGCCATCATAGGCTTGTTTTCTTCCATCTTACGATTGATGTAAACCTTGTGGTTCATCATCGTTTCATACATTTCTCCGAGGGTATCCCTGTATTTTACGGAATTCCCGAGAGACCTCGATTTTTTCGAGGTTGCAGAGAAAAGACGGGCGTATCTGTCATTAACAATATTGTAAATAGCTACATCCTTGCTCTTAACAAGCGTAGAAAGCATGTCAGCGGCATAGAACAAAACCTCTTCCGGGCTTCGCTGGTCCAGTGCCGAGGTTATGCTGTAAATCTTACCCACGCTGTCGTTCTGGTTTACCAGCTGGGTTTCAAGTGCTTCCTTAACGCGTACGTTACTGCTGTTGATATCCTTCATATCGCCCAGCTGACCGGACAGGAACTGTTTCTCCTCAACACTTTCCCTTTTCATCTTCGTGATCTGGTCACGCATATACCCCACAACCAGACCCAGGATGAATATCTGTGCTATCCATACATAAGTATTCGTATCAAGCATCAGTTCAAATCCGGACTGACTGTACATCTGACGGAAACAGTAGCCTGCCGTCGCCAAAACAGCGGAAAAAACTGCCTGCTGCTGACCATATACGATTGCAAACAAAAGAACATACAGCAGATAAAAGTCCAGATTTGCAAAATACTTACTGTCAGTGGTTCTGTTATTTATCATGAAGAACGGGATGAATACGATAACATTCTCTACAAACGGCACCATGGCCTTGAGCAGCCATCCGCCCCTCTCAAATATCCTCTCGATAAGGGTTTTTTTCTTCTCTTCATCTCCCCAGAATGCTGGTTTGTTCAGCTGCATTGTCCTGGTGATACGTTTTATGATACCTTCATCATTACAGTAATATTGCTTTCCAAACTCATTTACAAAGCGCTCGTTCGACAGAACAATCCTCTTCTTCTCTCCGGGAAGCATCATTATCTTGGTGTCCGGACCGAAGTACTGTCTTACTATTTCCGCTACCTCCGGTTCGGTTTTCTCATTGCATGAAGATATATTGTACAGGCTGTATTCATGTGTCTCAGAAACGGCGATACGATAAATAAACTCTACTGCGTCAGTTTCATACAATAGAGCAAATCTGCTGTTTTCATTTACCGTGATCTTCTTCTCGTCAAAAGCCTCAAGACACATACGGGTGCACTTGTCACGGCATTCACTTCGTTTCTTGGGAATAACATAAACGTGGTCGAGACGAAGAGTAACAATATCCTTCTCGCGGCTTGTACGATAGCTTTCGCACATTTCCTCGGCCTGCGCCAGTAACATGTTTTTTACACCGATGGGTGTCGGAGCATCTTCCTCCGTAATATCACGTTCACTGTGCGTACTGTATACTTCGTCCGATGACAGATAAACAAAACGCCCTTTATTCTTCATGGCGTAACTCATGAGTATGTTCATTAAACCCGAAGAATACTGTACGGCATCGGCTTCCTCATGTTTCCACTTGTAATTGGTATCATAAGCGCCCAAAAATATGGTCAGATCCATATTGATGCTTTCGAATATCTCGTTCAGGCATGAACAGTCATATGGAAAATTGTATCTTTCAAAAACTTTCTGATACGGCGCCTTGTCCTGGCGCGTTCCTGTAAGAAGAAACACCCGGTGCCCTTCTTTTTTGAATTTGATTATAAGGCTGTTGATCAGGCTTCCCGATCCACCTATAAGAAGTACGTTCACAATGCCTCCTGTATTCCGGGTTTATACCCAAAACTTTTCAGATGCATTTCAAAACCCACTATGTCTCTTAAAACATCCTCAGGCTTTGAATTGTATCTGCCCACAAGGATTTCCGCAATCTGTAAATTTGTTTTTCCTTGTTCCATTAACTCAAAAATCTCCGCGCCCGTCTCGTTCATGGGTAGCGGTTTTTTATAGTCTCCGATTTCTTGTTCCATGTCGATAAGCCAGTACCGGCCAGCAGCATATCTGAGCTGGAATTTTGTGTTCATAAATTTCACTCCGTCCTTTGCAATAAGGGTATACTGACAAACCACCACCTACCTATTATACACTAAAAAGGCATGTTTTGTAAAGCCTCTTTTTATATTATTTAAATATTCTAAATTTTCTCGCTGTTTTCGCAACATTCATATGTCAACTTGTTTTTATTTTTTTTGTAAATTTATCACAAATGCCAAATTTATAATTTCTTTATAATTTTTTTTGATTAAGACTACAAAAGTGGTTATTTTTTGTTGATAACGTGGATAAAATGGTGTATAACTCATAATCACATAAAAAATCACCTGTTTTTGTTGATAACTATAAAAATCATTTACATTTTTTACCCTTTTTTCTACCCCTCAAAAAAAATAAAGCAGTCTAAAACTTTGTGCAAATTGCACAAAATCTCAATTGTCAACTCTTTTTATACGTCAAAACGATATTCATCTTTTTGATAATTATAGTCGCTATTATCTGTCTATATTATAGTATTTATTATTTTGTCTGATTTTTATTTTCCAACTCATATACCATTTGACCTCGCATACATTCTTGTGATATTATAGTAAACAGCAAGGTCAAATCTCGTTGTCCGGGCAGCATTCCTGTCATCAAAGACAATCCTGCATATTGATCACCGTTAAGAAAGGATACTAAAATGGAAAGCATGAAAATATACGATACCGTTATCATAGGTTCAGGACCCGCGGGTATGTCGGCCGCCATATATGCCGCCCGAGCCGAGCTTGACTTCTGTATAATAGAAAAATCCTATGCTTCCGGCGGTCAGGTCTTATCTACCTACGAAGTTGATAACTATCCCGGACTCCCGGGACTTTCGGGCGGAGAGCTCTCCGATCACTTTAAGAAACACTGTGACAAGCTCGGATGTCCGTTCATTACCGCAGACATTGTCGATATTACCCCCGGAAGGATTGCTCCAAACGGATTCTTTAACGAGATAAATCCCGCAAAGGAAGGGCTTGACTCCGTAAATGACCTGATATTCATGCTTACTTCCACCGAAGGTGAGGCATTTCTTACAAAAACCGTTATAGCTGCGACAGGCGCATCCCATAAAAAAGCCGGAATAGACGGAGAGGATGATTTTGCGGGTGTCGGTGTTTCATACTGTGCTACCTGTGACGGAGCTTTTTTCAGAAAAAAAGATACCGCAGTGATCGGTGGTGGCGATGTTGCTCTTGAAGACGCCATATTCCTTTCAAGGTTATGCAATAAAGTATATATCATTCACAGAAGAGATACCTTCCGTGCGGCAAAAAGCCTGGTAAGCAAGGCCGACGCCATTGATAACATAGAATTTGTGTTTGACAGTGTTTCAAAAAGCATTTCGGGTACCACAAACGTTGAAGCTTTAACGGTAAAGAACGTGATAAACGGCGCAGAACGTACAATCCCTGTCTCGGGTGTTTTTATCGCCATAGGCATTACACCTGCAACCGGCCTTTTCAGCAGTCTTGTAGCATGTGACGAGGCGGGATATGTCATCGCGGATGAAAGCGGAAAGACATCCATGCCCGGCATCTTTGCCGCAGGTGATATACGCAGGAAACCCTTAAGGCAGATCATAACCGCAGCAGCGGACGGTGCAAACTGCATAACAAGCGTTGAGGGATACCTGACAAAAAGCTTCTGATCCTTATTTTTCTTAGGCTTATATAATGTTTAAACCCCTCTGTCATTCTGCGACAGAGGGGTTTGTTTTATACAATTTCTATAAGATATTCCTCAATAATATTTCAATCAGAGAACTGTTACGGTCCTAACGCCTTCGATAGCCTTAATTGCTGCGATAGCTGCATCTCCTGCTTCCTTTGCGTCAACGAGGCAATAGCCAACATTTCCGCGCTTTCCGTCCTTAACTGCATTAATGATAAGTCCGGCACCGTTAACAGCAGTAACCATGTCAGCTACATCTGCGGCATTGTAACGTATCGCGATCCTGGTGCCCTGCTTAGCTCCGAGATCTACTCTGGGATAATTTACAGAGTTGATAATGTTTCCGTTCTCAACAAAGTCTACTACCTGCTTAACTGCCATGGCTGCACAGTTATCCTCTGCCTCCTCTGTAGATGCTCCGAGATGAGGGATTGCTATAGCTCCTGCCATATTGCTTGATGCGGGATTCGGGAAATCTGTAACATACTTACGAACCTTGCCGCTTTCAAGTGCTGCCTTCATAGCCTCGTCATCTACCAGAAGATCACGTGCAAGGTTAAGAACGATAACGCCGTCCTTCATCATGGCTATCTTTTCGGCATTGATCATCTTCTTTGTGTTCTTATCGGGATCGGGATCGTCGATAAGCGGCGTATGAACAGAAATAAAATCTGCCTTCTGATAAATCTCGTCACGGCTGGCTGCCATCTCAATAGCGGGATCAAGTGCTGCTTTTGCTGCATCGCTTAAGAAAGGATCGAATCCGATAACCTTCATTCCAAGTCCTAAAGCTGCGTTTCCGAGAGGTCCGCCGATAGCGCCAAGTCCGATGATACCGAGGGTCTTACCCTTGATCTCTGTTCCTGCAAATTTGCTCTTTCCTTTTTCAACGAGCTTAGCAACAGTCTCATCATCCTTTACGGTCTGAACCCAGTTGATACCACCTACAATATCACGTGATGCCAGAAGCATAGCCGCGATAGCAAGCTCCTTAACTGCGTTAGCGTTTGCTCCGGGTGTGTTGAATACTACGATGTTCTCATCAGCACAACGGTCAAGCGGGATGTTGTTTACGCCTGCGCCTGCACGAGCGATAGCCTTGAGCGTCTTAGGGAACTGCATTTCATGCATAGCTGCTGAACGTACAAGTACGATATCGGCCTCATCAAAATTTTCTGTTACTGTATAGTTGTCGGTAAGGTTTGCCATTCCGACAGGTGAAATCTTATTTAAGCAATTTACCTTAAACATATCTTTATCTCCAATCTATTTTCTTAAATATATTCTGCTCTGACAAATGTTGTCATTCTGAGTGAAGCAAAGAATCTTTACAGATCCTTCGGAACGTTGTTACTCAGGATCAGGATGACACCCTTTTTATCATCAAGCATTCTCAGCTTCATACTTCTTCAGGAAATCAACAAGTGCCTGTACGCCTTCGATAGGCATAGCGTTGTAAATAGAAGCACGAAGACCGCCAACGCTTCTGTGACCTTTGAGGTTATCGAAGCCTGCTGCCTTTGTAGCTGCTACAACTGCTGCATCCTTATCTGCATCGCCTGTTACGAAAGGAACATTCATAAGTGAACGGTACTTCTTCTCTACGGTACCCTTGAAGAGCTTGCTTGAATCAAGGAAGTCATAAAGGATAGCTGCCTTCTTCTTATTGATCTCATCCATGGCCGAAAGTCCGCCAAGGCTCTTTAAGTACTTGAATACCTTACCGCATACATAGATAGCCCAGCAGTTGGGTGTATTATACATAGAACCGTTCTTTGCGTGTGTATCAAATCTGCAGTATGTAGGAACGAAATCGGGAAGATCCTCACGGATAAGGTCTTCACGGATGATAACGATTGCCAGACCTGCAGGTCCTACGTTCTTCTGAACACCGCCGTAGATAAGACCGTACTTTGTAACATCAACAGGCTTGCTTAAGAACATTGAAGACTGATCGGCTACTAAGATCTTGCCCTTTGTATTGGGAAGCTCTGCATATGTGGTACCATGGATAGTCTCGTTCTCGCAGATATATACATAATCAGCGTCATCATCTATAGGAAGGTCTGATACATCCGGAATGTAGCTGTAGTTCTTGTCTTCGCTTGATGCGATAACGTTTACCTTGCCATACTTCTTAGCCTCACTGGCTGCCTTCTTTGACCATGCTCCTGTTACGATATAATCAGCTACGCCATTCTTCATAAGGTTCATGGGGATCATAGCGAACTCGAGTGTTGCGCCGCCCTGTACAAAGAGAACCTTATAGTTATCCGGGATGTTCATAAGATCTCTTAAATCAGCCTCAGCCTCATCTATGATCTGCTGATAAACCTTGGATCTGTGGGACATCTCCATAACGCTCATACCACATCCGCGGTAATCAACTACCTCTTTTGCGATCTCTTCAAGTACGGGCAGGGGCATCATAGCGGGACCTGCTGAAAAATTAAAAACTCTTGCCATTTCTAAAAATCCTCCTTTTTATATAGGGCAGCTTTTCATTGTGCTGCATTTGTACATAAAGATACTATCCGCGTTTCTGTCTGTTATAGAACGAACCGCAAATATATTAGCAGATTCATCTATCCTCCAAGGACAAAAATAACCCCATATATGCTCATCACATATATGGGGCGAAATAATCCGCGGTACCACCCAATTTATCATGAATTTCATGACATCTCTATGGCAATATAAAGGTTGCCTCCCTCCGACTCATCGCCGGAAGCTCCGAAAGTGGAGTGACCCGTTTCCCTCTGCTGTCTCGCACCAAACGACAGTTCTCTGTGATCAGTACTTTCAGGTCGTAGCTTTCATCGTCGCTTAAACAATGCCATTATACAACGTCTTATATCAAAAAGTCAACTACTTTTTTAACTTTTCGAAAAAACGGTCCATACAGCTATAAAATCCGCATAAGTTTGCAGTTCGGTATCCCTTCATCCCAGAATCTTTTACGGTCAAGATTATACTTTATCCTGCAGATAATACTTGAATTCATTGCGCCGTGTCCGACTATCAGAATATCCTTGCCTGCTTCAAGCTCAGGCTCGATCTCTTCCAGGAAATCTCCGGTCCTACTAAACAGGCTGTCCATACTCTCTGCGCCGCCCTGCGGATCGGTATAGTTTGCAGGATCTTTAAAAAAAACATTTACCGGGCAATCGGGAATGGAAAAGCACTCCTTTAAGCCTTCAAATTCTCCGAAACCCATTTCCTTAAGACGGTCGTCATATATTATCGGAATATTCCTTCCGTCAAGGAGGATTTTGGCGGTTTCCCTTGCTCTTAACAAAGGTGAACAATAACAGACATCAAAATGTATATTTGCATACTCTGTGGCAGCTTCCCGTGCCATCCTTCTTCCTTCTTCGTTTAGCTCAGTGTCGGTCTGTCCCTGAAGCCTGTGCTCGACATTCCAGTCAGTCTTGCCATGACGTATGATATACAACATTTCCTTTTTTCTCCAAAAATCCTAAAATTTATGTCTTTCGTACATCCAGTTACAACGTGCAAGTTTCTCGGCAAGCTTATTATCCGCTTCACCTTTGAGCATACGCCACTTCCAGTTATCACCGAAGGTCGACGGAGCGTTCAGTCTTGCTTCCGAACCCAGATTGAGGATATCCTGCATCGGGATCACCGCAAGCTCTGCAACGCTTCTTAATGCCGCACGGATGATAACCCATGCTACATCCTCTTCCTTTATGTCACCGCATCCCAGATATTCACCGATATACTTCCTGTCCTCATGTCCAAGGCTCTTGAACCATCCTCTGCTCGTATCATTGTCATGAGTACCTGTATATACCACACAGTTTTCAATATGGTTGTGAGGAAGATAAATACTCGGTGTATGAGGATCAAATGCGAACTGGAGCACCTTCATCCCCGGGAATCCAGACTTATGAAGAAGCTTGATAACGGTAGGTGTAAGGAATCCAAGATCCTCCGCAATAATATGCTTTTCTCCCAGCTTCTTCCTGATGGCATTAAAGAGCTCTATCCCGGGACCCTTCTTCCATTTACCGTGTTCTGCGGTTTCATCCTTTGCAGGTATTGCGTAATACTCATCAAACCCACGGAAATGGTCTACTCTTACAACATCATACAGCTCATAGCAATGACTTATCCTTGATATCCACCATTCAAAGCCTGTCTCCTTATGTACTTTCCAGTCATACAAAGGATTGCCCCAAAGCTGTCCCGTAGCACTGAATGCATCAGGCGGACATCCTGCAACCGACTTAGGTCTGCAGTTTTTGTCAAATTCAAAGAGCTGTGTATTAGCCCAAGCATCCGCACTGTCGAGCGCTACATAGATGGGAATGTCACCGATGATCTTTACCCCGTTCTTATTGGCGTATGCCTTAAGTTTCGTCCACTGTTCCATGAACATGAACTGGTTGAATTTATAAAAATCAATCTCCTCTGCGAATTTCTCCCTGTACTTTGTCAATGCTTCGGGAGTCCTTGTCCTTATGTCCTTATCCCATGAAATCCAGCATTCACCGTTTCTGGAATTTTTTATCGATACAAAAAGAGCGTAATCTTCCAGCCAGTATGCGTTCTTTTCGCAGAACTCTTTATATTTCTTGAGATTCTTATGTTTGCTTCTCTTAAACGCTTTCTTCAAAAGAGGAAGCCTTGTATTGTAGACTGCCCCGTAATCAATATATTTCGGATTTTTTCCGCAATCCGCCTCCTTACACTCGGCTTCTGTAAGAAGCCCTGCTTCAACAAGCGCTTCAAGATCTATAAAGTACGGATTTCCGGCAAATGTGGATATGCTCTGATAAGGAGAATCTCCGTATCCGGTAGGTCCTAAAGGCAGTATCTGCCAGTAATCAACCCCGGCTGCCTTTAACCAGTCGACAAAATCATACGCTTCTTTTGAAAATCCTCCGATACCGTACTTTGTGGGAAGGCTTGCAACCGGAAGCAATACACCAGTACTTCTCATTATAGTATTCCGTCCTTTCAGATGTATTCTGTTTTAAAACAAGAGTCACCAGATAGCACAGTGTCCATCCGATGACTCATACTCAACGATCATTATACCGGAAAAGCTCTCTTTTTCCGGAGCTGTCGGAAAAACGCCATTGTCACTGTCACCCTGAAAACGCCTTCAGCTTCTCCCCGGCAACAAGATCATGCCCTGCAATCCGTCATCTTCTCTTTCCGAAAATCTTTAAAAGGTAAAGAAACAGATTTATAAAATCAAGATAAAGCTCAAATGCACCATTCAGTGATAATGCGGTAACATTATACGAATCGGCGTACGCAACATGTTTTTTTATTTTCTGTGTGTCATATGCCGTAAGACCGACAAATACGGCTACTCCTATAAATGAAGCCAGATAATCCAACGGCTCGCTTTTAACGAAGAAATTGATCAGACCTACCAGGATAAGTCCGATAAGTCCCATAATGCAAAGGCTTCCTACGGAAGAAAGATCTTTTTTGGCAACAAGTCCGTATAATGCCGTAACTGCAAATGTAATACCGGTTATGACGATTACTTTCGCAACGCTTGCATCGGTATAAATGCTGCATACTATACCCAGCATCGCTCCGTTTATAAACGAATAAGCCGTGAAAAGACAGGCCGAAAGAACCACGTTGTTTTTCTTTAATGCTACGTTTGATATTAATACGATCGCTATCTCAGCCACAAACAATATGATCATGTTCACGGGACTGGACATCATCCATTCCAAAAGGGCTGCTGAAGCAACCTTTGCCCCCACCCATGTAACAGCCAAAGCCGCTACCATAAAGATAAATGACTGCGCAACCACCTTCTGCTGCAATGCCTCCGAAGCCTCGCTTATAATACCGGAGATACCGTTGGAAAAGGTACCGCTGCCCGTATTTCCGTAATTGCTCTGATACCCCTGAAAATCATCCTGTATGGGTTCAGTATTCGCATTCGGGTTCAACTTACCCCAATCGCGATAATCATTGTTCATAATATTACCCCTTTCCGTAAACGTTCTTTCAAACGTTCAAACCCACATTTTTTCACAACTATCATTATATCAAACAATTTTCTAAAAATCAATCCTTTTTATGATCGTGTTCACTAATTCTTAATTTTCTTTCTTTTTACTCCGACCGCAAACGGACACAGTTTCTTAAACAGGACAGCCGGTCCCGACATCAGGCACAATATAAACACCGCACATGCAAACGCCTGCCACGGAGCACTGTCCATGCCAAGTTTTGCCATGATCATATAGAACAGTTCTCTGCCAAATCCGCCAAATGCAAAGAAGAATAACGTATTTACTCCGAGAAAAGCAGATACTCTTCCCACAAGACTCCCCTCAAGCTTTCTTGTGACATATATGATAACCGGCATCATAAGCAGGGACTTAAGGAAGAACATAGGAAAACCTTCAATGTCCGAAAGACGGGGTTTGTACAGGCTTTCCCGGATAAAGAACCATAAAGCGACATATGCCGCAAGAAAAGCCAAAACAACCGGAAGCTTCAGGAACACTGCCGCTTTTTTCTCCGATCTGCGCCACACATATCCGCATCCGGTATAAAAGACCATAATAAAGGCTGTCTCTATTTCCCATATAAGCTTCACCCGTAAACAGCCGGTGATCACGCATCCTATGACCATGAGCAAAAGTTCCGATAAAAGCAGCAGGCAATACCGTTTTTTTTCTTCTTTTATCCTGTTAAGAAATTTAAGCAGAAAATACATTGTAAGTTCAGCCACAAAAAGACATGAGAGAAACCACATTTCATCATTCACAAGACATCGCTGTAATACAAGTCCCAGTAAACGCTCGGGAAGGGAGCCGAATCCGACCATAATGCATATTATGATCACTCTCATACCGCCAAGAACAAACAAAGGAATGACAAGGTGCTGTATTTTCGATATTATAAAGGTCTTAAACGAATCCTTCAGGTAAAAGGTATATCCGCCAACCCAGAAGAACATTGCAAGAAAGAACGGGGAATAAAACCTTTCCGTCATAGGACCCGGCAGACTATGGTCCACCATAACAAAAAAGATCAGCAAGCCTTTCATTATATCCAGCCACTGCAATCTTTTTTTATTATCATTTGTGATTTCTTCAGACATAAGCTTTCTTCCTTATAAACAGCATTTTAAATAATTGAGTCTTCTTTCATAAACAGGATTTTATCAAAAAAAGGGCAAAATTTCAATCCCTTTTGTTTGATGATCATATGTTTCTTCCGGATCCTTTAAATCGGGATTCCCCATAACTCAAAAAACCGGCAGCATAAATGCTGCCGGAATATACCAAGGATATTAAACTTCGGATCAAGCCTTGCCGTCTGAACCAAGAACGTTCTTGATCTTATGAGCAACCATTTCCTTAACAGCCTGACGAGCGGGCTTTAAGTACTGACGAGGATCAAAGTGTGAAGGATTCTCTGCAAAGTACTTTCTGATAGTACCTGTCATAGCAAGACGGATATCAGAGTCAATGTTGATCTTACATACAGCAAGCTTAGCTGCCTGGCGAAGCTGCTCCTCAGGGATACCAACAGCATCAGGCATGCTTCCGCCGTACTGGTTAACCATCTTAACGAATTCCTGAGGAACTGAAGATGAACCATGAAGAACAATCGGGAAGCCGGGAAGTCTCTTGATGCACTCCTCAAGAACATCAAAACGAAGGGGAGGGGGAACAAGAACGCCGTCCGCATTCCTTGTACACTGAGCTGCAGTAAACTTATATGCACCATGTGATGTTCCGATTGCTATAGCAAGAGAGTCACATCCTGTCTTTGAAACGAAGTCCTCAACCTCTTCGGGACGAGTATAGCTTTCCTTACCGGACTCAACTACAACCTCATCCTCAATACCTGCAAGTGTTCCGAGCTCAGCCTCAACAACTACGCCGTGAGCATGAGCATATTCAACTACCTGCTTCGTAAGTGCTACGTTCTCCTCATAGGGCTTTGAAGAAGCGTCGATCATGACGGAAGTAAATCCACCATCGATACAGCTCTTGCACAGCTCAAATGTATCACCGTGATCAAGATGAAGTGCTATCGGGATATCGGGATTCTCTGCAACTGCTGCCTCAACAAGCTTAACCAGATAAGTATGATTAGCATATGCACGTGCTCCCTTTGATACCTGAAGAATTACAGGGCTCTTTAACTCGCCGGCTGCTTCGGTGATACCCTGAACAATCTCCATGTTGTTTACATTGAAAGCACCAACGGCATAACCACCGTTATAAGCCTTCTTGAACATTTCGGTTGTTGTAACTAATGCCATAAAATAAACCTTCCTTTCATATATTTATGTCCTGTGGACAATTTAACTAAGTCAGTGTCACCTCGAAAACGCCTACGGCGTTTCCTCGGTAACAAAATGATGCTTCGCATCTCATTTTGTTATATCACAGAATCAAAATATTACAATATAAATTTAATATCAGGCCTTATGATCATTCATCATCATTTTCCGATTCGAAGGAATCTCCGAATTCATCTTCTTCGAAATCACCGTAGGAGCCGTCGTAATCCTCATCGCCTACATACTCCTCGAGACCTTCTTCATCATAGTATGATGTGTCATCATCATCGGACAGATCAAAATCATCATCAGAAGCTTTCTTCTTCTGTGCATTGTATTTCTCAAGACTCTTCTTTGCGGCGTAATTAGCTTCAAACTCCGCATCGGTACTAAGGTTAATGTTACGATACTTCTTCATACCGGTGCCTGCGGGGATCAGCTTACCGATGATAACGTTTTCCTTAAGGCCGACAAGCGGATCGATCCTGCCGCGGCATGCTGCTTCGGTAAGAACCTTTGTGGTCTCCTGGAAGGATGCGGCCGAAAGGAATGAGCTGTTTGCAAGTGCAGCCTTGGTGATACCGAGGATGACATTGCTTCCCTTTGCGGGCTCTTTTCCTTCACTTATAGCCTTCTCGTTAGCATCCTCATACTCGAAGTAATCTACCATGCTTCCGGGAAGGAACTCAGTATCTCCTGCTTCCTCGATTGTAACCTTCTTAAGCATCTGACGAACGATAACCTCGATGTGCTTATCGTTGATATCAACACCCTGAAGTCTGTAAACACGCTGAACTTCGTGAAGGATATAATCCTGAACAGCTCTAAGGCCTTTTATCCTTAAGAGATCCTTGGGAGCTATTGAGCCCTCGGTAAGAGTATCTCCGGCCTCAACCTCTTTGATCTCTCCGTCAAGAATCTTCTTCTTGATATCGGTACCGTACTGCTTCTGATAGGTCTTTCTCTCAATTGAGCCGTCCTCATCAACTCTTGTAACGGTAACCTTCTTTCCGTCCTCACCTGTCTCTACCGAACCGCCGAACTCAGCTATTATAGCACAGCCCTTAGGTGTACGTGCTTCAAAAAGCTCCTCAACACGGGGAAGACCGGTTGTGATATTGTCACCTGCGACACCACCGGTATGGAAGGTACGCATGGTAAGCTGTGTACCGGGCTCACCGATACTCTGTGCAGCGATGATACCGACTGCTTCACCTACCTGAACAGGCTCGCCGGTTGCCATGTTTGCACCGTAACACTTAGCGCATATACCGAGATGTGAACGACAGGTAAGTACCGTACGGATCTTGAGCTTAGCCTTGAAATCAGCTTCCTTCTCTTTAACAGCCTTGATCTCCATGATCTTTTCGGCACGCTTGGGAGTGATCATATGATTCTTCTTAACTATGATCTCACCGTTGTCGTCATATATGTCTTCACATGAGAAACGTCCTGTGATACGCTCCTTAAGTGACTCTATTACTTCCTTGCCCTCTGCAAAGGTCGAAATCTCCATTCCGGGTATCTCTTCCCTGCCTTCGCTGCAGTCGTTTTCACGGATGATCTGATCCTGTGATACATCAACAAGACGTCTTGTCAGATAACCTGAGTCGGATGTTCTAAGAGCCGTATCAGAAAGACCTTTACGAGCTCCGTGCGCTGAAATGAAGTATTCCAGAACGTCAAGACCTTCTCGGAAATTAGCTTTTACGGGAAGCTCTATGGTCTTACCTGAAGTATCCTGGAAGAATCCTCGCATACCTGCAAGCTGCTTGATCTGTTTATCGGAACCACGGGCTCCGGAATCAGCCATCATGTAAATATTGTTACGCTTGTCAAGGCTTTCCATAGCTTTGTTACCGATATCGCTTTCAGCCTTTTTCCAGGTTGCGATAACAGTATCGTAACGTTCTTTATCCGAAAGGAAACCTCTGCGGTACTTCTTAGATACCTTTTCAACCTCTGCTTCAGCCCATGCAATGATATCCTTCTTTGCGGGCGATACCGTAACGTCCGAAATGGATACTGTCATGGCTGCCCTGGTCGAATATTTGTATCCGAGCGCCTTAATGGCGTCAAGCGTTTCTGCGGTCATTGTTGCACCGTGATTGTTGATACACTTCTCAAGGATGTCCTTGAGCTGCTTCTTCTTAACAAGGAAATCAATCTCAAGGTCAAGCAGATTTTCAGGATTGGATCTGTCAACATATCCGAGATCCTGAGGGATTACTTCGTTAAATATAAGTCTTCCCAGAGTCGTATCTATGACTTTAGTGATCTTTTCATCTGTTCCGGGTAATACGCCCTCACGTCTTACCTTAATAGGTGACTGGAGAGTGATATAACCATTCTCATATGAAAGAATAGCCTCTGCAGTATTCTTGTAGAAGCTTCCTGCTCCCTTATCATCTTCATTCTTTAAGGTCAGGTAATAAATACCCAGAACCATATCCTGTGAAGGAACCGCAACGGGACCACCGTCCGAAGGCTTCAGAAGGTTATTGGGTGAAAGCATAAGGAATCTTGCTTCTGCCTGTGCCTCTACCGACAAAGGAAGATGCACAGCCATCTGATCGCCGTCGAAGTCGGCGTTGAATGCGGTACAAACAAGCGGATGCAGCTTTATAGCCTTACCTTCAACAAGGATGGGCTCGAAAGCCTGGATACCGAGTCTGTGAAGTGTAGGAGCACGGTTAAGCATAACGGGATGCTCACGTATAACCTCTTCAAGGATATCCCATACCTGTGTCTCAAGTCTTTCAACCATCTTCTTGGCTTGCTTGATATTGGTTGCGATGCCTCTGGCATTGAGCTCCTTCATAACGAAAGGCTTGAACAGCTCTATTGCCATCTCCTTGGGCAGACCGCACTGATATATCTTAAGCTCGGGACCTACAACGATAACGGAACGTCCTGAATAGTCAACACGTTTTCCGAGCAGGTTCTGTCTGAAACGTCCCTGCTTACCCTTTAACAGATCTGAAAGCGACTTCAGATTTCTGTTACCGGGACCTGTAACGAATCTTCCGTGACGGCCGTTGTCTATAAGAGCATCAACCGCCTCCTGAAGCATTCTCTTCTCGTTTCTTACGATTATCTCGGGAGTTCCTAAGGTAAGGAGCTTCTTTAATCTGTTATTTCTGTTGATGATCCTTCTGTAAAGATCGTTCATATCCGATGTCGCAAAACGTCCGCCGTCAAGCTGAACCATGGGACGAAGATCCGGAGGAAGAACCGGTATTGCCTGAAGGATCATCCATTCGGGCTTGTTGTTTGACCCGCGGAATGCCTCAAGAACTTCAAGACGCTTAACAAACTTTGCGCGCTTCTGGCTTGTTGCAGAATCAAGCTCTTTCCTGAGTTCTTCACATTCCTTTTCTACATCAACCTTCTTTAAAAGCTCAAGGATAGCCTCAGCACCCATTCCTACACGGAATGCGTTCTCCTCAGGCCACTTTTCCTTAGCTTCGTTATATTCACGCTCTGAAAGAACGTCCTTAACATTAAGGGTTGTTACACCTTTGTCAAGCACTATATATGAAGCGAAATAAAGTACTTTCTCAAGATTTCTGGGAGTCATGTCCAGAACGAGTCCCATACGTGAGGGCACAGCTTTAAAATACCAGATATGTGATACCGGTGCAGCAAGATCGATATGTCCCATTCTCTCTCGACGTACGGATGCCTTGGTAACTTCTACACCGCACTTATCGCATATAACGCCCTTAAAACGTATCTTCTTATACTTTCCGCAATGACACTCCCAGTCCTTGCTCGGTCCGAAAATCTTTTCACAGAAAAGACCGTCGCGCTCAGGCTTCAAAGTACGATAATTGATTGTTTCCGCCTTCTTAACCTCAGCCCTTGACCACTCGCGGATCTTCTCCGGAGATGCAAGCCCTATACGGATAGCTTCATAATTAATATCCTTAACAGTATCTGTATTATAATCTGTAGACATAATTACTTTCCTTTCCTATTCTGTATTATTTTGATCTTCAAACCTCATCATCTAGACCGTCAATATCCTGATAATCCGCAAAAAAGTCATCATCCTGAGTATAGGAATCAAAAATATCTCCGTCCGAGTCAGGATCGCCTTCCAGTACAGAATAGCCGGCATCACCATATTCCTCGTCATAGGCGCCGTTATAATCATCTCCGGTACCTTCCTGCCATGCCTCACCTGCATCCTCGCTGTAATCGGTATCCTCGGTAAACTTGATCTCTTCTCCGTTCTCATCAAGGACTGTTACATCAAGCGCAAGTGACTGAAGCTCTTTTAAGAGAACCTTAAACGACTCCGGAATACCGGGCTTGGAAATATTCTCACCCTTAACAATGGCTTCATATGTCTTGATACGTCCGGTAACATCATCGGATTTAACGGTAAGGATCTCCTGGAGAACATGTGATGCTCCGTATGCCTCAAGAGCCCAAACCTCCATCTCACCGAAACGCTGTCCGCCGAACTGGGCTTTTCCGCCGAGAGGCTGCTGTGTAACTAGTGAGTAAGGTCCGATTGAACGAGCATGGATCTTATCATCAACAAGGTGATGGAGCTTAAGGTAATGCATGAAGCCGATGGTTACGCTTCCGTCGAAATACTCTCCGCTCCTGCCGTCACGAAGCCTTACCTTACCGTCGGTATTGATCGGAACTCCGCGCCAGTCATCACGGCTTGCAAGATTCTCTTTTGTTCCGAGATAAGCCATGACCTCTTTACCGAGAGCCTTGGAATACTTGGATGTGAAATCCTGCATCTTGGCATCGAATTCTTCACCCTTCTCCTCAGCCTTTGCTGCCCATGCCGCCTTCTCTTCCGCGTCGAAAGGAAGATTTGCATAATCATTTGCCATAGTAAGTGTATTCTGGATATCATCCTCATCCGCACCGTCAAATACCGGAGTGGAAATATTGAATCCGAGTACCTTTGCTGCCAGGCTCAGATGAATCTCGAGAACCTGTCCGATGTTCATACGAGAAGGAACGCCCAAAGGATTAAGAACTATGTCCAGAGGTCTTCCGTTAGGAAGGAACGGCATGTCTTCTACGGGAAGTACACGGGAAACAACACCCTTGTTTCCGTGACGGCCTGCCATCTTATCTCCTACCTGTATTTTTCTCTTCTGTGCTATATATACTCTTACAGTCTGGTTTACACCGGGCTGCATCTCATCGCCGTTTTCTCTTGTAAATACCTTGGCGTCAACTATGATACCATACTCACCGTGAGGAACACGGAGGGAAGTATCACGTACTTCTCTTGCCTTCTCACCGAAGATTGCGCGAAGAAGCTTCTCTTCGGGAGTAAGATCCGTTTCTCCCTTGGGAGTAACACGACCTACAAGGATATCACCGGCACGGACCTCTGCACCGATACGGATGATTCCTCTTTCATCCAGATCTTTTAATGCATCCTCGCCGACGCCTGAAATATCTCTTGTTATCTGCTCGGGTCCGAGTTTTGTATCTCTTGCTTCAACATCATATTCTTCAATATGAACCGAAGTATACACATCCTCTGCCACGAGTCTTTCACTTAAGAGAACCGCATCCTCGTAGTTATAACCTTCCCAAGTCATGAAACCGATAAGCGGGTTGGTTCCGAGAGCAAGCTCTCCGTGGTATGTTGAAGGACCGTCAGCGATAACCTGACCTGCCTTAACCGTCTCACCCTTGTCAACAATGGGCTTCTGGTTGATGCAGGTACCCTGGTTGCTTCGGGTAAACTTGATCAGCTTATAATCATCGCGAGTACCGTCCTCAGCCTTGATGACGATATTGGTAGCTGTTGCTTTTTCAACCTTTCCGTCTCTCTTTGCAAGAACACATACACCGGAATCCACTGCGGTCTTATGCTCCATACCGGTACCTACAACAGGTGCCTTTGCATTAAGAAGCGGAACTGCCTGACGCTGCATGTTCGAACCCATCAGGGCACGGTTAGCGTCATCGTTCTCAAGGAAGGGAATAAGCGCTGTCGCAACCGAGAATACCATCTTGGGTGAAACGTCCATGAAGTCAACCTTTGTCTTCTGGAACTGCGAAATATCTTCCTTGAAACGTCCTGAAACGTTTGCATTTATAAAGTAGCCGTTCTCATCAAGAGGTGTATTCGCCTGTGCAACAACATACTTATCCTCTTCATCGGCGGTTATGTAAACAACTTCGTCGGTAACTCTCGGATTCTCGGGATCCGACTTGTCAACCTTACGGTAAGGAGCCTCAACGAATCCGTATTTATTTATCCTTGCGTATGAAGCAAGTGAATTGATAAGACCGATGTTGGGACCTTCGGGAGTCTCTATGGGACACATTCTGCCGTAGTGTGAATAGTGAACGTCACGAACTTCGAAGGATGCACGGTCACGTGAAAGTCCGCCGGGACCGAGTGCCGAAAGCCTTCTCTTATGAGCAAGCTCACCGAGAGGGTTATGCTGATCCATAAACTGTGAAAGCTGGGAGCTTCCGAAGAACTCCTTTACGGCAGCTGTCACAGGTTTGATATTGATCAGGTTCTGAGGGCTTACATTATCCAGATCGGTGGTGGTCATTCTCTCACGGACAACTCTTTCCATCCTTGAAAGACCGATACGATACTGGTTCTGGAGCAGCTCGCCGACAGCTCTGATACGTCTGTTTCCGAGGTGGTCGATATCGTCCTTGTTGCCTACGCCGTACTCGAGATGAATATTGTAGCTTACCGAAGCAAAGATATCCTCTTTCGTAATGTGCTTCGGGATCAGTAAAGGAATACTCCTCTTGATAGCTTCCTTAAGCTCGTTTTCGTCCTCGTACTGTTCAAGCAGCTCCTTAAGCGCGGGATAATAAACAGGCTCGGTAATGCCAAGCTCTGCCTTTACTTCATCATTGCACTCAAAAGGAACATGGCGGGCAATATCAACTGCCATGTTTGAAATAACCTTAACTACAGGCTCTGCGTTTTCTTCATCGCTCTCATCCCATGCGTGTGCATCAACCTTGATTGAAATAGAGAAGATACCTGCATTCTGAATGTCATCCGCAAGCTGTTCGGTAATAACGGTGCCGGCCTCTGCAAGGATCTCGCCGGTCTCATTGTCAACAACATCCTCGGCCAGAGTGAAACCTACAACCCTGCTCTTTAAGGAAAGCTTCTTATTAAATTTATAACGTCCTACCTTTGCAAGATCGTAACGTCTTACATCGAAGAACATGCTGCGTACCAGGGAATCCGCGCTCTCGATCGAGATCGGCTCTCCGGGACGGAGCTTCTTGTATAATTCCTTAAGACCGCCTTCATAGCTGTCTTCTTCGGCAACCTCTGCCGGCTCCTTCGAGAAAGAAGCTCTGATCTTGTTGCCGTTTCCGAACATATCAACGATCTGCTGTTTTGTTCCTATACCGAGAGCACGTAAAAATACGGTTATCGGCACCTTCTTTGTACGGTCGATACGTACATAGAATACATTCTTGGAATCTGTCTCGTACTCAAGCCATGCTCCACGGCTCGGGATAACGGTACAGTTAAACAGTTTCTTACCTAATTTATCGTGGGCAATCTCATAATAGATACCCGGTGAACGAACGAGCTGGCTGACGATAACACGCTCAGCTCCGTTTATTACAAATGTTCCGGTTTCCGTCATCAGAGGGAAATCGCCCATAAATATCTCATGAACCTTGATGACATCATCGTCTTCCTTATTATGAAGCCTGACCTTTACCTTAAGAGGTGCTGCATATGTTGCATCACGTTCCTTGCATTCCTCGATAGTGTACTTGACATCGTCTCTGCAAAGCTCAAAATCTATAAATTCAAGACTGAGCTTCCCATTGTAATCCTCAATGGGAGAAATGTCTTTGAAGACCTCATGGAGTCCTTCCGTAAGGAACCAGTTATAGGAATCCTTCTGAACCTCGATCAGGTTCGGCATCTCCAGAACTTCCTTCTGCCGCGAGTAACTCATGCGAACGCCCTTACCGACTTTGATGGGACGTATCCTGTTTTTTTCAATCATTGATGTGTCACCCCTTGAAATTATTTGGTAGATCTTTTAAAAATTCTGTTTGCAAATCGTCAAAAATATGCTATAATAATATAAATGGGCATAGTTTTAGACAATCGTGCATTGTTCATAATAACATTTTTTTTTCAAGCTGTCAAGCAATAATTTTAGAAAATTTATTTATCGCATAAACAAGAACCGCATCCTTCAAAGATGCGGTTCTTAGTTATGTATTAAGTTTAAAGCCTGTACCGATGAACTGTGCGACATCCCTGCCGTTTTCATCGACCATGTCGACATTTATTATAGTGGAATTCCTTCCGGTTTTCCTTAAAGCCGCTTTTGCATAAAGCTTTTCTCCCGAAGGTGCACCAAGGAAATTCACGCTTACCTGCTGTGCAACCGTCGGTCTGTGGATATTGTTGGAAAGAACGGCAAACGCAAAATCCGCAAGAGTAAAAATGACTCCGCCCATTATCCCGCCGTTGGCATTCCTGTGATGATCGTTAAGTGTCATGCTGCAGGTACAGTTCTTTTCGCCGAGATCATCTATAACCATACCGCTCTCGGTCGCAAATCTGTCACCCTTAAAATATTCCCTTGCTTCTTCAAGACTGTTAAATGTACTCATGCCCAGGGATCCTCTGCTGCCGGGATCCTGATATCGCTTAAACAAAGGATCTCATTTAAGAACCACTGGTTTGTGGAAGGCTTCCTGCGAAGCTTAACCTGTCTCTCAGTGTCTGCACCGCTGCTCTTTACCCACATGATCGCCCAGTTCTCATTATCAAATGAATAAGGATTCTCATAAACCGTGATCGTAAACGGCTCGCTGGGAGTGTATCCGTTCTCAACTGTGGCTCCTGCGAAATACGAGAAAGGCTTGTAATACTTCCCGGTCAAGCGCTCCTTGATGAAACTCTTCTCGTATCCCGAAAGGTCTTCCGGACCTTTAAGGAAGTTAAGCATCTCATGAGTCGTTTCCGTCTTCTCGATAAGGCTTCTTTCATAGTTGCAGAGAACAAGAAGCACGAGGGCAGTTGTCTTAAACGGTGAATCAAGGCTTGCCTCCGGAAGAGACTGAAGCTCTGCCACACTGTTGGGAATGGAACTAAAAGTAAAGGTCTGTGAGCTGTTCTTTCCTTTTCCGACTCCGTCCTTGTTTCCGCCCGTTGCATTATAAAATGCATTTCCGGCTGCGCTGTTTACAGCCTGTGTAGTAGAATTCTTGAGACTTGATACTGCTGAATTCTTTAAATTGTCAAAAAATCCCATTGTAAACCTCCTTAAAAATTTCCTAATGTATAATTATACGCTCCGATCCTTGCCGGAAACCATCAGGTTCATTTTAAACAAACGTACCTTATTATAAAATATCAGAATCCCAATACGGAAACATCAGCAAATTTACCGATTATTCCGGGATTACTATACCACTGAGCCGGGCATTTATCGCAAGCTCGGTCCTTGTCGCATATCCCGTCTTGTCAAGCATATGATTTATATGTGTCCGGACGGTGGAAAAGCTTATGCAAAGCCTGTCTGCTATCTCCTGATCGGGACATCCCGTGGTAAGCACCCTCAATACCTCCAGTTCCCGTTCCGTAAGCTCCGAGCTGTCCGCAAGTCCAAGCTTTACTCTCGGCGGATTGTCTGGATACACGCTCTCGCCGGCCATGGTCCTGTCCATCACATTAAGTAGCGGAACCTCCTCAACCTCCTTGTACCAGAAGCTCTCCACTCCGGCATTCCTGGCTCTGTCCATAAAGCTTACCTCCGGCATCGAAGTGACCAGGAGTATCTTGATCTGCGGCTTGCTCTTCTTTATCTTTTCCGCCGCCTCAAGTCCGTTCGGTCCATCTGCCATGACTATGTCCATGACTATCAGGTCAACCGGCATCGTAAGCGCATATATATCCGCCATTTTCGCCAGCGGAATGGCTTTTATGACTTTATATTTTCCGGAACCCTCGATCATCATCTCCATCATATGCCTTGAAGTATTCTGATCGTCAACTATTAAAACATTCCACATATCCTTCCTCCTCAACTATAATACTATAGTAAGGACAAAGCCTCTGTCCGTTTCAAGCTTCATTTCAAAACCCGCATCCTCCACGATATTTCTCAGGGATTTGAGTCCTCCCCTCTCGATTATCATATCTTCGGGTGGTTTACCGTTATTGGTGAAAACAACGGATTTTCTCTGCCCGTTTCCGATCACCGAAACGTACACCGTATCCCCTCCCGCATGTCGGAAGGTGTTCGTCAGACATTCATGAAGAGCCGACGCCACGACTGTTTTTGAGATTTTATCCTCAGGAAGCTCTCCGTCTATCTCTATCCTCATTCCTATGTCCGCGGCCGCCCTGTATATCTCCTCGTATTCGTCCCTCTCTTCCGATTTCTTCTCCACTCCGAGGAGCTTAAGATTTCTCATCCACAGATCGGTCACCGTCTTACGGTCAACATCTTTTGTATTTATATATCTCTTTGCCAGAAGCAGGATCTCTCCAAGCTCGTCATGAATCTTTACCTTTGCATCCAAAAGCTCTCTGTCAATCGTAGCTTTTGTAACGCTCCTGCTGTATTCCCTCAGTCTCGTCTGCTGTAGTTCCAGAGCCTCCTTCTTTGCCGCCAGTTCCCTGAAGGTCTCGTATTCCGAAGTGATATCGACCATAACCATCTCTTTAAGCTCATCCCCGGCTTCCATCGCCCTGTTTGAAAAAGCGCATACCCGGGTACCGGACCTTACTATCACCATGTCGTCAGTCTCGGACATGACCTCACAGCCTTCATTCAGATTCCCGCCGACAAGCCGTTTCCAAAAGATTACCGCATCGTTCACGGTTCCTCCGGTAAGCTCTATACTGATATCCTGCATGGATCTGTTCACAAACTGAGGCAGCCCGTCAACCGTATAAAAGCATATCCCCTCGGACATCGCATCCAGACCCTGTTTTATCGAGATTACCGTTATGTTTTCCTTTCTGAATCTGTCTGCTTTATAAAGACTTACCGTATCAAACAGTATCATCGCAAGGATATAGACCAATACCGTCCATACCTTCATCTCATAGTCCTCTTTAAGGCAGAGCTGAAAAAAGAAATAATTAAGGACTATAACCGGGAAAAACAAAACCGCAAATCTCCGGTACATCCTCTGATATACGGTCTCTGCAAGAATCATGAACGTAATCCATAATATAAGGAAAACAATGCATAAAAGGATTGTTATGACTATGTTGGGAAGCTCATACAGCAGCATAATGCCACCTTCCTTCCCTCACGGTTTTCCCTTCTGCGGCGATCTCCTGATTTTCAAAGGCAAGTGTCAAAACGACGGTGCCCCCTTCCTCAACGGAAATATCACAGTTTTGACAAAACCTTCCTGCTATGGAAAGCACCTCACCGGCCTGTTTTTCGTGATCGCTTTCAAGATCAAACATAAATCGTACTTCAAGTCTGTCCTTTGAACTCAGATTAACCAGCATTGAACCGGTCTTCCCGGAAAGATACTCCAGTATTGCCTGCAGGCAGTCATAAGCTGAAAATACTACCGATTTCTCCATTGGATCCTTACTTCCTGCCGAAAGCAGCGTCTTTATCCCGCCAAGCGAAAAATAGTCAAGAGACTCTTTAAAAGACAGAAACAGGTCGTTAAAATCATACTCGGAATTTTCTTCTCCCAGCAGATAAAGATTTCCTCTTCTTTTAATATAGGAAGCAAGTATGCAGGCTTTTTTCAGATTGCGCAAAAAGGTTTCTTCATCCCCCGTTTCATTTAAGAGTTTTTCTATTTCTTCTTTCTTTTCGGAAGAGAATTCGGTTATATCGTCATACAGCCTGTTCATAACCGCAACGCGGACACTTTCCTTTTTAAGATCGTTTTCAGCTTCCTGGATGGAATTTTCCTCCAACAGTCTTGCGGAAATATCCTTAATTTCCTTTGTCGATCTGGTTATGGCGGTTATATCCTCCGCATAGCTGAGCATTCCGCCCCAGACCGGCCTTCCCAGGAAATGATAATCCTCTTTCAACCTGCTCCAGTCGGAATCTTCTCCCTTTGATGCTATGCAGACTCTTCCCTTATTATCGGTAATCCGGGCTATCATGCCGGAATTTTCAAAAAAGTACCTGTAACCGGTATTTGATGGAAGAAGACATGTCTGGATGCAGGCCTCCCATCCGCAGACGATAAATATCGAGAATATTTCTACCTGATTTAAGAATCTCACTCCGTTTATTACCGGTGCCAGATCAAAGTAATCCGTTATGAGAAAATAAAGACTGCAACCCAAAACACAGCAGTACGCCCATGAATCTTTTCTTAAAACCCTGCCCGCAAATCTCACCAATACCATAGTAACGGCAGCCGTGATCAGTCCGGAAACCCACACTATAATAAGATAGTAAACAATCTGCGGTGTATAAACATCATATCCGGAAAGTACCGGATCCGTAAAACTGAACGCCAGATTATGCCTGTCGTTAGTCAGCATAAGTACGGTAAGCACACCTGCAGGTATATAAAACAGGCTCCATAGCCGACTGATCCTTTCATTTTCCGACCGTCCGCACCTAAGTGCAATCTTTAACGCCATAACCGGGATAAAGCATATCGGGAAATAGTACCAGTACCACATAAGATGATGTACAGTAATATCTCCCTGTTCAAACTGGTATCTCAAAGCCTGGAAAAGAATAAGCATGAGCAGAAGGATCGCACTCATTATCAAAAGCCTTCTCAATGTCGGCTCGATTATACGCCTTAAAACGGTCATTGCCCATACAACGATCACTGCTCCGTAAAATATCCTTGAAAAATTACTGAAAAAAGGTCTGTCGGATAACAGCATACCCGTAAGGCTTACAAGCAGGAAAACCAGTATATATATCAAAACCGTACGTTTATTCTTATACTGCATTTTCCTGCTCCTTTCATTATCCTTTAAACCCTTTCTATATGTTTTTCGTTAATTTATCCACTTTGAAACCGCAGACGAAGAGATATGGCCCTTCTGAACAAGCTCTTTAAGAATCCTTCTTATTTCTCCGTTCTCATCCTTGTGTCCGTTTTCGAGAGCTGTTATGAAATAAGCGGCCGCTTCCTGATAATAACTGCTTCCAAGACCGATAAGGCTAAAACCTGTATTTGCCAGTCCGACAGGTAAATCTTCATCATTTGATACATCAACGGCTTTTTTATAATATGCTACAGCATTACTGAAATTCCTTTCGTAATAATACACATAACCAAGAGCCGCCCAGAGATCATGTTCCTTCACGCCTGCTTTTTCTGCCTTCAGCAGATAATTCTTTCCTTCATCGGTTTTCTTGTCACCGCCCATGCCCCAGACATACATGGCGCCAAGTCTCCAATACAGATCGTTGTTCTCCACGCCTCCTGCTATAGCCTCTTCCATCAGTTTCCTGGCTCTGTCATTATCCTTAGCCACTGCGGTTCCGTCATAAAGCATTTTTCCCAGATTGCTCTTGGCGTTTGCATTATCCTTCTTTACCGCTCTTTCAAAGTACTCAACCGCCTTTTTCTCATCTTTTTCTATGCCGTATCCTCTTAAATACATCACACCGAGAGTATTCAAGGAATGCCCGTATTCCTTTTCGGCAGCTTTCTCATAATACTGTTTTGCAACAGTATAGTTTTGTTTAACGCCTTTTCCGTTATAATACATATTTCCGAGCATGTTATATGCGTACTCGTTTCCTGCGTCCGCAGCTATTTCAAAATACTGCTTGGCGATATCGTAATCCTGTTCAACGCCCGTACCGTTATAGTACATATATCCTATGTTATATATAGCGGAAGGATTTCCGTAATCGGCAGCTATATTATAAAGACTTAATGCCTTTCCATAATCTATGTCACATCCGTATCCCATATGATACAGATATCCGTGATGCCAGTAAACCGTATCCAGATCGGTTCCGTTTGCTTCTGCCTGTTCATAATACTTTGCCGCTGTCTTATAATCCTTCTTTACACCCTGGCCGGCATAATACATTTCACCGATGTAGCCCTTGGCATTCTTATTCCCCAATCCGTCTGCCTGAACATACATATCCATGGCTGTTTCGTAATTCTTCTCTGTTCCTTTTCCTTCCCGATATATGTTTCCGAGTACTATATACGACTCTGCCTTAAGCATATTTTCCGTTTCATTGCTTTCAACAGCCAATTCAAGGTATTCTCTGGCCTGTTCAAAGCTGCCTTCCCTGAAGTAAAGCTCTCCGAGTCTTCCGTATATCATACCGGATCCGTAACCGTTCTCAACAGCCGCTTCAAAACATTCTTTTGCCTTATCATCATCCTTTGGGAATTCGTAACTGCCTTCATAATATATCTCTCCAAGATATCCCGCAAGATTGTAACAACCATCGTCAACTGCAATTGTTAAATATTTTCCGGCCTTATCACGGTCAGGTTCCAGACCCTCGGTGCCTGTGTAATAAAGCTCCGCAAGTCTGTGTATTGCGTCACTGTTTCCGCTATCCGCAGCATTTTCATAATACATTACCGCACTGTCAATATCTCTGACATAAACATCCTGTCCGTTTTCGAAAAACGTTCCAAGCATGTAGGATGCCTCGGGATAACCGCTCTGTGAGGCCTTTTCAAAATACTCCACGGCCTTTCCTGTATCCTTTATGCCGCCGATCCCGTAGTAATACATATTGGCAAGATTGTAAAACATATCGCCGGGACATTTATCGATATCCTTTGCCGCTGCTTTTTCATAATAGCTTCTTGCCTTTTCCATATCCACGCCGGCTTCATCACTATAATAATATATCTCAGCCAGAGCCAGATAATATTCCACATCATCGGAATCCGCGTCTTTCAGATACTTTAACGCCTTTGAGCTTGAGTATTCGACGCCGTTACCGTTAAAATACATCATGCCTATCTTGTAAGCTGCCTCAAAATCCCCTTCTTCGGCAGCTTTTTCATAGTATTTTGCTGCTTTTTCGGGCTTTTCTTTTCTCTCATACAGCTGGCCGAGATAGTAATTTGCCTTTTTTTCTCCTTTTTCGGCAGCTCTTTCAAAGTAATCTATGGCAAGATCATCATCTTCGGAAGTCTTCTTCTCAAAAGCTTCCTTTCCCTTTTCCATAAGCTTCGGACCGCTGTTACCCAAAACAACGATCAGGCATACTATAACCGCTGCTATAACTATTACTCCTGATATAACTGCTGCAATAACAGCCGTTTTCTTACTGCCCTTCTTTGCAGGAGTTTCCATGTTCACAGAGTTAACATTTTGTTGTTCTTCCATTTTGACACCTCTTCTTTAATGATACTCTTCTGTTTCGGGACTTTTTTGCCCTCTCGTCCGATTATAATTATAGCTTAAAAAATTTTTTATTCAAGAAATATTTGTACTCTCTCTCAAATTATGTACCAAAGGGACAGTAAAAGGCGAGGGAAATAACCCTCGCCTTACAAAATCTTGCACCTGTCTATCCTATTCTGCAACAAGCATGTTATAAGCTTCTATTTTTCTGATCCTTCTTGTCTCAAACAGAGCTATCAGGAAGGATACCACCGTAAAGCATATAAAGATTATCACCACTCCCGCAATAGGGATAACGAAGTTGCACTTCATGATACCGAAGCTGCTCATGAAAATCGATATATAGGGATTAGCTCCGAAATAAGATGCAACAGAGAAAACAACAGTTGATACGAATATCGCAGGCATAAAACTGAGCGCCGTCTGTAACATGAGATTTCCGGAAGTATAGCCCAATGCTTTATATATTCCGTAATCCTTTCTCTTATGATATACAAGTGATTTGATCAGAAGGAAAAGGATCAATGCTATGACTATCGCCGAAATAATACCCATCATAACAAGCATTAAGGAACCGATACTCTTAAAGGTGGTACTGCTGCCCTCTGTGATCTCAAAGAAGTTCAGTGAGCCCAGTATTTTATCTCCAAACCGTTCTTTACATTCTTCAATGATCTTTTCCGTTTCAGCCTTGTTCTCAGAAATATCCTCGGATTCCTCAATAAGATCGAACCAGAACCAGCCGGGCATACGGTCGATTTCCATAATATGAGCTGCTGCGGCAGTCGTCAGTATCGCCTCACGGCCATTATTGTTTGTTGTCTGGATAAAACCGGTGATCAGATATGTATAAGCGCTGTCACCAAAATTAAGAGCAATCTCATCTCCTATCTCAAAACCGTAATCTCCGGCAAATTTTCCGCTTACAACTACCTCATTGTCATTTTCGGGAAGCCTGCCATTGTAGCAGACATCCTTGTTCCTCATTTTTGTTATATCTTCAAAGATATATGTATCAAATGTTTCCTCATCATTGTAATAAATAAACTGATTCAGGATCTGTCTGGCATCCTTTACATCTTCTCTTTTCTCAAGATACTCCTTCATATCATCTTTTGAATCGACGTCAACCGTTATATTTCCTGCAAAAACCTCGGTTGAAAAGAGTTCCATCTTCAGATGTTTGCTGAAATTCTCATACATCAGAAGGGCTATTATACAAATGAAGACCATAAATCCCGTTACAATAAAGGTTATCACATTCTGTTTCATATTTCCGAAAAATGTCTTCATCGCAAGGCTTACATTAAGGCTCAATCCGGTCTTGTCAAGCCTTATATGGTTTTTCCTGAAATTATGTGCTTCCACACCTTCACGCAAAGCAACTATCGGCTGAATGGAAGATATCTTCTTGGAGCTTAATGCTGTCATAAATATTGTAAACAGAACAACAAAAGCTATCGGGATCAATATCGCGGGGATATTCAGCTTAAGTGAATAGGGAATACCCATCTGACCGACAATTATTTTTGAAAATACAGGCATAAGGCCGTAAGATAAAACGATGCCGAGTACGCTGGCAATTCCCGATAAAACGAAGAACCATAAGAATAAGGAAGCCTTAATGTTCTTTCCCGTATACCCGATGGCTTTAAGGGCACCGAGTGTCTTCATGTTTTCCTTGATATAGTTTGATATGCAGTTTGCAAGCATCATAGCTGCCGCCGCTACTATAAGGGCAGTCAGGACCAGGATGGATATCGCAAGGATAAGTGCCATAAATGTTCTTGTGCTTATCACATGATCCAGTCCAAACCCGTTTATGGAAGAGTTGCTGTTCACTTTAAGCATCTCATTACGGGTCTTGATCAGGAAGCTTCCGGATTTTACATTTTCCTTCAGATCAAAAACTATTATAATGCCTTCGGCTGCATCATGATCTCTGTTCCATATATTTTCGTAGCTCTTGTCGTCAACAACCAATGAAAACCAACTCATGTTGTTGCAGCCGCCGTATGCCACGTTTGTGAATCCTTTTATCTTAAAACTGTATTTTTCTCCAAGGATTTCAAATCCATAAGTATCGCCTATGTTAAATCCGCCTCCGGTACAGAACTGATATGGCAGATATACATAGTTCTCCTGAATCGAAGCATCCTCGTCTATCACCTCAAAAACATTCATCGGTTTGGTAAATGCACTGCGGTTATCAATGGTCAGATACAACGCAACATCACCGTTACCGAACGGCAGGGAAGCATTTTCGTACAAAAGAGTATGATAAGTATAAATCCGGTCGGTATCATTACCTATCATTTCCATGATCTTATCATTACTGAATCCATCTATGTCTTTCCCGATCATGAAATATCCGTCTCCTGCATTAAGACGTTCCGCTTCCTTTTTAGCGATAGGATAGCAATCAAGGAAGATCAGGAGCGATACACCGATCAGACAGCTTGATATCATCATAAGAAAGAAAAGTCCTATAGAAGTTCCCCTGTTTTTTCTCAGGTTCGATTTTGTAAGTAATAATGTCTTCTCCATGATTACCACCCCATCGATACCAGAAAATCAGACAGTTTACGATGACGGTCCTTGTCACCGGAAACATATTTTCCTAAGATACACTCACCTGCAATTTCTCCGTCCTTAACATAAAGGACGCGATTGCCTCTTCTTGCACTTACTATATCATGCGTTACCATGACGATCGACTGTCCGCGGTTGTTAAAATCGGTCAGTACATCAAGAACCGCCTTACCGGTATGAGAATTCAGCGCTCCCGTAGGCTCATCCGCAAATACAAGCGAAGGATCGTTGATAAGAGCTCTTGCAATACCTACACGCTGGGCCTCACCGCCTGAAATCTGTGTCGGGAATTTATCCCATAAGTTTTCGGGGATATTAACTGCACAAAGGAGCTTCCCTGCCTTTTCCGCCAAAGCCTTTTTATCTTTATTAACAAGGAGTCCCGCTGCCAACAGATTGTCAAAAATACTCATCGATTCAACAAGATATATCTGCTGGAAAACAAATCCGCAGTTTCCGCGCCTGAATATCGCCAGCTCGTCGGTATTCATTTTTGTAATTTCGGTCCCGTTAAAAGAAACCGAACCGAGAGTAGGCTTATCCATACCTGAAAGGGAATATAGAAGAGTGGATTTACCTGCACCCGATGCACCCATGATGATCGTGAAATCTCCTTCATAGATCTCAAGATCTATATTTTTCAGGACGTGCTGCTGCACTCCACCATTTGAAAATGATTTGCAAAGTTTTTTTGTCTCAATAATATTTTTCATATCTTTCGTCCTCCTTACAGCATTAAGAATACCATTTTAATTCTTAAATGCCTTTAAGGAATCCTTAAATAAGTCTTAAATCCGTTTTTTCAGACTGTCCGTAAATATACAGATGCTTCAAAACCCTGGTCAAGATTTTTAAGCTTAAATTCTCCGTCCATCTTCCTACAGAAATAATCCACAAGATAAAGCCCCAGTCCGGCTCCGTCCTTATCTGTGGCATTGCTTCCTCGTTTATACTTCTGTTTAAGCATCAATAACTCTTCATCTTTGACACCGGGTCCTTTATCCGCTATGCTTATTACCAGGTATTCGTCGACAAAACCTGTATGTACGGATATTTCCGTATCCGCATACTTATATGAATTAGTGAAGATATTGTCAAATATCTGCTGAAGTCTTAACTTGTCTATAAACACACTGCAGTCAGGAACGGAAAAATCCCCCGCCTTATTCAGATAATCGGCATTTTTGATCAGCTTTTTGATGTCTTTTGAGTCATAGTTACCCGGGTTAACCGCTATTTCCGTAACATCCCGGACACTTGAATTAAAAAGATTATCCACAAGCGCTTTAATCTGATCGGTCTTAACATTTATGACATTAAACATCCTTTTGGTACGTTCTTCCTGAGTTACCTCAAATCCTATTTCGGAAGTCGACTTTATTGATGCCACGGGGGTTTTTATATCATGGGACAATTTGGCAACCATCTCATTTTTGTCATCATTCGCCTTTTTTTCCGCAGCCCTGGCTTTTTTAAGTTCGCTCCGCATAAGGTCAAATGCCTCGGTAAACTCTCCGAATACATGTTCTTTATCCATGGTAAGCGGTATATCGAGGTTTCCCTCGGCAACTCTGGCGGCAAATGAGTTTATCTTATGAAAAGGAGTTATTATTTTCTTTTTTAATACAATATACCAGCAGATTGCCAGTATGATCTGCAGTCCTCCGATAACGATAAAAATGATGATAATCCTGCTCTTAACATTTTCAAGCTGTCCGTTCAGATTGTAATCGAAGATGACCTTCCCTGTAAATTTCCCGTCTATTTCAATATCAAGGATAAGTCCCCTTGTTTTAATGGCTTCGTTTATCGTTTCGCTTAAATTTTCTTTAGTTTTAAAAACAGGCTTTCCGTCATTATCGATTATGACATAATCAAGTTCTCTGTTGTATCTCTCCGGATTCCCGAAATTGTTCTTTATGGAATACATACAGTCATTTACTTTTACGGGATCGGTTTTTATATCGGAAATTTTTGAGACAAGAAAAACGCATATCAGTATTTCAGCTATAAAGGTAAGGATCAGAACAGAGATAAATTTTGATCTCTTCATCTCGCCTCTCCTTTAGAAACAAATTTGTATCCTTCTTTCCAGACCGTAATGATATACTTAGGATCCTGAGCATCCTTTTCTATGGCTTCCCTTATCTTCCTGATATGAACATTGAGAGTCCCGTCTGTTGTGAACTTGTCATTCCAGACATTGTCAAAAATCTCGTTTTTGGTTACGAGACGATTACTGTTTTCCGCCAGATAATTGAGAAGTTTCCATTCTATGGCGGTTATCTTTTTCTCTTCCGAATTAACAAAAACCGTTTTATTTATGTTGTCTATCTTTAAATATCCGTCATCATAGCCGTCGGCTTTCATTATACTCTCCGCCTCATTTCCGCCAAAACGTTTCAGCATTACCTTAACCTTGGCAAAAAGAACGCCCAGCGAGTACGGCTTCTCTATGTAATCATCACCTCCGATATTTAAAGCAATGATCTTATCATCATCGGTATTCCTTGCGGAAATAAACAATATCGGGATATCAAGCGTCTGTCGTATCTTCTTGCAAAGCTCAAATCCGCTGCCGTCGGAAAGATTTATGTCCAGCAAAATGATACTTGTTTCGTTATCGGCAAAAAATCCTTCTGCTTCTTTTCCGGAATATACCGCAACGGTATTTACCCCGAACATGTTAAAATACTCACAGGTATTGTCTGCAAGTTCTTTTTCGTCATCTATTATCAGGCAATCGTATCGCATTTGGGATCCTCTCTGTTTCATCATATTGTTTCCGTTTTTGATTATATCATTTTCTTTATGACATATCAAAAGATTTTTCGCTTCATGCTTTTTTTATAGCCTTTTTCTCTCATTTGTGTTATAGTTATATATAAGAAGGCCTTTTCTTTCCGGCAGAAAAGGCTTTTGTACTTCAGCATAATGAATATCTAAGAGGTAACCTATGAACAACCCGCTTATCAAAGCCTTAAAAGCAGTGAATTTCATATCCGGCAGAAATATGACCGAGGCTGAACTGAAAAAGCATCGAAAACTGGCAGAATGGGCAGGACGACTGGCAACGCCAAAAGGCGATTTTTCGATTAAAAGATTTAAGGTCGGCAGGATGCGCTGCGAAGCAGTAACTCCTGAGTTCGCACATAACCCGGGCTATGCCGTCCTGTATGCACACGGGGGAGGATATGTAAGCGGCGGTCTTGATTATGCTAGGATACTTACAGTCAAAACAGCTGTTGCCACCGGCTTTACCACGTATTCTTTCGCATACCGACTGGCACCCGAACATCCTTATCCCGCTGCGTTGGAAGACATAACTGCCGTATGGGAATACCTTACAGATAGTCTTTACGAAGCTGACCACCTACTTCTTGCCGGAGATTCCGCCGGAGGGAATCTGGTTCTCTGTCTGGTACAGAAGCTGCTTTCGGAAAACAGACCCACACCAAGAGAAGTCCTGCTTTTCAGTCCGTGGACGGATATGACGGGAACCACGAAGTCCTATGAGACAATGAAAGAAGCCGATCCAATACTCACAAAGGAATTTGTGATGAATTCTTCAAAGGCCTATATAGGAGACCGTGACCCCCACGATCCCGCCTTCAGCCCGCTTTTGGGAAGCTTTAAGGAATTCCCGCCCGTATACATCATGGCCGGAAAAAACGGGATACTTCTTGATGACAGTATACTGCTTAAGGAAAAAATTGAAAATGACGGTGGAAAAGCATGGCTGGATGTCGAAGAAAAAGGCTGGCATGTATACCAACAACTGCCGATACCCATGGCAAAACAGGCCATGAAAAGATTTTCCGAACATATAAGCTCAGAAATATACGGAAGAAACATTAAAACCGATATTTAACTGTTACTTAAATACAAGGTGCTTTA
>JAEEVO010000010.1 GCA_016290905.1 Lachnospiraceae bacterium | reverse complement strand
TCAAGGTTCATTGTGTTAACCTTAAGAACCTTAACATCCTTGAACATCTTCTCAACAGCTTCCTTGATCTGTGTCTTTGTAGCATCGGGATTTACTGAAAAAGTATATTTCTTCTCAGCCTGCATAGCCATGCTTTTCTCTGTAACGATGGGCTTTAAGAGCACATCATAATACTTTAAGTCTGCCATTATGCGTACACCTCCTCGATCTGTGCTACCGCATCCTTTGTGATGATCATCTTGTCATACTTAAGGATATCAAATACGTTCAGTGCATTAGATGTAACGGTTGTTGCATTGGGAAGGTTCCTTGTGGAAAGGATAACGTTCTCATCCTTGTTTGCAAGAACTACGAGAGCCTTGTCACACTTAAGGTTTTCGAGAACTGAAACCATCTTCTTTGTCTTTGCTTCGTCAAATGCAAGTGTATCTAATACGAAGAACTTGTTCTCAACTACTCTTGATGTAAGGGCTGACTTGATAGCAAGTGCCTTTTCCTTACGGTTCATCTTGAAGGAGTAGTCTCTGGGCTTGGGAGCGAATACTACGCCGCCGCCCTTCCACTGAGGAGCTCTTATCGAACCCTGACGTGCATGTCCGGTTCCCTTCTGTCTCCAGGGCTTTATTCCGCCGCCCCTTACTTCTGCACGGGTCTTGGCGCTCTGTGTTCCCTGACGCTTATTAGCGAGCTGTGAAACAACTGCCATATGCATTACATGTGTATTTACATCAACGCCGAATACTTCGTCCTTTAATTCAAGTGAACCAACTTCAGCGCCTTCCATATTGTAAACTTTAACTGTTGCCATTTGAAGTAACCTCCTTTCCTAAAGCGTTAGTTTGCTTTCTTTACTGTTTCTTTCAGAACGAGCATTGCCTTCTTGGGTCCGGGAACTGCGCCCTTAACAAGAATAACATTGTTCTCTACATCAACTCTGACAACCTCAAGGTTCTGTACGGTAACCTTAACGTTACCTGTCTGTCCGGGCATGTGCTTTCCCTTGAATACTCTACCGGGTGAAGTAGCTGCACCGTTTGAACCTGCATGTCTGTGATACTTGGAACCGTGCTTCATGGGTCCGCGGCTTAAACCGTGACGCTTGATGGCACCCTGGAATCCTTTTCCTTTCGAGATGCCTGTTGCATCGATCCTGTCACCAGCTGCAAAGATGTCTGCCTTGATTTCCTGTCCTAAAGAATACTCAGCTGCGTTTTCAAACCTGAACTCTTTAAGAAATCTCTTTGAGGAAACACCTGCTTTTGCGAAGTGTCCCTTTTTAGGCTTGCTTACCAGGTTCTCCCTGATCTCGCCGAAGCCTACCTGAACTGCCTCGTAGCCATCATTCTCAGATGTCTTAACCTGTGTAACTACACAGGGACCTGCTTCGAGGACTGTGACGGGTGTTAAAACACCGTCTTCACTGAAGATCTGGGTCATGCCGACCTTCGTAGCCAAAATAGCTTTCTTCATTTCTTTCCTCCTTGTTAATCTACAGCGGAACGCTCTCGCGTTCATTCTAGATAGTAATCTACAGCGGAACGCTCTCGCGTTCATTCTAGTTTTTACAGGAGTCTGTTATCCGTTTTGCCGGACTGTTTCTTTCCTATATATAACTTCAATTACTATCAATGGTTGTTAATTGATGAATTACTTCATCTTGATATCGATATAGACACCTGCAGGCATTTCCAGTCTTGATAATGCATCGACTGTCTTAGGGGTAGGTGTGATGATATCGATAAGTCTCTTATGGGTTCTCTGCTCGAACTGTTCTCTCGAGTCCTTGTACTTATGTACGGCACGAAGAATAGTGATAACTTCCTTCTTAGTAGGAAGCGGAACAGGACCGCTGACCTTTGAACCTGTCTTCTTAACAGTCTCAACGATCTTGGCTGCCGATGCATCGATTAACTGATGATCGTAAGCCTTAAGAGTGATTCTCATTACCTGATTTGCCATAAAAAAAGTCTCCTCCTTTTCGCACTTTTAAAAAGTACAACAAGCGGCGACTGTACACTCACCCGTGTGTTTCACGATCTCTCTCAAATTTTACCAGGTTTTCGCCTGGCTCAAGAAACAGTGATTTACTCACGGTTTATCTGCTCGCGGCAGAAATTTAATTGTACAGTGACTTGTCGTCAGTTTTGTAAACTTGACATTCGCTCCACGGAAAACCCGCACATTGCTGTGCGGCAACCTCACGCTTCTACGCTATCAACTCACAGCACGAACCATCATAGCATAGTTTTTTCCTAAATGCAAGTACTTTTTTAAAAATTTTTTCAAAATAAATCCGCCGCAGGTAAAACCCGCGGCAGCCGGATTTATATTCTTGATTCAAGTCAAGCCTGTCATCTTTTAGTTAAGTCTGTCATCCTGAGCGTCAGCGAAGGATCTTATTGCTCAAAGATCCAGTCAACGATCTCATAGCCTTCACCCTTAAAGGTAAAGAAGAGATCCTGAACGCCTGTGATCGCGGTGTCGAGAACTGCCTCGCATACCGTTGTCCCGTTTCCGTCGGACTTAACGGGGATATATCCCATGACCTCGCCGTTAACATTTACAGACTTGGTGGATACACGGATAACACCGTCTTTTCCGTTGGTCTTAACGGTAACCTTAACCTTTGTTGCGCCCTTGTCACCGAAATCAACGCCCTGGATCTTAACGTAATCCCCGTCATTTATATCGGTAAGAAGAAGTGTGCCGCAGCCGTATTTGCTGCTTACTTCATCTGCGGGAGCGGTATCGATTCCGGCCATTGCCGCAAAGGTTGCACCGTTTACAGTCTTATAGGGATCAAGGTTCCCTACCTGCTTTCTCCGGTTCTTTGTCATCACGATATTGCCGATGGTTCCGTCCTCACCCATATCGAAAGCATCGATACTGGTTGAACGATAACCCTTGAGTATTCCCTGATCCTGTTCAAGGATACGTGTATGATAAGTGATATACCACTGATCCTTAAACTTGAATATGGCATGATGGTTGTTTCCGCCAACTCCAAAATACGCTCCGGGATTCTTAAGTATCCTCTCCTTGAAGGTAAACGGTCCCAACGGATCCTTGCTCTCCATCACGATTATCTCGCCGTTCTCAAAGCCGTACTCATCGGTACCTGCCTTGTCAACGCTGAAATTGCTGCAATATGAATAATAATAGGTATCATTATATTTATGAATTCCCGAATCTTCAAAAAGGTACGGAGCGTCAATGGTAACCGGAACGTCCTTAAGGCTCATCATATCCTCACCGAGCTCTGCACATCTTGCGGTCATGGGATGAGAAGCCATGGGCTGTCCGTCAGCTCCTCTGGGAACGCCGCCGCCAAAGTAGATATATGCCCTTCCGTCATCATCAACAAGTACTGCCGGATCGAAGAGCCACTCTACATTACCGCAGTTCTCCATGTCCCTCCTGATAAGCCCGTGTCCGAGCTCATCCACAAAAGGTCCTGTGGGGCTGTCCGAGCATACAACGCCGATACCGCCGCCGTTATCCGCAAAGTACAGGAAGAACTTCGGCTTTCCGTCAACCATCTTCCATGCTGCTGCGGGAGCCCATGAGTTATGCGCCCACTTTGTTGCTCCGTTGGCACCTGCGATCTTTATCTCGCCGTGGTCGGTAAAGTTCACCATATCCTTTGTTGAAACAACATAAAGGCTTCTGATCTGGCTGTATGAGTTTTCCTTTATCTCACCTGCGGCATCATACTCATATGCGTCCGCGGTCATGTAGAAATAAACGGTATCATCATATACCAGTGCAAAAGGATCGGCTCCGTAATGCTGCTCTATTATGGGATTGGTATTTACCATTCCCTTATAGCTCCTTGCCAGCTTGATCCCCTTAAACATTTCAGCGTAATCCACTTCCTTATCCTCCTTTTCGGCAGTATCGTCTGTCGTACCGCCTTCATTATTATCATTTTGGGTATTTTCTTCTCCGGTCCCGCTCTCCTCTTTTTCCGCAGGCGACGGTTCCTGACCGGAGTCTTTATCGGGCACGGATGTAATCTCCGTCCTGGATATCTCCGTTTCGGGATTGTCCGGGATCTTATCGTTGCCTTTCTCTGCCGCGGTACATCCCGAAAGGATTGTAAAACCTGTGAGAGTCAGGACAACTACTGCTTTCTTCAAAAAAACACTGTTCATATCTTATAAAAACAAATCCTCCCGGTGTCATTTATTAAAGCTGTTTCTAGCCATGGCATAGACCTCTTCAAGCGGTATCCCCTGTTTGCGGGCAATCTCCGCTGCGCTCTCGTATTCAGGATAGACCTTTTCACTACCCTCATATCCGCAGACCTTTACCTCCAAAGTTCCGAAAGCGGTCTCAACCTTTTCCTTTCTTCTCGGAAGAACGGTCCTTTCAACCTTCTGCCTCCTGATACCGATGGTCGTGGTTTCCCTGAAGATGATCTCCTCCAGCTTAGGGATATCCTTTTCTTCGGCAATAACGGACAAAAGCCATGCAGGTCTGTTCTTCTTCATATAAACCGGTGAATAGAAAACATCTCTTGCTCCGGCCTTAAGCAGGCACTCCATCGTAAACCCAAGCTGTTCACCGGTGCTGTCATCTATATTCGTCTCAAGCTTCCAGATACCGTCCTCTTCCGTCCTGTCCTTAAGAAGTATGGCTCTGACGATACTCGGCTGTTCATATTCCCTCTTGCCTGCACCCAGACCGACCTTTTCGGGTATTATCACCTCCGGAAGCTTTGAGGATGTCATAACGGCAGCTGCAAACGCAGCTCCTGTCGGAGTGATAAGCTCTCCCTTCCTATTAATAGTGGAAACGGGCAGCTGATGTGCGGAAGCTATGTTCAATACGGCAGGTACCGGAACCGGCAATATACCGTGCTGACATCTCACGCTTCCCGTACCCTCGCAAAGCTTCGGGATTATCACATCGGTTATCCCGAGATTATCAAAGCAGACTGCTGCCGCCACTATGTCCGCGATCGAATCGATAGCGCCGACCTCGTGGAAGTGCACCTCATCTATGCTCTTTCCGTGAGCCTTTGCCTCGGCTTCGGCAAGTATCTCAAATACCTTGATTGCGAGCTCGCGTGCTTTGTCGGTAAGTTCAAGCGTCCCGATCACCGCCATAACATCTTTCAGATTACGGTGCTCATGGTGATGGTGATGTCCGTGCTCGTGCTCATGTTCATGGTGATGATCGTGCTCGTCATCATGGTGATGATCATGTTCGTCATCATGGTGATGCTCATGTTCGTCATCATGGTGGTGCTCATGTTCGTGTCCGTGGTCATGGTGATGATCATGCTCTCCGTGCCCTTCGAGGTGTCCGTACAGATAGTTCATGTCATGGTCATGATTATCATGCTCCTTATCAAGTATAACATCAAAATCGCAACAATCAAGTCCATTTTTGCTAACTCTGCTTATTTTGTAGGAAAAGCCCTTGTCGGTTATACCCGAAAGAGCTTTTTTCAGAACATCCTCATCCGCGCCGAGATCCAGCAGCGCAGCTACAAGCATATCACCACTTATACCCGAATCACATTCCAGATATAAAGTTTTCATCAAATATTCCTTCCTATATAATATGTAGATTTAATGCGAAGCCTGCTTCCTTATCGCTCTCCTGACCGAGCCCTTGGGATCGGAGATCAGAAGCCTTACGATCCAGATGACAAGACCGAGTGCGATAACTGCAAGTCCGAGGAAAGCATCGTTTATTACTGCCGATAATTCCTGGTTAAAGAAATCGGCCCCGTCCTCAAAATACTCAAACAGAGCGTCAACCAGCCACATGATCGATGCACCCCAGTAAAGGAAGCACAGGATCCCGAGCCTCATATCGTCATTCTTACGGTTATACCAGATAGCCGTTACCGTGATTGCCGCAAAAACAGTGAGCAATAGTGTCATATTCCGCTACCCCCTTTATGCGTCCTGCTGCCCTTCGGTATCTGAAACCGGCCGTTTCACTATAGCCTCGGCTACCTTACACATTACAGCCCAGATAACCGTGATCAGAACCGCCATACATACTCCGACCGTGCCCATCTCCTTTAGCATCTCCACGACATCCCCGGAATCGGACATGGCTGTAAGGAACGGGAACCACAGCACGATCTCCCCGTGCCAGATATGCTCAAACAACAAAAGTGCCGAACCGCTGAAAAGCATCCTTGAAAGCCACTTAAGCTTAACGCTCATCGGAATGGCTGCCTTTATCTCAGCATCTCCTTCTTTCTTTCCGGCAGCTTCAAGCTCCTTCTTTGCAACCACTTTCTCTGCAATCTTCACTACAACCGCCTCTGCAGTACTAACCAAAAAACATGCCATTGAAATACCCTCCTTAAAATTTCTATATGATAACTCCGGTCAAAGCGGCCGGTAATTATGTCCTTTTAACATATGCGTCAATCCCGGCCTTAAGCCTGCTTAAGCCGTCATCAAGTAATGAGGCCGGACACGCGATATTCATACGCAGGAAATCATCCCCGCTTTCACCAAACTCAACTCCCGGCGTAAGATACAGTCCCGTCTTCTTTCTTATATAAGAAGCAACATCCCTGCTCTTTCCGACTCCGCCGATATCAAGCCACATTAAATAGGTAGCTTCACCGTGAACAGCTTTTATCTTAAGGATATTTTCCTTTATAAAAGCTTCTGCTCTCTCCCTGTTCGCGCTCACATACTCGTTCATCTCATCGGCCCATGCTCCGCCCTTGTTAAAAGCGGCTATCGCAGCCGGACATGCGAACGTATTCGGTTCCGCAACCTCATCCGTATTTATGGCGCGCCACACCTTATGCCTTAGGAAGCTGTCCGGAACAAAGATTGCGGCAGTCTGCAGCCCCGCAAGATTAAATGTCTTTGTCGGTGATATGCATGTAATGCTTATGTTCCTGCAGGTCTCTGACACTGACGCGAAGGGTATATATCCCTTCCCCGGAGAAGTTATCTCGCAGTGTATCTCGTCCGAGATAACGATCACGTGATACTTGCTGCAGAGCTCGCCTATCCTTGCAAGTGTCTCCCTGTCCCATATCTTTCCGATAGGATTATGAGGGTTGCAGAGGATCATCAGCGACGTCTGCGGATCCGCAAGCTTTTTTTCGAGATCGTCAAAATCAATGCTGTAGCTCCCGTCCCTGTACAAAAGCGTATTATCAAGCACCCTCCGTCCGTTGTTGAGCACGCTGTTAAAGAAGATATTGTAAACAGGAGTCTGTATCAGCACATTCTCGTTCGGAGTCGTAAGCTTCCTCACGATGCTCGATATCGCGGCAACCACACCGGTACAGAACAGAAGCTCGTTTTTCTTCATTATCAAACCGTGCAAGCTGCTCCATCTGTTGATATATGCCTCATACCACTCGTCCGGAACCTCGTTATATCCGAAAATACCGTGTCCCGCACGTTTTTTTATCTCTTCGACCACTTCGGGAGCCGTGGTGAAATCCATATCGGCGACCCACATTGGAAGTTCATTTTCCAAAACGTTCCATTTAAGACTTGCCGTATTCCTGCGGTCATGTACCGTATCAAAATCGTATCTCACTTTATCCACTCCGGTCTGTCTGAAGTCTTTGAAATTTCACTGCAGCTGATCAGTGTCTTTGAAGGATCGACCTTATCCTTCTCTATTATAAGCTCACCTATCGCATCTGCGGTTATCCTTCCCTCGGAAGGATTAAAGACGCTGTCGATCTTCCCGTTGATCTCAGCTTCTGCCTTTGAATATTCAAACGCAAGTGTCGTATTTATAAGCTTGCAGTTCTTCATCTTCAGATCGTTTATATAACACATTCCCTGAAGACTTTCTATGGTACAATTGATAAAAGTCAGATTCTCCGAATTCCACCCGAGGTATTCTCCCGAGATGAAAGAATCGTAAACCGTTATGTTCCTGCTGTTCCAGAAAGCATCCTTTGTAAGCAGCCTTGAGTTCCTTACCACGACATTCTCGGCTCCGTCGAACGAATAATTACCATCCAGCGTAAGTCCCGATATCTCCATGTTCCTGCTGTTCATAGCAAAATACGGGCCATGCGAAACCGTTACGTTATCAAGCCTGACATTGCTGCAGCTCCACAAAGTCTCCTCTGCGTTATGCAGTGTAACGTTCTCCAGTGCAAAAGAATCGCATCTCCTGAAATTCTTGGGTGCCTGTATGGAAGCGTTCTTTACCGTAAAATTCTTCGAATACCAGACTCCGGCTCTGGCCATGTCAAACCATGTACAGTTCTCAGCGGTAAATCCGTCACAATACCAGAGCGGATACTTCCACCTGAAAAGGCACTCCGACAGCTCGATATCCCGGCACTCCTTTAAAGGAGACTCACCGTTATCGAAAACACTGTCTTCAACCCTGATGAACTTCTTTCCGTACAGTGCTCTTTCTCCTGTAAAGAAACCGTTCTTAAACAATTCCCTCTGTTCCATAATAATAACAAATACCTTTCTAAATAACCAACAATATCCTAAAAGATATGCTATCACAACACCGGATTATTTACAATGTATTATATTTTACGATGTTTTGCACAATATTGGAATCAGCTTTTTTACCTCTTCCCGCAGTTCTCTCCGAACCGGCACGAAGTACAGTCGCATCCGCAGGAGGATCTGCCTGCCTTTTTTCTTTTATACATATATCGAATGATGACCGCGATCACTGCCAGAAGCACCAGTACAACAGCTATCGTTCCGATATTATCCGTAAGCCACTCCATCTTTTAACCTTCTTTCAGACCACCTGCATATCCGGATGATCGCCGCGGCTGTCAGCCACATGATATCCGACGCTCCCAATCCGTCTCTTCATGCATTCGTTACACTCCGCAGCCTCTTCACCGGTACATATTTTTCCGTCATACAGCAGATACTTGCCCCTGACATTTACAGGTGAAAGGTTCGGCATTATAACATTTGCTCCGGCCAGTATGCCCTTTTCCCTGCCCGTTGCGTCAGCGGTACCGAGTGCAGTTGTCGCAGGCAGCAATACCTTCGGGAACAGAAGCCTGAGCAGAGCAAGCAGCACCAGCGTATCCTTCACGCTTCCGTCAGGTTCATCCTTAAACGGAGTGTCCTTATGAGCGATAAAGGGGCCTATACCTATCATATGGGGCTGCAGTTCCTGCATGAACAGGATATCCTCGTAAATATTCCCAACTGTCTGAAAGGGCGTCCCTACCATTATCCCGCATCCGACCTGATAGCCTATTTCCTTAAGGTTCCTTAAGCACTGCTTTCTGTTCGCGCCCGAAAGGGACGAGGGATGAAGCTTTGCGTAATGCTCCTCGTTTGCAGTCTCATGCCTTAACAGATATCTGTCGGCACCCGCGTCAAAAAACCGCTTATAGCTCTCATAGGATTTCTCTCCTATGGAAAGAGTTACCGCATGCTTCGGATACTTTTCCTTTATCTTTCTTACTATATCACATATTTTATCATCGTTAAAGAAAGGATCCTCACCACCCTGCAGGACGAACGTCTTAAAGCCCAGCATTGCACCGGTATCGCAGCATTTCATTATCTCATCCTCGCTCAGGCGATACCTCTCAGCCTTCCTGTTACTGCACCGTATCCCGCAATAATAGCAGTCGTTTTTGCAGTAATTTGTAAACTCTATCAGCCCGCGGAGATACACGTCCTTATGAAATATTCCGTCAGCAACCTCTCTTGCCTTCCCATACAGATACTCAAGATCGGCGTTGTCTGTACACTCCAGCAGCATTTTCAGCTCATCCGGCGCTATCGTCCGGGTATCCTTTATTTTATCGATCGTTTTTCTTAAATCCATATCCATAAATAATATCGCTTTCATATATTTATCAGATTTCATTATACATAGTTTTTTTGTCTTATGTCAATCAAAATTCTCTGTTTGTAATACAGAACACTTAAAAGATCTATGAACAGAGTGGATATAAATACAGGACTATTCCAACCATTATATTGAAAGGGCAATGGCTTGCTGAACTGTACTTCCAGATCAGCGATAACATCTCTGTCAGCTGGGAAGAAGGGAAGCGGGTAATAACAAAGGCAAAACTTAGGCAAACTATTAAGAAAAGACGTACAGAGGCTAAACTTCCTCTGCACGTACCCATTTACTAAAACAAAAAACGCTTTGCATAAGCAAAACGTCTTCAGGAACTCCTTCTACACCTGGCAGATGAGCTATTATAAGTATAGCCGATATTTTGATCCTTGTCAATAGAATTCGCGAAATAATGAAAATTTTTTTTACTCAGACTCAGCCTTATATCGCTGATACTCTTTAATCTTATTCTCAAGGGTATGATTATGATCAATATAAAAGGCCGTGATCAACAGTACATAGTTGTCTCTTCTTTCCAATACTACGATATATCTTTTCTCCTCAAACAGCAAGTGAATCCGCTGATTATTCTTGTATGGTTTCTCCCATACTTTAATTCCGTCACAGTCTGTACATTTTGACGTATCACAGTCATAGTTCTCAATAAAGGCTCTGACCCAGCGGATTCTTTCGCATCTTCTGAAATCAGGGACGCGGTCTCCGACTTTAAGGTAGTCTTGGCAAGTGACATGATAGAAGGCTTCCTCCTTGTTGTTTTCTTTTGGATAGAAGCGGATTCTGATTTCCTTGCCTTCAAATTCAGGGTAACTATCTATAAAATCAGTTTTGAAAATAGAATAGAGGAGATCCTCATAATCTGTCCACGGCTGAGAACTGTCATAATATTCACATTTTGGAAGCCAGCAATTATTACTCATTGATCCCCCTTGCATCCCAGCGGAAAAGATTAAGTTTGTCTTCCCTCAGGAGAGTTTTCTTTTTCATTGTATAGCCTGAACGTTTTTTGATAAGGCTGATGATTTCCTGTTTCGCTGAGCTCTTTTTAAATCCTTCAGGAAATAAACGATTCTCATAAGCTATGGCACCAATCAGGATATCTGTGAGTTGCATGATTTGTACTTCTTCGGAGCGGATCGGCTGCAGTCTCTGGATAATACTTTTTGAGAAATCATACATTGAATTACTGCATACCTCTCTCAGCTTCTGTGCTTTGTGGTATGAATTGGAATCCTTTATATCAATATAAACCTCAAATCGATCCATCGGATGGAAGATGACCTTCAGCATATCAAAGTACATCTTATAATACCACTCATCATGCGTCTGATTGAAACGCTGATGATCCAGCTTCGATTTGTCTGGTATTATCAATGCTCTGAAATGAAGATCATCATCATCAAAGTAGTAATTTACAAGATCTTTGTAAAGATCCAGTTTACCGGGGCTAATCTTTGTCCATTTAAGCTCCATCGTTGGGGAAACATTATTCCTGGCTTTAATCTCCTTGATGCGCTGGTTTACTTCTTTCAGCTTGCTTTGAGGACACCAGACCGCTCCGAGAACCATTACGTTGATTCCGTCGTTTTCAAGATGACATGTTTCATCACAATACACATTATAAAGCATACGCTACCTCACTTATTTCTTAAGTTGAGCCTGCAGTTCCTGGAAGCTTTCAAGGGCAGCCTGTAGATTCTCAATGATATCATCCGCCAGTTCATCCGGAGCGGGAAGATTATCGAGATTGGCAAGGGATTTATCCTTTATCCAGAAAATATCAAGGCTGGTTTTGTCACGGTTCAAGATCTGATCATCCTTGCCGCCAACGATAAATCTACGCCAACGCCCATCGGGATTTTCTTCCGACCACGTCTCTTTTCGCTCATAACGATTCTTCGGATTATAACAGCTGATGAAATCCTCCAAGTCAGCATAAGTCATCGGATGCTGTTTTAGCGTAAAATGCATATTCGTCCGGAGGTCATATATCCAGATTTCTTTCGTCTGCTTTTCTGGACTTGCTGGACGTTTATCGAAGAAGATGACATTTGCTTTTACACCCGGCTTATAGAAAATTCCGGTCGGAAGTCTCAAAATCGTATGAAGATCGGTGGTCTCCAATAGCTTCTGGCGAACAGTTTCTCCAGCACCGCCTTCAAACAACACATTATCAGGGACAACCACAGCAGCTTTGCCTGTTGCCTTTAACAGCGTATTGATGTGCTGCACGAAGTTCAACTGTTTATTCGAACTGGTCGTCCAGAAATCCTGTCTGTTATATACGAGATCCTCTTCCTCCTGCTCATCATCCTCATTTGTAAATGTGATGGAAGACTTTTTGCCAAAGGGCGGATTCGTTAAACAATAGTCCACACGATATCCGGGATCAGAAAGCAGCGCGTCACCGAGCGTAACCGGAATCTCACCATAAATATCGCCGATATTATGAAGATACAGATTCATCAGAGCCGTTTTGAAAGTCGCACTTACGATTTCATTCCCGTGGAAGGTTTCATTTTTCAGGAATTCCTTTTGACTGCGGTCAAGGGAATAGTTCGCCGGATTGGAAAGAAACGACTGCGCGGCGAGGAAAAAGCCTCCGCTGCCACAGCAGGGATCTGCAATGGTCTTTCCTGGCTCCGGACGAACGCACTCAACCATAGCTTTAATCAGCGGACGGGGAGTGAAATACTGTCCTGCGCCGCTTTTGATATCTTCCGCATTTTTCTGGAGCAAACCTTCATAGATTTCGCCTTTCACATCTGAAGACATCGCCACCCAGTTTTCCCTATCGATCATCTGGACAACGCGATAAAGGATTGCAACATTACTGATCTTATTGACTGCGCCTTTGAAAATCTGGCCGAGGATACCGCCTTCTTCTCCAAGTTTCTCAAGGGTATTCTTATACTGTGTTTCCAGTTCGGCACCCTTAAGCGTATTCATATCCGACCATGTATATCCCTTTGGAATTCCGGTTTCTCTCTTGTAAGGGGGCTTCCCATACTCATCGGACATTTTCAGGAAGATCAGATAAGTCAGCTGTTCCAGATAATCTCCGTAAGACACACCGTCATCCCGGAGCGGATTACACATGCCCCAGACTTTTGAAATAATTGTTGATGTTTGTTCAGACATGAGAATCCTCCTCTTGGTCCACATATTTCTTTATGGCTCTTTTAATATTGCGCTGTAAGTACAAGTATTTTCCTTTTATTGACGCATCTGTTTCTGCCTCAACTTTATCAAACACATAGGTCGCAAAGCACTTCCAATCATCTTTCTCATGACTCAGTCCATAAAAAAGATATAGGTAATCTACCGTGACAAATGCATCGTCATCATCAAAAGTAAATTGTTTGATATAATCCCGACCATGCTCGTCAAAGCAACTGCACTTCTTTATTATGGCCTTGGTGAGAATGATGCGTGGATACTTTGCCGTTTTTTCTTCCATCTGATAAGCATCAACAAAACCTTGTCCGAAAATGATATCATCTTCAGCATACAAATTCCCACGAACAATGGCACCACGTACAAGAACGGGGGCATTTTGCCGTGATAATCTGACTTGAAAATAGTCACAAGTAGCAATTAATCCGGCAAGAGCATTCGGTACACTTGCTTCAACGTAGATGCAAATGCTATCTGACATAATTTTTTGCTTAATGAGAGCAGGATCAACTAAGTGTTTCCCAGTTCTATTGACAGTTATATGATACTCCTCTTGTATCCGATCAAACAGCCCGGCAATGTATTCGCACAGATTATCATCTGTTTTTTTAAGTAGTTCCTTAAAGCCCAATATATCAAGATAAGCAATATAGCAATCTTTGTATTCTCGCATATCAGTTTTTACCTTTCTCAGTATGTATTTCTGCGATATATCGCTCTATCATTGAAGTTGTAGGAAAAACCTGTTTTCTTTCATCTGTTACTAGGTTGGCGCAAAAAACAGGATATCTGTGAAGGATTTCTTCTTCAAAAGGAAGGTTGAAGTCCGCTTCGCTTGCATAGCTATGGAATCGATCGCATGTATTCATAACTTCGATCAGTGTAATGCCATGTTCTTTCGCAAAGCGGAGTGCTCCACTCTGGAATTGTGCAGTTGTCATCAGGATTCCCTTGTGAGAACCTGTGCTTAGCAGCCTGCTGTGAAGCAATTCGACTCGTTCCCTTTTCACGGGACTACTGTATTGTTTACACTCTACCAAAACCTTTATTTTGCTTCCGCCAAAAATAGTGAACTCAGAGTAAATATCTACCTGATAGTCGCCATCGTGTGCTTTTACAATCTCATTGTGCGAGATAACGAAGTTATCAAGATACATTTCTTCTGCATACCCGCTCAGAACCATAAGGCAGCATTTTTCGAATTCAGCAGAAGATAGTTCTTTGACATCTTTCTTGTAAAATTCCTGATGTTAATTCTTGGCATTAATAACTCCTTTTACAGACGACCTTCAAATGCTTCTTTCAGTATGCTCTGACGCATGGCTTCGGCCTGTGTGAGAGCGGTGTTGACAGTTTTTTCAATACTGTCGCACATGGACAATCGTTCTTCGATGTTTTGAATAATCAATTTCTGTTCTACAATACTTGGCAAAATGACCATAGGTTCTGATAGTGCTTTTATTCCGACATTTCCCTGCCCCACATTGCCGGTTTCATAACTGAAGAATTTATCCCTATAATCCGGTGAAGAAAGATAGTATTGAAAGAACTGTGGCATAGCAACATCCTTGTTAAACCTCAATGCAGCAACTCTTTGGTTTAGCAAGAAATTGGTTTGATTACTAATCATTGAGACAAAACCATAATCTCTCTTACCTCGCGACCCGGTTTGTGTGATTAGACAATCTCCTTCTTGTAGGAGATATTTCTCTAAAATGTTATCGTCTGCCTCATTAGTACGAGTTAAATCACGGCTAAAGTCAAAACGCCGCTCCTTTACATTCCCAATTTTAACAACAACATATTTACCATCGGGATCATATTTTTTGCTCTTAAATGCGTATCCGCTTATAACCGTAGAAATATCGCCGAGAGAGACTTTTTTATAGTCACCCTCGAAAGCCTCTTTCAGAACAGCCTGCCGATATACTGCCAGCTGTTCCTTTGTTTTCTGCAAGGTTTCCACAGCATTGTCGAGTGAGGAGAAAAGCTCCTCGATACGGGACACGATGCGTTGCTGTTCGGATATAGAAGGAACAGGTATTTCAAGATTCTTGATAACATCCTGCGTTATTGCCTTAAAGGTTGTTCCTGTACCCTTTGACGCAAGTTGAGCTTCAAAGTACCTAAAGAAGAGAAGCACGTACTTTATCAGTAATTCTTTGGATGGACGGATAGCGGTTAACCCTCTGCCAATGCATACAGTACAAGGTGCAAGATTAGTGGGACCAACCGGTGCACGAACTGACAATAAAATATCGTCTTTTTCCGATATTTTCGTCGGCTTTGAACAGTATACACGTATCGTTGGATATAAATCGCCAAAATCAGCTTTTCCCTGAAAGAAGGGCAGCCCATCCCCTTTCGAATTGTAATATTTTGATTCAGGCGATTGTCCGGCAATTATTGTACAGCAGTCTTTTAATTTCTTTGTTTCTGTCATAGTTTATGCCACCAACTCAACATTCATCTCGTTGAGTATATTTTCATAATCATCACCAAATGCATCATAGAATGCTGCCAAGCCGCCGCAACGGTCGAAAGGCGTCAAATCCAGATCCTCCGGCAGGATAGAAAGCGAAGTAATGATATGGTCCTTGATCATGCGCAGCCATTTCATCTGTTCCTCTGTGAAATGCACCGCACCGGTATTTTTGCGGAAGGTCCATTGCATGAAATTATAGTTCACCTTATCCGCAAAAGGAGAGAGATTGTCCGTATATCCCATCTCAAAGCGGATAATGGAAATCAGGTCGGTGAGCTGCGCCATCGTGCCGCGTTTCACCTTTTCCGTTTTTTTGATCGCATAGCAATCCCACAACCGTTCTACGGTGATACCTTTTTCCTTCAGCTTCTGATACATCGATTTCAGCCCATCGATTATCATAGGGCGGTCTTTATATGCCTGATCGTAGATAATACGGAGAGCAATGATCTCATCTTTGTTTTCTTCAATAAATTCCTGGAAGGTCGCGATTACTTGATCGGCATTTTCTTCTCGCTGCGTGTCATACCCAGCAAAGGTTACTGTATCCAGATTGATGTTGTCGATGATCTGGTCATGACTCCGGCGGACATTTTCGATAAAATCCCTGGTTTCCGGATTATGGAACGGGGTGACCGCTTCTGTGATCATTGCAGTCTTTGCAGCCTGCAGCTGTTCCTCGGTCGGCTCCTCTGTTCCCGCATCAGTCTTCGCTCTTTCGGTGATAACATCTTCATCAAATGCATTCAGCAGATTTTCTGCCACCTTCCACGCAGAAATACCAACCGTATTTTCAAAGTTTTTACGCTCGGTTGATGTCATTTGGGCATTCAGGCGAGTAATACGGCTTGCAAGTGACGTCAGGGTATCCTCATCCTTTGCACCCAGAGCGATATTCATCATAAGTTCCTTCATGGAAACAAATGGTTTGCGCTCTAATGGACGGGTATCGCTCTTCCTGGATTTCGTAACACCGACGGCATCTATAATGACAAAATGATCTTTATTCTCTGTGGCAGAGGGAGTAACCTTCTGTAGGTCATCCACGCCGAGTGTCCGTGTACCGCGCCCCTTCATCTGCTCAAAGTAGTTCTTGCTCCGGACATCACGCATAAAGATCAGACATTCAATCGGCTTTACATCCGTTCCTGTAGCGATCATATCCACTGTGACAGCTATCCGGGGATAATAATCGTTGCGGAATGCACTTAAGACCGACTCCGGCTTATCGGCGGCATAGGTGATTTTCTTGCAGAAATCATTCCCTTCGCCGAATTCTTCACGGACGATTTGGATGATATCATCCGCATGACTGTCGGTTTTAGCAAAAATCAGCGTCTTCGGTACTTCCTTCCGGCGAGGGAACAGTGTAGTAAACAGGTTTTCCTTAAAGCTGCGGATTACCGTCCGGATCTGGCTTGGATTTACAACATCCTTATCGAGCTTTCCTTTGTTCGCACCGGAATAATCCTCGTCTTCATCCATTTGCTGCCAACGCTTTGCGCGTGAAAGCCTGTCGCGGTATTCAATCAGCTGTTTCATCAGACGTGCGCCGTTTCTGGTAATATCCGTCTCTATAAGGAAAATATCCTCTCCGACATTAACGCCGTCAACGATAGCCTGTTCTCTCGGATACTCGCTGACTACATTTTCATCAAAAAATGCGAATGTCCTTTTATCCGGAGTAGCCGTCAGCCCGATAATAAATGCGTCAAAATAGGTCAGCACCTGACTCCAGACATTATAGATGGAGCGGTGGCATTCATCGACGATAATGCAGTCAAAGAACTCCGGAGGATATTTACTGTTGTAAACAACTTCCTTCGGTGCTTTGGATTCTGCTGTCACATATTCCGCAAATGGAACTTCTTCAGCGCCCTCATCCAGTTCTTCACCCTTCAGAATAGAGTACATGCGCTGAATGGTGCTGATACAGATCTGAATGTCATTCGGAATATATGAACTTTTCAGTCGTCTGACACCATACAACTGAGAAAAGTTCCTCGGATCGTCATTTGGCGTATAGGCAAGAAATTCACGTTCAGCCTGTTCACCGAGGCTCTTCGTATCCACAAGGAAAAGAATACGGTTCATCTTGCCGTATTTCAAAAGTCTGTATGCTGCTGTAATTGCAGTGAATGTTTTGCCCGCACCTGTGGCCATCTGGACCAGCGCCTTTGGCCTGTTATCCGCAAAGGACCGATCCAAATTATTGATAGCCTTGATCTGGCATTTTCTGAAGCCTGTCTCATCAAGTGCCGGGAAATGCTTCATATTGTTCCGAACCGTATCTGAAGCGGCTATCAGCGATTTTAACGTTTCCGGGCGATGGAATGAGAATACAGCACGGGAACGGAATTTGATATCATCATAATCTGTAAATCTGACCAACATGTCAGTTGCTTCGTAGGCAAAGCGAATCCTGTATTCCTGCTGTACCCATTTAAAGGTGCTGTTCGCATACCGTGCGGACTGACCTTCCACTACAGTAATGTTTTCTCCGGCCTCGGATTTTTTTGCTTCTACGATGCCTACAGGCTTCCCCTCTATAAAAAGAGCATAATCAACCGGCCCGGTACTGGTAGGAAATTCGCGTACTGCTATACCGAGGGAAGCTGTCAAATTCAGTTGCCGCATATCTTGAATAATCCATCCGGACTGTTCAAGCTTTTCATCTATAACCACACGGGCTTGCTCTTCTGGAGTCATACGATCATTCCCCCTTATTTTCAGGAATAAATTCTAAAATATCATCAACACCGCAGTTCATCACATGGCAAATGCTTTCGATGCTTTCAAGTGAAATATAACCATTGCGTTTAAGGCGGGTGATAATATTTGCAGAGAAACCAGCCTTTTGCTGCAGCTGAGCGTTTGTCATGCCTTTTTCAATCATCAGATGAAAAGGTTTTTTAAGAAACAGCCATGGCACACCTCCATTTTTTTATCATACCCAGGTGGCATTTGCTTTCCAAATTGTTTTGTCAATTGTTACAAACTTATAAAAACATCATCTCTTATCGGTTATTTTATCATATACTTTATTCCGAAGCAAGTAAACATTTCTTAAGAAAAACGCATCCTTTAGGATGCGCGTTTCAGTATTCAATATTCATTTAACGTTACTATCCACCGCATTATTTGTGAATAGCAACTATTTCAGCAGCTTTTTAAGTCTCTCGGCAGCTTCTTTCGTATCCTCGGGGCTTCCGAAGGACGAGAAGCGGAAATAGCCTTCTCCGCATTTTCCGAAGCCCTCTCCCGGAGTTCCTATAACCTGTACGTTCTCAAGCAGATAGTCGAAGAATTCCCAGCTTCCCATTCCCTTGGGACATTTCAGCCATACGTAAGGCGCGTTCTTTCCGCCGCAGTACCAGATGCCGAGCTCATCCAAAGCCTGCATGATCACCTTTGCATTATCCTTGTATATCTTTATGTTTTCCTTTATCTGACGCTGACCTTCATCGGTAAATACGGCTGCTCCTCCGCACTGGATGATATAGCTTACGCCGTTTGTCTTTGTAGTCCTGTTCCTTACCCACATAGAGTTGAAGTTCATGCCGTCACGCTCCAGCTCCTTAGGGATCACCGTATAGCCGAGTCTTGTTCCGGTAAAGCCGGCGGTCTTTGAAAGCGAGCATATCTCTATAGCGCAGGTCCTTGCACCTTCTATCTCAAAAATACTCTTGGGAAGGTTTTCCTCTTCGATAAAGGCTTCATATGCGGCATCAAAAAGAATGACCGATTTATGTTTGTTTGCAAAATCAACCCAAGCCTTCAAACCTTCCCTTGTAAATACTGCACCGGTAGGGTTGTTGGGTGAGCAGATATAGATGAGATCGGCCTGTGTATCCTCATCGGGTGCGGGCAGGAATCCATTTTCCTTTCCCGATGCAAGATGCACTATCTTTCTTCCGGCCATTGTGTTTGCGTCCACATATGCGGGATAGGCAGGCTCTATGACCAATGCTGCGCTTCCCCTGTCGAACATGTCTATGATATCTCCGAGCTCATCGCTTGCGCCGCTTGAAACAAAAACTTCATCATCCGCGAGATCAACGCCTCTTTTCCTGTAGTACTCTGCGATCGTTGTCCTTAAGAAGGGAGCCCCGCATTCGGGCATGTATCCGTGAAAGCTTTCCTTGTTTGCCTGATCGTCAACACCCTTATGGAGTGCCTTGATAACAGCGTCGCAAAGCGGCAGCGAAACATCTCCGATACCCATGCGGTACAGCTTCTTGTCCGGGTTTTTGGCGGAATATGCTTTTATCTTCTGTGAAATGTTATAGAATAAATATGAGTCCTTCAGTTCTCCGTAATGTTTGTTTGGCAGTGACATTTTTCTTCCTTCTTTCCTAAATAATAAAAAACAAAGACACTTCGAGCTCTTACCCGAAACGTCTTTGCTTCTTCAGAAACATAGTTTATCTCTTTTTCCCGATAATGTCAACATTTTTTTATCGGACTATTTTGTAATATGTCTTAGCCGTAATGCTGTATATCACAACATAAACAAGTGCGAATACAGCAAATACTATGCCAAGGCACGGCAGGAGTATCTCTGCACCGAATACGGACAACATCGCCATCAGTTTTGTGATCATGGGAAAAGCGACAAGCGTATGTATGCCTGCGACTATGAGCGGCAGGAAGAACACGGTCAGTATCTGGCTCCGTATGGTCTTTTTTATTTCTTCTCTCGAAAGACCCACCTTCTGCATGATCTGGAATTTATTCCTGTCATCATAACCCTCGGAAATCTGCTTGTAATAGATTATCAACGCGGTTGAAATCAGGCAGACTATCGAAAGGAGTATGCCCAGGAACATAAGGCTCCCGTTCATGTCATAAAAATCCGTCCTCATATCCCATGAAGAATTCCACCTGGTACTGCACCAGTCTTCATCCTCTTTAAGATAGTCATTGATCATGTTAAGATATATATTCTCCAGCTTCTCCCTGTTTTCGTCCTCACCCTTTATATTTGCTACAAAACGTTTTTCTATCTCGGAGGCAGAATCTCCGTACTTCTCCTTCTGCTCGTCAAATATCACCCGGTAGTTCCCGGAGCTTACCACCATGAGATAACAGTCCACGATCGTACCAACCTCAGAATAAACCGGTATTTGATCAAGCCTGCTTTTGCACTTTAGTTCAAGACCGGCTATTTTTACCTTTTCCGGCTTCCATTTTCCGCCCGACATAGCTGCGAGAGCCATCTCATCCTCACCAAGCACAAGATTTTCCCCGGTAAGGCTGTTATAGCAGTCCGTATCTATAAAGGTTATACATTTCACTTTCGAACTGCTCAGGCCCGATTCGAAAAAGGTGGATGACGTCGGATTTTCAACCTCAGCTTTCAGTTCGTCATTATCCAGTATATATGCGGTCTCAAAGTATTCCTCCCGGCCAAACATGGTCACTTCCACGCCCGCCTTTTCCGCGCTCTCCCTTAATACCTTTTCAGCTTCTTCATATGTTACCCACCTGGTATTGTATTGGGTATCCTCCCTTGTAATGAAATATGAAGAAAAATACAGATCCTGCGGGTACATCTTTGCTATGGATTCCTCCACACCGCCGTACAGAGAAACCGTAGAGGATATCATGATGAGCACTCCTGTTGCAAGTATGGCTATGGAAGCAAGTCCGGCCGCATTCTGCTTCATCCTGTACAGCATGCCCGATACCGATATCATATGCTCGGGATGGTAATAGTATTTTTTATTCTTCTTTAATGCCTTAAGTATAAAAATGCTTCCTGCCGTAAAGAGGAAATACGTTCCCACTATTACCAGTATTACTGCAATAAAGAAGCCCATCAGTGCGCGCAGCGGCGTTTCAAGAGACACCGCCAGCCAGTATCCTGCGCCGAGGAAAATGATTCCCAGCAAAAACATGATCCACTTTACCTTCGGTTCCCTTTCGCCCGTTGATGAAGCCTTCATCAGCTCTACCGGGTTAAGTTTCTTTATCGAGATCACATTGTAGATGAACGTTAGTACAAACAGCATCAAAAACACAATTGTTGTAAACAGCACGACTTTTCCGCTGAATACGGATGCCCCGGATATGTTGCTGTTATCCATGATTTTTGATATCAGCAGCGTGCTCAGTCTGTAAAAGCTTACGCCGATGACGATCCCGCCGAGTATCTGACCTGCAAACGAGATTATGTTTTCAAAGAACATTATCAGTATAACGTGCCGTTTTTCGAGTCCGAGTACGTTATACAGTCCGTATTCCTTTTTCCTCTGCTTCATCAAAAAGCCGTTTGAATAAAAGATCATGACTGCCGACAGAATGAGCATGACCGCGCAGCCGATGGCCATGAATGTCGGGATATACCGTGATCCCCTGCCGTATAAAAGTTTTTCTTCATAGCAGAGCTTCAGCATAATGTAAAAAACACTGTACATCACGGCTCCGGATATTACCTGAGGAATATACAATCTTGAGTTTTTCTTCAGATTGCTTAATGCTGTTTTTATATAAAAGTTTTTCATATTCCCTGTCCTTTGCCTTTATTCATTCTTTGAAAATACCGAAAGTGTGTCCGTTATCTTTCCGTAAAACTCCTCGGCTCTTGATTCTCCGCGGTATAACTGGTGATATACCTCACCGTCCTTTATGAAGAGGACCCGTTTTGCGTGGCTTGCGGCCTTTGTCGAATGTGTTACCATGAGTATCGTCTGTCCCTTTTCGTTTATCTGTGAAAAAATCTTCAGCATCCCGTCGGTTGATTTTGAGTCAAGCGCTCCGGTCGGTTCATCCGCGAGCAACAGCTTCGGTTCGGTTATTATCGCCCTGGCCGCAGCCGCACGCTGTTTCTGTCCGCCCGATACTTCATAAGGATATTTATCAAGTATCTCACTTATGTTGAACGCCGATGCTATTTCTTCAAGCTTTCCCATCATCTGCTTTATATCCTGCCTGTCAAGTACAAGCGGGAGCAGTATGTTGTCCCGTATCGAAAAGGTATCAAGAAGATTAAATTCCTGAAATACAAATCCGAGATTTTTCCGCCTGAATGCCGCCATCTCGCTTTCCTTTACCTCAGTAAGCTCCATGCCGTCCAAGCGGACGCTTCCCTTTGTAGGTCTGTCAAGTGCCGCCAGAATGTTCAGCAGTGTGGTCTTGCCGCTACCGGACTCTCCCATTATCGCTACATATTCGCCTTCCTCTACTGAGAAGTTTACGTTTTCAAGCGCCCTTACCTTGTTTCCACCGAAACGTGTCGTGTATATTTTCTGAACGCCATTTACTTCCAAGATAGTCATATGTTCTCTCCTTTTGTGATCATAATGCTTTTTAGTCAAGTTTATGCTACGGATTGCGAAAGTCATAAAAGTCTATTTAAGCAAGCTTAATAGACTTTTTAACTTTCTCCCTTGGTACCATAATACCAAAAAAACTGAGATGTCAAAATCGATTCGTGTGACATTTCAGCTTTTCAGTGTGACAATTTTGTAAGGTTGTCTTTTTTTCTAGTCGGCAAAGCTCATTTTGTCGACATCCGGGTCGTATTTTATGATAAAGGTTGTACCGACGCCCGGTTCGGACTCTACCGATAGCTTAAGCTCCAGCTTACGGGCCGCAAGTGAACAGAGATAAAGCCCCAAGCCTGAAGATTTTCTGCCGCTCCTGCCGTTAAACCCTGTATAGCCCTTCTCAAATATCCTGGGTATATCCTCAGCTTCTATGCCAATACCGGTATCGGATATACTGACCTTTCCCCTTTCCGCTTTTATGGTTACCCCGCCGTTTAAAGTATATTTTACAGCATTTGAAAGTATCTGCTCAAGGATGAATGAGAACCATTTTTCATCGGTTACAAGCTTAAGCTCCACAGGTTCGTAGCTGATGCTCAGCTTTCTGTTTATAAACAGGGATGCGTATTTCCTTACAGCTCCCCTTATAAGCTCATCGAGCGACTGTTCCTTAAGCACAAGGTCGTTTGTCTCACTTCCTAGCCTTAAATAGTTAAGTACCATGTTTACATACTGTTCTATCTTGAAAAGCTCATCCCTGCAGGAACGTTCCTTTTGCGTATCCTCGTTTAAGAGCATATACAGTACCGATATCGGCGTCTTTATCTGATGCACCCATATGGTATAGTAATCGCTCATGTCCCTGGTTTCGGAGCCGAGCCTGTTTGTCAGTTCGTTGCACCTGCTGTTTAATACGGTGAGTATTTTCTGATAATCCTCGTCCTCAAGAGACTCTGCCTCGGGAAATTCCATGCTTTCGTTCAGCACCGATTCAAGTATCCTCTGCCTTTCCTTGTGCCGGGTCCTGTATTTTACAAACGAGCATACAACAAACACGAACAGGATCAGGATGTTTATCCAAAGTGCATATAAAAACGGCGTCATCTCGAGCCTGTAAAGTACGAAAATAAAAAGCATGACCGCCTGACATGCGATTATAGCAGCGATCGAGCCCGCTTTATATTTTATATAACCCTTTATCAGCTTCTTCCGATCAGATGACACCTGTCTTTCCTCCGTACAACCGTCATTCTTTTTATTCTATGATATACCCAATGCCGACCTTCGTAGCTATGAAGTCCTTAAGTCCCGCGGCTTCAAGCTTTTTTCTGAGCCTTGTAATGTTTACCGTAAGCGTGTTTTCCTCCACATAGCAGTCGTCCTGCCACAGCTTTGTCATAAGCTGTTCACGGCTGACGATACTGCCCTTTTTCTCCATGAGCATGTTCAGGATCTTGAACTCGTTTTTCGTAAGGTCTATCCGGCTTCCGTCATAATCAAGAGTTCCGTTGTTAAGGTTTAATACAGCTCCCCTGTGCTCTAAAACCTGAGGTGTAAGGTTCATGTTGTAGACACGCCTGAAAATAGCCTGTATCTTTGCGGTCAGCACCGAAAGGTCCACCGGCTTTGGTATGAAATCATCCCCGCCCATGTTCATGGCCATGATCATGTTCATGTTCTCGGTCATGGACGACAGGAAAACTATGGGGATGTTCGATATCTTTCTTATCTCAGTACACCAATAATACCCGTTATAGAACGGAAGCGATATATCGAGCAGGAGCAGCTGCGGATCCGCTTCCGTAAACTCTTCCTTTACCTTTCTGAAATCCTTTACGGTCGTTACCTCATAACCCCATGCTTCTATCTGTTCCTTCATCGCCGAGGCAAGTGTAAAATCATCCTCGACTATCATTATCCTGTAGCCCATTTATATAACCTCGTTTTTAAAGTGCCGTCGTGCGCAATCTTCCGGTCAAAGTCACATCGAAAACGCCTTCAGTTTTGTTATATCATTATAGTCTATACCGGGCTTTAAATCAACATAAACTTGAGCTTGCGCTGAGGACATTCGCTTATCGCACAAAGAACGGCATAGCGGGGACCCGGTATCCCTGCTATGCCGTTCTTCTTATTTTTTACCGCTAAACTATATATTATTCGGTTACTTCCGTAAGATTTGCCTTTAAGACTTCCTCTTCATTTTCAAGAGCGCTAAGCTTCTTTCTTGCTTCTGCCAGTTTCTTGTCTATTTCACTGTTTTCGGAAGAAACGCCCTTTTCCTTCTTTTCCTTCTTCTTCGAGGAAATGATGCCTGCCGCACCTATTCCCGCAGCCGTAGCTGCAGCACCTATACCGATGCCGATGGCTGCCGCGCCGAGTCCGCCGCCCGAGGATGCTGCTTCTGCAGCCACTCCTGCTGCTGCAGGTGCTGCCGATGCAACGCTTGCTGCAGAGGTCTGAACAACATCAGCTGCCGCAGGCGCTGCTGATGCAGCTGCTCCCGCTGCTCCCACCGCATCCGAAGATGAAACGTATATATTGTTCTGGGTATAGTTATTTACCGTAGTTTCACTGTAGTTGTTTACAACCGGACTTTCACCTGCAGCTCCGCCTGCTGAACCGGTGCTTGCAGTGCTCGATGTGTTTGTTGTATAGGATGTTCCCGACGATCCCGATCCTGCAGACGACGATCCTCCCGCATATGACGAAGATCCTGACGGTGCAGATGCCGTTGTTGCAGCTGCGGCAGCTCCTGAAGCTCCGCCTGCTGCGCCCGAAACATGTACGGGATTTCCGTAGAAGTCCTGTTTATGTGCCTTGTAATCCGATACGACCGATACGACATGTGACTGGGCATTGTTATAGCTGTCTGCCGATGTTCCCATGACCTGTGCCAAAGCCTCAAGCTCAAATGCTCTTCTGTCAAGGAGATCCACAAGCTTCTTGATAGACTGCTTTGCCCTGTCGAACATCCTGTCGTTTCCTATGGATGTCCTTGCCTTGTTAAGAGTCTGGATTATGTCTCTCAGATTCCTGGCAGCCTTGGTATATGTGGCTTTCTTAGCGCTTAATTCCGTAACCGCTATCTTTATGGATGCCATAAGCCCCTCCTGTTATTTAAGCTTGATCTTAAGCTTGTTAGCTTTGTCACTTACCTTCTGTTCATTCTGAGCGTAAACATCTGCTGTCTCCGAAAGTGTTAAAGCATAGGTGTTTACAATGTTAAGTGTGGATTCGCACTTTGTCATGATGCTGTCGAATCTTGTATAGAAATCATTTGCTCCGGCACCTGTCCAGCTTGACTTTAAGCCCTTAACGATGGTCTTGCTCTGTGATAAATACTGGTACATGTTCTTGTAGCCGTTCTTGATCTCGTTTGAATAGTTCTTGAGTTGTTGGGTATTAACCTTTATCTGTTCTGCCATCTTTATTCTCCTTTATTTGCCAAGATACTTTCCGATAAGATCGGTAGCTTTATTGTCTGCCTGTGTATAATTCTGTGAAAAAGTATTGAGCGATGTGCCGAATTCCTGAAGGATACGTACCAGTTCATCCAGATTTGCCTTGTTGTCATTATACTTCTTAACATAAGCTGCGCTTGCATCACTGCTCCATACGGAAGATACCTTCTGGATATTCTCGTCGAGCTTGTTCATCTCTGATTTCATCTTTGCTGAAAGATCGTTAAGATCGTTTCCGGCCTTCTTCAATTTTGCCGCATTTACCTGTTGTGTCGCCATTGTGCAACCTCCTTATAATATTTTATTTAACCTTAGCTTTTGCTTCACGTTCCGCTCTTTCGATTGCCTGACATGCTTCGGTCAGGAATACGCTGATCTCGTTTATGTCCTGTGCGTTTGACTTTAAATTTGTCTTTAATTCATCCGCATACTTAAGGAAAAGCCTTGCAGTATCTCCCGTCCATATGGACTGTATGCTCTGATTTACTTCATCCATGGGCTTTACTGTACCGTTAATGAGCTGTGTCGATGCTTCCTTTAACAGTCTTGCCTGACGCCTTACTTCAGTGGTGTTTATATTGATATTTGCCATCAGCGCAACCCTCCAAACTTTAATTTGCCCGCAGCATTACTTGTCTTGTTTTCCGTGGTATCATAGATTCCCGCGATTTCCTTAAGCACTGTTTCATACCTTGCAAGCATATTTATGATCTCCGCAGAGCTTTTCTTGAGCTGCCCGACTACGGCGCTCAGCTCGTCGGACGATTTACCCGCATTTGTTTCGAACATTTTTCTGAATACTGCGTTTACAGACTCAACGCTTGTAGTAATATTCTTTTTGATATTACCGATATCAGATGCTGCCGAAACGAGCTGGGCGGTATCGACCTTATTAGTATCTCCTGCCATTGTGTGCCTCCTAACCGTAAGTTCTGTGTGCTTTATCTATGTGACTCTTTATGGTTTCCTCGTTCTTCTGGTGGTAATCGGCGATAGTCCTCAACCCGGAAGAAACCTCGCTGTACTGTGAAACCATCTCGTTAAGAGCCTTCAGGTCTTTCTCGTAGCTGGTAAAAAACTTGTTTTTTACATCACTGCTCCAAGTATTGTTAAGACCCTCGATAACAGACTGAAACTTCTGGATATTTGCCTGAATGTCGCTGACAGACTTATCCACTTTTTCTGCGGCTCCCATAAGAGCCTCAGTATCTACTGATATTCTACTCTGATCCAAAACCTACCTCCTATACTATTACCAGCTGACTGCCGTTTTTTATGCCTACTGTGTGGAAACTTTCTCCGTCTTCAATAAGACCTTCAAGCTCTACAGAGCAGATTGCGATGTCCTTGGTTCCGTTAAATATGTTATAGCCTTCAAAATCAGCTATAGCAGACATGATCTCTTTTTTGGCCGTGCCTACCTTCATCCTGTCATCCACCTGGAAATCATAGGTCTTTGCATTGCCGGGTATTTTAACCTCTATGTTGATCTTACTCATCAGCGTCCTCCTTTACTAAAGGCGTTACTATCTCAACTGTCTTACCGTTTGCTGTCGTAAGGCCTACTCCCGCAGGACTCTTCTTGTCAGCTTCATTTCCGGTCACATCGAAATCGAAGATGCCCTGTTCGCTTACCTCACCACCGAGATGCATACCTGTCTTCATTTCACATGCCATACGGAATGCTGCGTACTGATAGCAGTCATTGTACTCTCTCGGAGATACTCCCATAATGAAGTGGATCTTATGCTCTAAGCCCTTCTCGAATACGATCTCAAGGAATTCGCTCATATCGGCTTCTTCGTTGTAGATTGCCTCCATGAAATCGGTGATGCTGTTTACGATAAGAACTATCCTGTCGTAGTTTTCAAGAGCTTCCTTTACGGATCTCTTCTCTTCCCTTGCGTTGAATACAAGCTCGTTTCTCTCGGTAAGTTCGGGTACTATCGTATTCTCCATGAAGTTGAAGAGCTGCTGACCGTCTGTCATATAACCTTCAAATTCGTTTTTGTCAGCGAAATCTTCAAGCTCTCTTAAAACGCTGTCAAAGATGTAAACCTTTGCGCCCTTTTCCTTAAGCTGCATAGCCGCAAACTTTAAGAAGTTGGTCTTTCCGCTCTTTGCATTTCCGCTTACCAGATAACAGAGAAGCTTATCCATGTCAAACTCTACGGTATTCTGTTCTCTTGCATCCTTACCTATGAGCAGGCTGTCTCTGCTTCCGGTTTCCTTAAGCAGTTCTTCTGAGGATACCGTCTCGTATCTGCTCTGGAGCTTCTTTGTCTCTCCTGCGCTTCCCTTGAATTTCTCTGCTATGATGTTCCTTATAGTGAGCATTACGCTTGCGCCGGTGCTTCTTACAGGAAGTGCCGTATGGAATTCAAGAGGCTTTTCTTCCTTGATGAGTCCTCGTCCGCTCACCCTGTCGTCGGGAAGGATCTCTGTTCTCATTCCGATAACGCTGTCATACTCGAATCTGTCGGGAAGCTGCATTCCTATACCCTTCATGAAGCCCTGCCTCATCCTTCCGCGAAGGTCTGATGAGTTGTTGCAGCTTATGATCATGTAGATACCGTAGCCTGCTGCTTCACGTGAAAGCTGTATTAAGAGATCCTCGTACTCCTCGTAGCTTTCCGAGAATGATGCGTAGTTGTCTATGATCAGGAATACCATCGGCAGATCATCACCTACCGAAAGGTAATCACGATATGAACCGATGCCCTTCTGTGAGAGGATGTTCTTCCTTCTCTCAAGTTCTTCCCTGATGAAGCCCATCATCTGCTCGATCTTCTCGTCCTCACCCTCGAGACATACGACTCCGGTATGAGGAAGTCCTAAGAATGCCGACATTGTACGGCCTGAGAAGTCTGCAATATAGAATGTAACCTGCTTTGCGGTATATCTTGTTGCCGCGCTGAATATGATGGTCTGTATAAGTGTCGTCTTACCTGAACCCGAACCGCCGCAAATGAGGAGATGTCCGTCACGTACGAAGTCGAGCGAAACGGTAAACTGCCTCTGGTTCTCGGGATCGTCCGCAAGACCGATCGGGATTGCCATATGCTCGGTGTTGAGGCCTTCGGTATCGAGATCCTCAAGATAGAGCGTATCGGGAAGCGGCGGCAGCCAGATCTGCCTTAACGGAGCGATGTTATTCTCCGCCGAAAGCTTTGCCGCATATTTTACTATTTCATCAAGCTGTGTAACCTTGTTCAGGTCTTCGCCCGATTTCTTCTTCTTTTTACCTGTCTTTTCAGCTTTACCTGAAATACTGATCATCCTTACGAAGCCCTTGCTTCCGTCATTGAACGGTACATCGGGAGTATACTGTGCTCCCGACCAGCCCGACTGGAATTCTTCAAAAATTTCGTCATTTCCGACCTGCATGTATCCACGACCGGTACCGGTTATGAATGCTGCGTCGGGACGCTTGAGCATTTCGTTGGAATCCTGCTTGTCCGCAACTCTCAAGCATATTCTGAATCTTGTATTGCTCCAGATTTCGTCATCGACTACGCCGCCGGGCTTCTGGGTAGCGAGTATCAGGTTAACACCGAGCGAACGTCCTACACGTGCTGCGGATACAAGTGCCTTTACGAATTCGGGCTGTTCTTTTTTCAACTCTGCGAACTCGTCGGCAATGATGATAAGATGAGGTATTGCTTCATCTGCTTCGCCGTTTCTGTAGAGCTCTATGTACTGGTCGATATGCTTAACCTTGTACTCGTTGAATACTCTCTGTCTGTGCTTTATCTCTGCGTTGATGGAAAGCAGCGCTCTTGTAGTTCCGTTTCCGCCAAGGTTGGTGATCATGCCTGCAAGGTGGGGAAGTCCGTCAAAGCTCTGTGCCATTCCGCCGCCCTTATAGTCTATAAGTATGAAGGATACTTCATGAGGATGATAGTTGATCGCCATACTTAAGATATAGCTCTGCAGTGTCTCTGATTTACCCGAACCTGTGGTACCTGCAACCAGACCGTGAGGTCCATGATATTTCTCGTGTATATCCAGATAAACCGGCTTTCCGCCGGACTTCTGTCCGACCATGGCCTTCATGGTCTCATATGTACGGTTTTCAAGCCATTTATGATAAATGTTAAGATCCTCCACTCTTGATACCTTGTACATATCAAGGAATGTAAGCATATCCGGTATTTCCGAATTTCCCGTGGTATCTCTCAGCTCGAAGTTTGCAACACGTCTTGCGAAGTTATCCATTGCGGGAAGAGAGATCTTGTCGAACGAAAGATTCGAGCTGTCGCATTTCTGTGTGGCAATACTGTATTGTGCACATACTTCGTTATCTTCCCTGATGACCGTATCACACTTTGAAGGAAGCCTTTCGGGTGATTCTGCAAGGAATACAACCGTTATGCCTGCCTCCTTGGGAGGATCGAGCAGGAACTTCGATACCGGCTCGCCGGCGATTATCGAGATGTCGGTTATGAATATGACATAATGAGGAAGTGTCTTCTCATCCTTGGGCTTGTCGTTTCCTTCATCCCTTTCGACACGCTCTCTTATCATGTCCGAAAGATAATACATGACATCGCCGAGAGATCTGCTGTCATATCCCACAAGCCTTACCTTACCGTCGGGTGTCCATGTATGAGGCAGCCAGCGGGTAAAGCTTAAGTTGTCATATTCCTTTCCCTTAAATGCAAAGCATAAACGAACCTCGTTATATGAAAAGCTTGCGGCCAGGTTAAGAGTTACAAGCCTTAACAGCTCATTTCTCTTTGCCTCATCGGCACTTACTATACCGACGATCCTGTTATCATAAAGCGATACGGATACGGGAACCTTTTCAAGTATGCGGTAGTTCTCCTTAAGGGAGCTTCCGAAGTCATTTAACGGATCGTATACCTGAATCGTCTCTTCATTTGAGAAGTCAACGGTGTTGGGTGATTGGATATCGCCTATGCCAAGCCTTACGGAAAGGAAGTCCCTGTGGTTGCTGTTCTTTTCCCAGAGCCTGCTGTTCATGTCGGTTACGAATCTGAGCATCTCGTCAGCCGAAGGATACTGTTCCTCAAGAACCGTTCTGTTATACTCCGCCTTCTTCTTCAGCTTGTTTTCTATTCTTGAAATATAATCAAGATAAGTATTCTTTCTGGTAAACTCTGTCTCAAGGGCTTCTTTCTTATTATATTTTGCATTTGCTATAGCCCATACTGTTGCCATGCCTGCGGCACCTACGGACATCACGAGACCCTGAGCTCCGAATCCGCCCTCATTGCTCATGAGAGCCGCAAGAGCGATCGGGATTACCATCGTGAACGAAGGTCCGATGGTAAATATGAGAGGCTGCTGCTTGGAATTCTGCTTCTGAGGGCATCTCTCGATCTGTGTCTCCTCGGCATCCAGCTCACGGAGACGTCTGGGAGTGCTTAAGAAATATGCCTTCTCGTATTCTTCCTCCTCGCCTTCATCCGAAAGTTCGGGGATAACTACGGGATCGAGCAGCTTAACCTTTACGCATCCGTCGGGATTGTTAACCGCAATCAGCGCTCCGAGATATGCGATCTTAAGACCTACTATATAAATAATATCACCGTACTTTATAGGTGCCCTTCCGTTTACAAGCCTGCCGTTTAAGTACGTACCGTTTGTTGCCCCGTTATCGCAGATATAAGTTGAATCTCCATCAAGGATTATCTCTGCGTGCTTTTCCGATACAAATCTGCTGCTGTAAATGATATCCGAAGCACTTCCGCTTCCTATTACAAGTGACTGTATCTTGTCCCTTCTCAGGATGTACTTTGAGAAACCTACTCTGTTGGCATCTGCCTCATCAATCTTAAGTGAGAACCAGACATCCTCTTTTTTGAGATTTCCTTCAAGGATAAGCCCGGCTTTAAGTTCGGCGGATTCTACATTCTGTCCGCCCTTAAGCAGTTCATACCTTTTGTCCTCGTGAATGGTCCACTTGCCGTCCCATACCTGAACATCAATGACAAATTCGTCATCCAGTCCGGATATGTACGGGCTTACGGTTATCGGAAACTTCCTATTGTCTACAGCAGGAAAATAATGTTCCGAAAACCCGTTTTCAAAAAACACCGTTAGCAGTAAAGACATTTCCCTCTCCTTTCATTAACCCCTTGAAAAATCTGTATTGTCAACCATTATCTCAAACAGTTTTTCTACATCAGTATCGGTAAATAACACAGGGTCTCCAACATCCCCTACGGTAACAAAGAATAAACCTATCGCTTCAAAATCACCCTTTACACGTACAAGCACCATCGGGATCACGTCACCGTAAGCACAGTCATCAAAGGTTGTCATACCTTCAACATAAGCGTCACCCAGCGTGTACACCCTGTATTCACTCAGATCCAATTCGGATTCATTCCCAAGCTCCCGGTAATCTTCCAGTAGTGAGTCTCCTATGTTATCCAAAGAGATTGACTGTTGTAACGTATTGTTTATTTCCTGTACTCTCTCACTGTCAGCAATTGCTGCGCTAAGATCGTTTTCCAGGAAGATTACTTTATATCTGAAATATACGTACTGTTCCGATGTCTCATCATAACATGCGAACATTGAGTTCCCTTGGGAATCTGAATATTCTTTAAAGAAATCGGGATACACAAAGGTTGCGTTCCTGCTTGCATCCGTCCCCGGAATACTTGCCGTTACATAATTATAACTACCGGTCTTTTCTTTAAATGAAACATATCCGTCCCCGTCCTCATCCGCACTGTTGCCGTTATCATCATCGTCCGGGTAATCATTGTCCTCGACATCACCGTCCCGGTCTTCTTCATAGTTTTTGTCAGTTTCGGCAGTCTTTTTACCGGTGTCATCGGAGCTGCTGTCGGACTTCTTCTTATCACCCGAGTTCATGGAAATGATAAGTATTATGACCACTGCCAGCACTACTACACCCAGCGCAATGCCTCCGTATAAGAACAGCTTCTTCGAGTTTGTCCCTCCGGAGGTTTCTCTCGGTACTTTTTCCGCTTTGGACATCATTGACTTGTTAATGAACTCTTCCCTCTTGGCCTGGGCTATCCTCTCCTGTTCTTCTTCGTACTGTCTCTGGATTTCCAGCCTCTTCTGTTCCTCTGCCTGCTGTTTTGCTTCCTCTTCCTGAAGAGCACGGATGTTTTCGAGCCGTTTGATCTCCTCGGCTACCTGCTGCTTCTGACGGTCAAGTTCTTCAAGCCTTTCCTTTTCGGCTTCTGCTTCCTGTTGTCTCTTTCGTCTTGTCGCGAAGAGAGCATCTGCTTCATTATTGTCTGCCATAATATTTACCCCGTTAGATTTTTATATGATATCGTGGTCAAGCTCTGTTTTGATCACAACCGATGCCACAGATTGCTTCGTTGCAAACAGCTTTTCCACTATAGCATCCGCATTTTCCATTATCCATTATAATTGAAAAAAAAAATAAAACAATGTCCCTAAGGGACACTCTTTACATAATCTGTTGCCTTATTTTTTTCTCTATGCTATAGTGATAAAAAAGAGGAGGTGTATGTCATGCTGTCAAAATTGAAAGCCGTCCTGTTCTCGCCTGAGCTCAACTTCAGGGCAAGAATCTTTAATATGCTTGCTTTAACAGGCTTTCTTGTAAGCATGTCCATATTTGCCATTTCCTTTATAATAGGAACATCCGCACTTAACAGTGCCGTACTGCTCTCATGCGCGATCCTTTCCGGCGTGCTCCTGATATATTCGATAAAGAGCGGGAATTATTATATATGCTGTATCATTACGGCTATATTCATCTTCATGATCATTTTCCCGATACTGTTCTTCACGGCCGGAGCTTTCTTAAGCGGCATGCCCTGCTTTTTCGTTTTCGCAACGACATTCACGCTGTTCATGCTTGAAGGCCGGGTCGGTATCGTACTTGCAGTTCTGGAAATCTTCATATATGTAGCAAGCTGTATGTTGGCTCTCGCCTATCCCGAATTCGTCGAATGGTTTCCGGACAGCGAGTCTATCATGATGGATGTAATAACCGGATTTTCCATTTCCTCGATATCCCTCGGTACCGCCATGTTCGTACAGCTGAGATTATATAACAGCCAGCAGAAAAAACTCGAAGAGGCCATGACCGAGGCAAATCAGAGTAACAAAGCAAAGGGTATCTTCCTTGCGAACATGAGCCACGAGATCCGTACTCCTATCAATGTCATCCTGGGAACAAACGAGCTGATCAACCGATCAACCGACCCGGAAGAAATCCATGAGTACACCTCTGTCATACAGAACTCAGGCGATCACCTTCTTTCCATAATAAATAACATCCTTGACGTAACCCAGATAGAATCGGGAAAGATCATTACCGCATCAAGGCCTTACCGTACAGACTCGTTGCTATCGGAGCTTGCTTCGATAGGTTCAAGGCTCTGCACCGCTAAAGGGCTCAAATTCATCCCCAATATCTCTCACGAAACGATGTCCATGCTTGAAGGTGACAAAAACCATCTGCGCCAGATCATAACCAATTTCATATCCAACGCCGTAAAATATACCGAACAAGGTTCCGTTACCCTTTTTGCCGAAACCATAGACAACCATGATTCAACCGCGCTTTTAAGGATCTCTGTAACGGATACCGGTGTAGGTATCTCCGAAAAAGAAATGAAAACTCTTTTCGAGAATTTCCACAGAGGTACAAAAGCGATTGAATCGGCCGTGGAAGGTACCGGACTCGGGCTGGCCATTTCAAAGGATCTTGCCGACAGTATGGGCGGCCGGCTTATCGTAAGCTCCAACGAAAACAACGGCAGCACATTTGGCATCGAGCTTAACCAGAAGATATGTGACTCCTCACCGATAGGCGAGATCCAGCTTACGCCGGACGATAAGACCTGTTCGGACAGCTTTATCGCACCGAACTGTCACATCCTTGCCATAGACGATAACAGAGAAAACCTTACGGTTATAAAAATGCTGCTTGAACGTACCATGATCACCGTGGATACCGCTCTGGACGGTAAGACTGCTACCGACATGGTGGATAAAAGGGATTACGACCTTATCTTTCTTGATTATATGATGCCGGATATGGACGGTATAGAAACACTTAAGGCTCTTCGTGAAAAGGGGCTTCCCGAAAGTACGCCGGTCATTGCCCTGACCGCCGAAGCCCTGGCAGGCTCAGAAGAAAAATTCCTTGCTGCCGGCTTTACTTCCTACCTGTCAAAGCCCGTAAGCTGGCATGACCTTGAAAAAACTCTTATCTCACTGCTTCCGAAGGATAAGGTTACGATAAACAGCGTTTCTGAGGAGGTCATTCCGGACGAGGAAGTCAAGAGCCTTTCCGAAAAGGTTCGCAAGTACGACATAAACCTGGAATCAGGTATCAGTTACCTAAGCGGAAGCATCACGAGATTCTGTTCCCTTGCGGAAATATTTGCGGACGGATATGAGAAGAATCACGAAAAGGTCCGCAATCTTTTTGATACAGACTATACAAGCCTTGCCTTTGAGATCCATTCCCTAAAATCGGCCTCAAAGGGTGTCGGAGCCCTGAGTCTTTTCGAACAGGCGAACGAGCTTGAAAAAAGGCTCCACGACAAGGATTACGAATATGCGGCAAATGCAAAAGAACTACTTCTCTTTGAATGGAAAAGAGCCGCTGACGGTATGAACCTTCTTATCTCTGCGCTTCCGCAGACAAAGCCTGAGGAGCTCACGGGAAATATAAACAGTACGACACTAGAACAGCAGATCAAAAAGGGGCTTGACGAGCACATCTGGCTCGAGACACAGAATGCGCTCAGGCAACTCTCCGAGATTGAAACAAATCCCGAAAAGATCAAACAGCTTAACTATATCGCAGAGTTTGTTGACGAGCTTGATTTCGCCAGCGCTCAGACATTATTCAGGCAATACAGGAGAAAACAGTAATGAATGACGAAAAGCCACGTATCATGGTAGTTGATGATGACAAGATACTTCTGAAAAATGCGGCCGTCCTTCTTGGCATGAATTACAGCGTCAGTCTGTATTCAAGCGGAACGGATGCATTAAAAGCCCTTTCCGGCGGAAATCTTCCAAGCCTTATAATGCTTGATGTGATGATGCCGGATATAAACGGGTATGATGTTATCCGCTCCATAAAGGCAATGAAACAATGCCGGGATATACCGGTTGTCTTCCTGACAGGGCTGTCCGATGAAGAAGACGAGCTCAAAGGTCTTCAGCTTGGCGCCGCAGATTATATTAAGAAACCGTTTTCCCAGAAGATTCTGCTGGCCCGTCTCGGCAATATCCTGAAGACCAATGAAAACAAGCCCAAAAAACTTCCCTCTCTTTCCGAGAATTTCTCTGAGACCGAATGTAAAGTGGCCGAGCTCATGATAAGAGGCTATAACTGCAAGGAGATAAGCGACAAGCTTTTCTATTCCTACAGCTATGTTAAAAAGCTCCTGGCTATGATGAGGGAAAAAAGCGGCTGTGAGACGCTCGGAGAGTTTAAGAGGCTCTTATGTGAAGAGAGAGAAAATATTTAAGAACTAATAGCATTCGCTTATCGCAAAAACGCCCCGGATGTTTTAAAACATCCGGGTTATTTTTTCGGGGTTTATCTTGGTCTTGAGCCTTTGATTGTCATCCTTTGTTTGTCATCCTTTGTTTGTCATCCTGAGCGTTAGCGAAGGAGCTTATCATAGATTAAAAGATTCTTCGCTTCGCTCAGAATGACACAGATTTAACAAAATTTTCAATCAGGCGTCGATCGTAGAGATACCGATGGTAAGTTCCTCAAGAACGTCCAGCAGCACTCTTACGGTATCAAGCGAGGTAAGCATCGTTATGCCGTTATGAGAAGCACATTTTCTTATGGCTATACCGTCGACATAATGAACTCCGGAAAGGATCGCTCTTGTACAGATAACATAGCTTACATAGCCGGCCTTTAAAGAGTCAAGTATCTCCTCGCTGCCCTCGGAGAGCTTTCTCCTTATCCTTGTACGGATGCCGTGTTCTTTTAAGAAAACGGCAGTACCGATCGTTGCTTCTATATTAAATCCCATATTGTAGAAACGGCGTACCAGAGGAAGCGCCTCTTCCTTGTCCTCGTCGGCAAGGGTTACTACGACCGTTCCGTAATTCTGGAGTTTCATGCCGGATGCAATGAGCGCCTTATACATGGCTCTGTGCAGCTTCTTATCATAGCCTATGGCCTCTCCCGTTGATTTCATCTCGGGTGAAAGGTAGGAGTCCATACCGTTCAGTTTTGAGAACGAGAATGCGGGAACCTTAACATAGTACCGTTCCTTCTCTTCGGGATATATAACGTTTATACCCTGATCCTTAAGCGATTTCCCGAGTATTACGCGTGTTGCTATGTCCGCCAGGCTGTATCCCGTAGCTTTTGAGAGGAACGGAACAGTCCTCGATGAACGGGGATTTACTTCTATTATATATACGTTCTCATTCGGATCTACTATGAACTGTATGTTGAAAAGCCCGATGATGCCGATACCGATACCAAGCTTAAAGGTATAATCAAGTATCGTGTCCTTTACCTTCTGTGAGATACTGAACGGTGGATAAACGCTTATGGAATCTCCCGAATGAACGCCGGTTCTTTCAACAAGTTCCATGATACCCGGTACAAAAACATCCGTACCGTCGCAAATGGCGTCAACCTCCACCTCCTTACCGCGGATATACTTGTCTACCAGTACAGGTTTATCCACATCAATCTCAACAGCAGTCTTTAAATATGTACGTAAAGCTTCTTCCTTTGCGACGATCTGCATGGCTCTTCCGCCCAGAACAAAGCTCGGTCTTACAAGTACGGGATAACCTATATCTTCAGCGGCCTTTATGCCGTCCTCTATGTTTGTTACCGCCATTCCCTTTGGCTGCGGAATCTTAAGATCAAGGAGGAGTTTCTCGAACAGATCCCTGTTCTCCGCCCTGTCTATAGCATCATCATCGGTTCCTATCAGCTTTACATCATAGGACTTAAGTGAATCGGCAAGGTTTATCGCCGTCTGTCCGCCGAGGGTCGCTATTACTCCCTTGGGTTTTTCAAGGTCGATGATGTTCATTACGTCCTCGGTACACAAGGGTTCAAAATACAGCTTGTCCGAACAGGTATAGTCGGTAGAAACGGTTTCGGGGTTATTGTTTATGATAATAGCCTCATAGCCCGATTCCTTTATGGTCTTTACGGCATGAACGGTGGAATAGTCAAACTCCACGCCCTGTCCGATCCTTATGGGACCGGATCCCAAAACTATGATCTTTTCCTTTTCCGATACGACGGATTCGTTCTCGTCCTCATAGGTTGAATAGAAATAAGGTATGTAGCTGTCAAACTCGGATGCACAGCTGTCGATCATCTTGTAAACGGGCATGATACCTGCGGACTTCCTTAAAATCCTTACTTCAGGCTCGGTCATATTCCAAAGAACTGCGATCTCCCTGTCAGAGAAACCGAACTTCTTGCTTTTTTCCAAAAGCTTTTTGTCACCCGGGCTTTCCTTTAATTCACTCTCAAGCTCAACTATGTTCTTCAGCTTATCGATAAAGAAACGGTCAATCTGCGTTATGGCAGATATCTCCTCGGTTCCGGTCCCGCGGCGGAGCAGCTCCGCTATCGCATATATCCTGTCATCCGTTCCTGTCTTTATATAGGTCTTAAGTTCATCGGAGGAAGTCTCGTCGAACTTTTTGCTGTGGAGATGGAACAGTCCTATTTCAAGTGAACGCACTGCCTTAAGAAGGCTTTCCTCAAAGCATCTTCCGATGCTCATGACCTCACCCGTAGCCTTCATCTGAGTACCGAGCGTATTGTTTGCATCGGTAAATTTATCAAACGGGAACCTCGGCATCTTTGTAACCACGTAGTCAAGCGCGGGCTCAAAGGACGCCGGAGTATTGGCAAGCCTGATTTCATCCAGAGTCATACCGATACCGATTTTTGCGGAAACCCTTGCGATAGGATATCCGCTGGCCTTCGATGCAAGTGCGGATGAACGCGATACCCTGGGATTTACCTCTATCAGATAATAATCAAAGGAATTGGGATCGAGTGCAAACTGGACATTGCAGCCGCCCTCGATCTCAAGGGCTCTGATGATCTTTAATGCACTGTCCCTCAGCATGTGATATTCCTTGTTGGTCAGAGTCTGCGAAGGACAAACGACTATGGAATCCCCGGTATGAACTCCGACAGGATCCATGTTTTCCATGTTACAGATAGTGATGGCCGTATCATTCTTGTCACGGATCACTTCATATTCTATCTCTTTAAAACCCTTGATGCTCTTTTCGATAAGTACCTGCTTTACAGGAGAAAGTGAAAGCGCATTCTTCATCAAAGGCACAAATTCTTCTTCGTTATCGGCAAATCCGCCGCCTGTACCGCCAAGCGTAAATGCGGGACGGAGCACAACAGGATAGCCTATTTTCTCAGCCACCTTTAATCCTGTCTCAACGGATGAAGCTATATCGGAAGGAAGCACCGGTTCTCCGAGTCTTTCACATAGTTCCTTGAAAAGCTCCCTGTCCTCGGCCATTTCTATGCTCTCGCTCTTTGTCCCGAGAAGAGATACACGGCATTCCTTAAGTATTCCTTTTTTCTCAAGCTGCATAGCCAGATTAAGCCCGGTCTGTCCTCCGAGTCCCGGAAGTATGGCATCCGGTCTCTCATATCTGACTATCTTTGCTATATATTCCAATGTCAGCGGCTCCATGTATACCTTGTCCGCTATGGATGTATCCGTCATGATCGTCGCAGGATTCGAGTTGCAGAGCACTACCTCGTAGCCCTCTTCCTTTAATGCCAGGCAGGCCTGCGTGCCCGCATAGTCAAACTCTGCGGCCTGGCCGATGACTATAGGTCCCGAACCTATAACAAGAAGCTTTTTTATATCCGTTCTTTTCGGCATGATCTTCTTCTGCTCCTACTCTGTTATTCATAGTTTATCCTAACATCGTTAACTTAAGCTCTTTTTGTCATCCTTCGCTAACGCTCAGAATGACGCTAATTTAAAGACATCGGAACTGTCCCTGTTATAGACTTAAGAAATTTATCAAACAAATACCTTGAATCCTGAGGTCCCGGAGCACTCTCGGGATGATACTGCACAGAGAAAACCTTATCTCTTTCACAGCTTACGCCCTCAACAGTATTGTCCAGAATATTCATATGCGTAACCTTTAACGGCGTATTCTTCATGCTTTCCTCATCAACCGCATACGAATGGTTCTGTGATGTTATCTCTATCCTTCCGGTCTCCAGGTTCTTCACGGGATGGTTCCCGCCCCTGTGACCAAACTTCAGCTTATAGGTCTTTGCTCCATATGCCAGGGAAATAATCTGGTGTCCGAGACATATACCGAAAATCGGGTACGAACCGATAAGCTTCCTTACTGTTTCTATGGTCGGAACCACATCCGTCGGGTCTCCGGGGCCGTTGGATATGAATATTCCGTCCGGTCTCAGATTCCTTATTTCCTCTGCGCTTGTATTCCACGGAACTATGGTCACATCTATTCCAAGGTTATTTAAGCTGAGTACGATGTTTTTCTTCATGCCGCAGTCAATGGCTACCACATGCTTTTTCTTTCCGTAATGCAGTCTCCCGTCTCCCGGGTTCAGCATTACCTTCGATCTCCAGATATTCCTGCAGCTTACCTTCTCCACAGCATCGGTGGGGATAGAAGTATTTTTCAGTATCTCGAGTCCTTTTTCCTTATCCGTTGAAACGCCGGTGATCAGTACCTTCCTGCTTCCGAAATCCCTTATCGATCTTACAAGCTTTCTGGTATCAATCCCGCAGACTCCGGGGATTGAATATCTCTTCATGACCTCCGATAATGTCTCCGTGCTCCTGAAATTACTCGGGAGATCGTTGTATTCATGTGTGATAAGCGCACCGGCAGTGGGCGTTTCCGACTCATAATCATCATCCGCCATCCCGTAGTTTCCTATAAGGGGATATGACATGACTATCGCCTGGTATGTATATGACGGATCGGAAAGTATCTCCTGGTACCCGACCATGGATGTGTTGAATACAAGCTCGCAAACCTTTTCCTCATCGGCTCCGAACCCATATCCATAATATTCCTGTCCGTCTTCAAGTATAAGCTTTCTGTTAAATTCCATAGCTGAAATTCCTTTCCGGAAATCCAAAACTAAAAAACAAAGACACTTCGAGACACTAACCCCGAAACGCCTTTGCTTCTTCGAACAACTAGTTTATTCTTTTTTTATTAAGTTGTCAACATTTTTTTCAGTTTTCAAAAAGATTCTTTCCCTGCAAAGGCACCTTAGTCGGATATCTGCCGTTAAAGCATGCGCTGCAGAAGCCCTGTCCCCCGGCAAGCTCATTAAGCCTGCTCTCCGGGAAATACCCCAGGGAATCCGCACCTATCATCTCACATATCTCCGGGATCTTATGGTTAGCCGCCACAAGGTTTTCCTCCGAATCGACATCTGTCCCGTAATAACACGGGTGCAGGAACGGCGGCGAAGATATGCGTACATGCACCTCCGTTGCACCGGCTTCCTTTAAGAGCCTTACCACACGTTCCATGGTAGTACCTCTTACTATCGAGTCATCGACCAGGACTACTCTCCTTCCTTTTACCGACTCTTCAAGTGCCGCAAGCTTTATACGGACACCGTCCATCCTTCCACCCTTGGTAGGCGAGATAAAGGTCCTTCCGACATATTTGTTCTTTATAAAGCCCAACCCGAAGGGTATCCCCGACTTCCGCGAAAACCCGAGAGCCGCATCAAGTCCGGAATCCGGAGCTCCGACTACTATATCCGCATCGACGGGATATTCCTCGGCAAGTATCTCGCCGGCATGCACTCTTGATGCATGTACGGAAACTCCGTCTATCTTCGAATCGGGGCGTGCGAAATATATATACTCAAATACACAGAATTTTTTCTCCTGCTTATTCATATGTGTCTTTATCGATCTTAACTCACCGTTACCGAAAACAAGCATTTCTCCCGGCTCTATGTCACGGATGAACTCCGCTCCGACCGCAGTCAAAGCGCAGGACTCCGATGCGGCGACATATGTGCCGTCCTCGGTACGTCCGTAACATAAAGGTCTAAAGCCATGAGGATCCCTTACGCATATCAGCTTCTGAGGAGACATGATTATCAGAGAATATGCTCCTTCCAGGGAATTCATGGCTTTTTCTATGGCTTCCTCTATCGACGAAGAGGAAAGCCTCTCTTCTGTTATGATATATGCTATTATCTCGGTGTCGCTTGTCGTATGGAATATGGCTCCCTTTAACTCTAAGGCTTCCCTGAGCTCTGCTGCATTTGACAGGTTACCGTTGTGAGCGACGGCCATTCTTCCTTTACGGTGGTTAACCTCTATGGGCTGACAGTTGCTCCTGTTATTTGCCCCTGTTGTCCCGTATCTTACATGGGAAACCGCCATCCTGCCCTCAGGCAGCTTCGCAAGGATCTCAGGGCTGAAAACTTCGCTTACAAGTCCCAGATCCTTGTGAGAATAAAACACCCTGTCATCATTTACGACTATACCGCAGCTTTCCTGCCCTCTGTGCTGAAGAGCATAGAGCCCGTAATATGACAGTCCTGCAACATCCATTCTTTTGTCGGAGTATACACCGAATACTCCGCACTCTTCATGTAAACTCATTTTTCTACCCTTCTGTCATTGTCACCTTGAAAACGCCTTCAGCGTTTCCTCGGTAACAAAACACTGCTTAGCATCTCTGATTCTGTTATATAAGCCCGACCCATTACTTACCGCTGTCACCGTAGTTTGAAAGAACTCTTGCCGAAGGATCGTTTACATTGCAGCCTTCCCAGCTCTTGTTGGGCATCCAGAAATCAACAACCATTCTGGCCTGTCCGGGATAATACTTTTCAAAAATCTTCCTGTAAAGATATGATTCCTTGGTAAACGGAGTTGCATATGTGTACTTATTGCACTCCTGATTAAACTCCTCGTCGGATATTGTCTTTTCGGCATATTCTTTAAGGTAATCAACCATGGAATGTCCGACCGCATCTGAGAACGCTGCCTTCTCACGCCAAAGGATCTCATCGGGAAGATAGCCGCCCTTTTCAAATGCCTTTCTTAAAAGGTACTTTCCTTTTCCGTACTTGTTCAGCTTGATCTCGGGGTCGATCGACATTACGTATTTTACAAAATCAAGATCACCGAAGGGAACACGTGCCTCAAGCGAGTTAACGGAAATGCATCTGTCAGCACGGAGAACATCATACATGTGAAGCTCGTGGATACGTTTCTCAGCCTCTTTCTGGAATTCCTCCGCACTGGGTGCGAAATCGGTATATTTATAACCGAAAAGCTCATCGGATATCTCACCGGTCAGAAGCACCCTCTCATCGGTCGTCTCGTGTATCGCCTTACATACAAGGTACATACCCATGCTGGCTCTTATCGTAGTAATATCATAGGTTCCGAGCAGATGTATTACATCCTCAAGAGAGCTTATTACCTGTTCGGGAGTCATATATACTTCTGTATGGTCGCTTCCTATGTAATCCGCTACCTGTTTTGCATATTTAAGATCGATCGCATCCTCTGTCATTCCGATGGCAAATGTACGGATGGGCTTGTCGGATTTACGTGCTGCAATTGCACATACAAGTGAAGAATCAAGTCCGCCCGAAAGCAGGAAGCCTACCTTGGCATCAGCCACAAGCCTCTTCTCAACACCTGCCACAAGCTTATCATGAATGTTTTTCGTTATGGTCTCAATATCATCCTTTATATATTCCCTGACGGTTCCCGTTCCGTCTGCGTATCCGCTTTCCGTAACAAATGCTGCCTTTGAAATATCATTGTAGCAGACAAATCTTCCTTCTTTATAATAATGTCCGGGAGGGAAAGGCATGATCCTGTCAACTATCCCTACAATGTTCTTCGGCTCGCTGGCAAATACGATCGCACCCTCTTCATCATAGCCGTAGTAAAGAGGCCTGATCCCTATCGGATCCCTTGCTGCTATATATTCATCGGTCCTTGCATCATATATCACACATGCATATTCCGCATCGAGCATCCTGAACATATCCGTTCCGTATTCAAAGTATAAGGGAAGGATTATCTCACAGTCGCTGTCGCTCTCAAAGGTATATCCTTTCTTAATAAGATCATCCCTCATCTCCTTAAACCCATAAAGCTCACCGTTACATACTACGTAACTTCCATCTCTCTCAAACGGCTGCATTCCCTCGGGATGAAGTCCCATGATAGCAAGCCTGTGAAAACCCATGACACCGTTCTTTAGCGATATTATACGGCTGTCATCGGGACCACGTGATACAGTCTTGTCAAAACCCTCCTTAAATGTATCGTAATCAACATTATCATCACAATATGTCATAATCGAACACATATGATCAATCCTCCCGGTTCTCTATATTATTTTCTAATACGCTCTGTTTGCTCAGCCAACAATTTGAATTCCAGCTTCCATTGTCGGGATCAGCTTCTCACATAAAAAAGGGTGCCTTATACCGCCATCAAACGGATATAAGACACCATTGCCTTTATAATGTTAAAAGAGTCTTTGAACCTGTGTTCAAAGACTCCCTTGCCCTTATGAAAAGATATATTAACTCACGTTGCGGCATTTGTCAACCTTTTTTTCTAAAAATTGGCTTCTCATATCATTTTTCACCTATAAAATCAGTAAATGCTTTGATCTGTGCTTCTTCCCTGCTCAAGCCCTTTAATATGTTTTCATCAATAAGGCTCATGATCTTCTGATAATCCATAGGAATGATCTTTTTAAAATTCCCTATGTAAGAATCAAAATTATCAAGTATCCTTTTAGCCTTTTTCGAGCCTGTAGCAGCTTCATGTTTTTCAATAATGCTCTTTAGTCTGTCTATATCTTCCTTGCTCTCAACGGTTTTCATGCTGACTAACTGCTTGTTGAGATTGCGGTATAATTTATTGCCCTCATCAAGTACGTAAGCGATACCGCCGCTCATACCGGCTGCGAAGTTCTTGCCCGTAGGTCCGAGGATCACTGCCACGCCGCCTGTCATATATTCGCATCCATGCTCGCCGACACCTTCAACAACTGCGGTTGCACCGGAATTTCTTACGCAGAATCTCTCTCCTGCCATTCCTGCTATATATGCCTCGCCCGAAGTTGCTCCGTAAAGCGCAACGTTACCGATAAGGATGTTCTCGCTCGGATCGTACTTTGCATTATCGGGAGCCTTAACCGTAAGCTTTCCGCCTGAAAGACCCTTCCCGAAGTAATCGTTTGAATCACCTGTGATCTTAAGTGTAAGACCCTGCGGAACAAATGCACCGAAGCTCTGTCCGCCCGCACCCTTACAGTTAACGGTGATGGTATCCTCAGGCAATCCCTCGGGATGAAGCCTTGTTATCTCTGCACCAAGCAGTGTTCCGAAGGTTCTGTCGGTATTCTTTATATCCACCGAGATCTCACAGGCCTTTCCGTCCTTGACTGCCTTAAGCACACTCTTATCCTTTAAGAGTACTTTCTCGTCAACCGTCTCTTCGAGTTTGAAATCATAAAGGTTCTTGGCGTCAAATACCTGCTGATCCTTATCTACCTTTGACATATCACAGAGAATCTTCGAAAGGTCGATGGCTGCCTTTTTATCATCCTTTGCAGCCTTACTCTTTAAGAGGTCGGTCCTTCCCACAAGCTCCTTCATGCTCCTTACGCCAAGCTTAGCCATGTATTCCCTAAGCTCCCTTGCAATAAATCTCATGAAGTTCTCTACATACTCAGGCTTTCCTATAAACCTCTTCCTAAGCTCGGGATTCTGTGTGGCTATACCCATGGGGCAGGTATCCTGATTACATACTCTCATCATTACACAGCCTAAGGTTACAAGCGGAGCTGTTGCAAAACCGAATTCCTCCGCACCAAGGATGGCTGCTATAGCTACATCCCTGCCGCTCATAAGCTTGCCGTCGGTCTCGATGATGACTTTATTTCTAAGTCCGTTGGCTACCAGGGTCTGATGAGTCTCTGCAAGTCCAAGCTCCCAAGGAAGTCCTGCGTTATGGATCGAACTGATGGGTGCCGCACCCGTACCTCCGTCATACCCCGAAATAAGGATAACCTGTGCGCCTGCCTTTGCAACACCGGATGCTATGGTCCCGACACCTGCCTCGGATACCAGCTTGACCGATATCCTTGCCTTTTTGTTTGCATTCTTTAAGTCATATATAAGTTCTGCCAGATCCTCGATTGAGTAAATGTCATGATGCGGGGGCGGTGAGATAAGGCTCACGCCGGGCGTCGAATGTCTGGTCTTGGCAATCCAGGGGTATACCTTCCTTCCGGGAAGATGTCCGCCTTCACCGGGCTTTGCTCCCTGCGCCATCTTTATCTGGATTTCCTGAGCACTTATAAGGTAAGCACTGGTAACGCCGAAACGTCCGCTTGCCACCTGCTTGATCTTTGAGCTTCTGTCGTCCTTTGTGCCGGCGGTCGCGATCCTCTCATCGCTTTCTCCGCCTTCACCGCTGTTGGACTTGCCCTGAAGATGGTTCATGGCTATCGCAAGTGCCGTATGTGCTTCCTCCGAGATTGAGCCGTAGGACATGGCACCGGTCTTAAACCTCTTTACTATCTCGTCCTCACTTTCAACCTCATCTATCGAAATGCCTTCAGCCGGATAATTGAAATCTATGAGGCTTCTTAAATAACCTGTTTCCTCCGCGTCAACCATTGAGGTGTACTGCTTGAATTTATCAAAGCTGCCCTCTCTCGTTGAAGTCTGGAGCATATGTATGGTTTCGGGATTATACCTGTGGTTTTCTCCCTGACTTCTTGATTTATGTCTGCCGTATGCGGTAAGCTCGTTGTTCACAGCCAGTCCCAGCGGATCAAAAGCTTTTGAATGCTGTTTGTCGACAGCTTTTCCAATCTCCTCAAGAGAGATACCGCCTACACGGCTAACCGTGCCGGTAAAGTATTCATTTATAACATCCTCAGAAATACCGATTGCTTCGAATATCTTGCTGCCCTGATAGGACTGGATGGTAGAGATACCCATCTTGGAAGCTATCTTTACGATACCGTGGAGAACTGCCTTGTCATAGTCCTCGCCGGCTGCATAGTAATCCTTGTCAAGTAACTCCTCATCAACAAGCTCCTTGATTGCCGCATGTGCAAGATAAGGGTTGACTGCGGATGCACCGTAACCGAGAAGTGTGGCAAAGTGATGTACTTCACTTGGCTCACCTGATTCAACTATGATGGACATAGCCGTCGATTTCTTTGTCTCAACCAGATGCTTATGTACTGCAGCCACCGAAAGCAGTGAAGGCAGAGCAACGTGGTTCTCGTCAACTCCCCTGTCGGAAAGGATAAGGATTGTAGCGCCCTCGCGGTAAACCTTGTCAACCTCAATGAAGAGATGCTTTAAAACGCGTTTCATAGGGGTTCCCTTATAATAACATGTGGAAACCTTTGCTACCTTAAAGCCGTCCTTCTTCATATGCTCTATCTTTAAGAGATCGAGGTCTGCCAGGATCGGATTATGGATTTTTAATACATGGCAGTTTGAAGGCTTTTCCTCCAGGAGATTACCGTTCTTTCCAACGTAAACCGTAGTGGAAGTAACAATCTTTTCGCGCTCGGCGTCAATAGGAGGGTTTGTAACCTGTGCAAACAGCTGTTTAAAATAATAGAACAGAGGCTGATAGCTGTCGGAAAGCGCAGCTATCGGGATATCTACACCCATCGCGCCTATCTGCTCCGAACCGTTAAGTGCCATTGTAAGGATTGAATCATGATAGTTTTCGTATGTATAACCGAAGGATTTCTGCAGACGCTTTAACTCGTCCCTGCTGTAAGCGGGCACTTTAAGATTGGGGATCTTAACATCATGAAGCTCTACGATATTGCTGTCCAGCCACTCGCCGTAAGGCTCCTTATGGGCATAACGTTCCTTAAGCTCCTCATCTCCTATGATCCTGCCCTGTACCGTATCAACCAGCAGCATCTTTCCGGGATGGAGTCTTTCCTTCTTAACAATGTGCTCTTCATCAAAATCAAGCACGCCCACTTCACTTGCAAGGATCAGCCTGTCGTCATCCGTTACATAATATCTTGAAGGACGAAGACCGTTACGGTCAAGAATGGCTCCCATTATATCTCCGTCTGAGAATACGATTGATGCGGGACCGTCCCAAGGCTCCATCATAGTTGCATAATACTGGTAAAAATCCCTCTCCTCCTGGGACAGAGTCTCATTATGTGCCCAAGGCTCGGGGATGGCGATCATAGCTGCCAACGGAAGCTCCATGCCGCTCATCATCAGGAATTCAAGAGTATTATCAAGCATGGCCGAATCGGAACCGCTCTGTGAGATAACGGGCAGAACCTTGGTCATATCCTCTTCCGAGAATGCATTGGTATGCATGGTCTCTTCACGGGCAAGCATCTTGTCGGCATTACCCTTGATGGTATTTATCTCACCGTTATGAACGATGAGCCTGTTGGGATGAGCCCTGTTCCAGCTGGGTGTCGTATTTGTCGAGAAACGCGAGTGAACCATAGCGATAGCCGACTCGTAATCCTTGTCCATAAGATCCTTAAAGAATGTACGGAGCTGGCCTACAAGGAACATTCCCTTATATACTATAGTCCTGCACGAAAGTGACGGAATGTAGGTATTTACATTACTCTGCTCAAACTCACGGCGGATGATATATAATAATCTGTCAAAATCGAGATCCGAATTTTTTTCGTTTCTTTTTATAAATACCTGGTATATATTGGGCATACACTCAAGTGCCTTTGAACCAAGCACGCCCGGATTGGTATCGACCTTCCTGAACCCAAGTATCTCAAGACCGTTCTTCTTAACTATAACCTCAAACATTGCCTTAGCCTGACGCATCTGAAGCTCATCCTGCGGGAAAAATATCATACCGACGCCGTAGCCTCTTTTTTCGGGAAGCTCTATGCCCTGCTGTTTCATCACCTTTTTGAAAAACTTATGAGGTATCTGCGTAAGGATGCCGACGCCGTCACCGGTCTTGCCTTCTGCGTCCTTCCCTGCTCTGTGCTCCAAGTTCTCTACTATTGAAAGAGCATCCGCAACAATCCCGTGTCCGGCTTTTCCTTTTATATTAACTATAGCTCCTATACCACAGTTGTCATGCTCAAATTCCGGGCTGTACAAACCGTTTTTATTCACTTCATTCAACGTAATTTTCATAATTCTTATCTATCCTCCCATGATCAATCACAGCTGTCCTATGATTGACACTTGTTAATTACAAATTTGAATATCCCATCAGGTACTCATCAACTTCCCTGGCTGCTGCCTTGCCTTCAGCTATGGCTCTTACAACCAGTGACTGACCGATGTGCATATCACCGGCAGTAAATATCTTTGCTACCGAAGCAGCATGCTTATCTGCATCTGTCTTTACATTAGTCCTGCCGTCAACCTCTACCTTAAAGGAATCGGTAACATAACTCTCACTTCCGAGGAAACCTGCTGCGATAAGTACCAGCTGTGCAGGTACTTCCTTTTCGGTACCTTCAACGGGAACCATGCTCATACGGCCTGTCTTTTCGTCCTTCTTTGATTCAAGCGAAACAAGGACAACGCTCTTAAGCTTACCGCTCTCGTCCTTTATAAACTCTTTAACTGTGGTTTTATATATTCTGGGATCGGAACCGAACCGGTCTATTGCTTCTTCCTGTCCGTAATCAACCTTAAGTACTCTGGGCCATTCGGGCCAAGGATTTGACTCCAGCCTTTCCTTCGGAGGCTCGGGCATCATCTCTAACTGTGTCACGCTCTTGGCGTGCAGCCTTATACATGTACCTACACAGTCATTACCTGTATCGCCGCCGCCGATAACTATTACATCCTTTCCTTCTGCAAGATCAAAAGGAAATTCCTTCATCTCCGAATCAAGCAGTCTCTTTGTTACCTTTTTCAGGAAGTCAACCGCAAAATATATGCCTTCTGCATCCCTTCCGGGTGCATTTATATCTCTCGGATGTGAAGCTCCGCATGCAAGAACAACCGCATCATATTGTTTTAAGAGCTCTTCTCCTGTAATATCTTTTCCTATATCAATACTTACCTTAAAGGTAATACCTGCTTTTTCCATTAAAGCAACTCTTCTGTCTATTATGCTCTTGTCAAGCTTCATGTTCGGGATACCGTATCTTAGCAATCCGCCTACACGGTCGCTTCTTTCATATACGGTAACCAGATGGCCTCTTCTGTTTAGCATAAGAGCCGCTGCAAGTCCTGAAGGACCGCTTCCTATGACTGCAACCTTTTTACCGGTCCTTACCTTAGGTTCGGGCTCATCAACCAGACCGTTGGCAAAAGCATATTCTATGACGGTTTTCTCGTTTTCCTTGGTGGAAACGGGGGCCTGATGAAGTCCGCATGTGCAGGCATGCTCACATAGTGCAGGACAAACCCTGGAAGTAAACTCAGGGAAGCAATGTGTTATCGAAAGTCTTCTGTATGCTTCTGCAAAGTTACCTCTGTATATCAAATCGTTAACCTCAGGTACCAGATTGTTCAAAGGACAGCCCGATATCATTCCCGAAATCTTTACGCCCGCCTGACAGAACGGAACGCCGCATTCCATACATCTGGCTGCCTGTTTTCTCTGCTCTTCAAGTGACAGACTCGAGTGAAACTCATTGAAATTCTTTATACGTTCTTTCTCCGGAACAACCGCTCCGTCCTTTCTCTCATACTCTAAAAAACCTGTAGGCTTACCCATTTCTTTCACACCTTTCTGTTTTCGGTTATTCTTGTGTCAGCTTCTTCTCAAGATGACAATCCTTTACTCTTTAGACCTTATAAGCAAAAAGAAAAGGTGCCTCGGATACAATCCGAGACACCCTTGCCTCAATAATTCAAACAACAGTATACTCCAATTTTTTAAAATGTCAAGAAATTTTTTTATTTTGTTGAAAATGTTATTTCATCAGTTTCTACAATAGTCCGATATGTATCCGGATTCGATACTTTAAATTTCAGTGAAATCGTATCAATTGATGTGATTCCATTTTCTTTTAAATCACTTTATAATAGAGTAATGTCATCAAATGCCATTTTCCCATCATACACTGTCTGAGAGAAAAAGCTGGAAACCATAAAGCCATTTACAGAAAGATCATCAACCGAAATCCTCACCTTTTGTCCAGAATTATTTTCACAATACAACATAACGGCGGCTCCCCAAAAGCTGGATTCGTCAACATATTTACCGATAATCTTTATTCCGTCTTTTTCATACAAGGTCTTTCCAGTATTATCAACAGTGGTATCCATTTTGTCATATAGATTTGTTTTAATCAAAATACATTCAGAATCATCAATGGTTTTATATGTATCCGAATCATAAATATGAAAATATACTTCTATCTGCCCGACATTTGTTATTCCGGCTGCTTTCATATCTGATGATAAAAGATTCATAGTCTCATATGCCTTTTTCCCTGCCGCAACAGTTTCATAGAACATATCACTTATCATATAAT
>JAEEVO010000068.1 GCA_016290905.1 Lachnospiraceae bacterium | reverse complement strand
AAAAACGAATCATTTGCCCGCAGACTGTCAAAGACCGAATTCGAGACGGCCATGCTCTGCGACGGTGAACACGATCTTAAAGAAACAGAAACAGTCAAGCTTCTGCTGAAAGACCGGATGATCGTTGCCTGCAATAAAGGCGACCGTCTCTCCGACTGGTCTGTTTATAAAGAATATCCAAACCGTTATTTTCCCCGGATGAGCATAATGCTCACAGGGAAATGTAATTATAACTGCCTGCACTGTTTCAATGCAGCCGACAACGCACCTCTGTCCAGCGAATGGGAATACGAAGATCTGCTCGATCTGCTCGATCAGGCGGACGAATGCGGCATACACGCTTTTACTCTGACCGGCGGCGAGCCTATGCTCCATCCTCATTTCCTTGATATCCTGCGTGAAATATACCGTAGGAACATGATGGTGTTTGAGATCAACACCAACGGTTACTATATCACGCCCCGGATACTGGACGAAATGAAAGCGCTCGGGTGTTCTCCCCTCATAAAAATATCCTTTGACGGGATAGGCTGTCATGACACTATCCGGGGACATAAGGGCGCAGAACAGAAAACTCTTGATGCTATCGGGTTATGTAAAAAATACCGCTTCCGTGTCGAGGCTCAGACACAGGTAAACAAGCTGACTCTCCCTTCACTTGTTCCTACAGCCCGTCTTCTCGACGAAATGGGAGTTGACATCATGCGTCTTCTGCGCACCACAGAGGTGGCCCGTCTGGAAAAAACCTCACCCGGTATAGTCATCCCCATGGAAGACTATTATGATGAAATGATCCGCTTCGCAGGTGAATATGCAAAAAGCGGTATAAATATGAAATTGTATATATGGATGCTTGCAAATCTTTACCCGGACCGCAAGAACTACAGCATCATCCCCGTTAAAAGCTTGCCAGAGAACTTTTCCCCTACTTCCCCGATATGCCGGGATATCCGTTCTATGATCGGTATAGCTTCCGACGGAGAGGTGGCCCCTTGTCTGCAGATGACCGGAACAATGACGGAAAGGGCAGTCCATTTTGCAAACGTCCATGATACCAAACTCAGCACCATCCTTTCGGAAGGTCCGTATTTTGACATGGTATGCTGCAACATGTATAAATTTAAGGAAAACACGCCAAAATGTGCTTCCTGCAGGCATTTTAAGTACTGCTCCGGAGGCTGCCCCGCTTTTTCAATGCTTTATTCCGATAAAAAAGCGGATTATTTCAATCCGGACGTAACCAAATGTCTCTTCTGGGACAACGGCTTTTATGAACGCATCACCAAGATCATGGGTGATGATTGGATAAACCTCACTAAAATACGATAAGGAGACCGTAATGAATAAAGATCAGGATCGCGATGAAAACAGGCTTTTCAGAAAAAAGAGCCTTGAAAGGCTGTCCTCTCCCGAACAGTTAAACGATTATCTTAAAGTTACAAATCCATCCATCTGGATACTTCTCGGATCCATGATAATACTTTTAGTCGGACTTATTATCTGGAGTTGCTTCACTTCGATAGAAAGCAGTGTTTCCGGAAACGGTATCGTTGAAAAAGGAACTGTCATAATCTCTTTTGGTGAAAGCGAACCTGACGCAAAGCTTGAAACAGGCATGACCGCAATCGTCGGGAACATAAGCACTCAGGTAGACTCCGTAAGCAGGGATGCTTCAGGGCATCTCATTGCAACCGCACGGGTCGATCTTCCTGACGGCAAATACGATGTGACGGTCAAATACAGCCGGACACAGATCATTTCTCTTCTACTCAACTGACGGGAGGGCACCTTCATGAGCAAAGACATCATGCAGCCCATAACCAAAGGTGTTGCAAAAGTTCCCGTGGTCATGCAGATGGAGGCACTGGAGTGTGGCGCCGCATCTCTTGCCATGGTTATGGCTTATTATAAAAAATGGATCCCTCTCGAACAGGTACGCTATGACTGTGCAGTGTCCAGGGACGGTTCCAATGCAAAAAACATACTTCTTGCCGCAAGAAATTACGGCATGACGGCAAAGGGCTACAGGTTTGAACCGGAAACCTTAAGAGAAAAGGGTAAATTTCCCTGTATCATACACTGGAATTTCAACCACTTCGTAGTATGCTGCGGCTTCAAAGGAAAGCATGCTTATATAAACGATCCCGCACACGGAAACATCACCGTTTCAATGGAAGAATTTGACAGGGCGTTTACCGGGATATGCATGATGTTCGAGCCCGGTGAGAGCTTCACGCCCGGCGGAAAGCGTAAAAGCACACTGGAGTTCGCATCAAACCGTCTTCGCGGAGCCGGTACAGCCGTAGCTTTTATGATCCTTACCACCATAATCGTATATATCTTCGGTATCATCAATCCTGTTTTTTCAAGATTCTTTATGGATTATCTGCTTACAGGAGATCACGACGATTACCTGATGCCTTTTGTGGTGCTTCTGTCCTGTTTCGGCATAGCTCAGATACTCGTTACGGCTATGCAGTGTATCTATTCTTTAAAGATAAACGGAAAAATGTCGATAATAGGAAGCAGCACCTATCTGTGGAAGGTACTGCGCCTTCCCATGGAATTCTTTTCTCAGCGTATGGCAGGCGACATTCAGGCCCGTCAGGCGTCAAACGCTAACGTAGCCTCAACAGTCATCAACACTTTGTCGCCGCTTGCCTTAAACACTATCATGATGGTTTTCTATCTGGTGCTTATGCTGCGCTACAGTGTGCTCCTGTCTCTTGTCGGTATCGCCACCATTGTTCTGAATTCCCTGGTCGGAAGATATATTTCAAAGAAGCGCATCAACGTTACGCGTGTCGAAATGCGTGATTCCGGCAAGCTTGCTTCCACCACACTCTCGGGTATCAAAATGATCGAGACCATCAAAGCAAGCGGAGCAGAAAACGGATTTTTCAGGAAATGGGCAGGCTATCATGCTTCCGTAAATTCATCCGGCGTTAAATTTGAAAAGGTAAATTCATATCTGGGAATGATCCCTTCCCTTCTGTCTCTCATAGCCAATGATATCGTTCTGGTTCTCGGTGTTTTTCTCGCAATGAAGGGCGATTTTACACTGGGTATGATAATGACCTTTCAGGGTTTTCTGAACTCATTTATGGCACCTGCCGGCACGCTTATATCCGCAGGGCAGACAATTCAGGAGATGCGTACCCAGATGGAGCGTATCGAGGACGTTATGCAGTATCCGGATGACGTACACTTTAAGGATGAACTGCTCTCGGACGAAAAGGACTACGATAAGCTGACCGGCAACATCCGGATCAACAATATTACATTCGGTTATTCCCGTCTTGCAGAGCCTCTGATAAAAGACTTTTCCATGACAATGAAACCGGGAAGCCGTGTTGCCCTGGTCGGTGCCTCAGGATGCGGTAAAAGCACGCTTTCCAAGCTTATTTCCGGTTTATACAGCCCCTGGAAGGGCGAGATCCTGTTTGACGGAAAGCCCATAAATGAAATAGACCGCAGCACATTTACAAGCTCGGTTGCAGTCGTGGATCAGGATATAATCCTGTTTGAAGATACGATAGCGAACAACATCAAGATGTGGGATGATTCCATCGAAGACTTTGAAATGGTACTGGCTGCAAGAGACGCACAGATACACAATGATATACTTGAACGTGAAGGCGGTTACAACGGACGTATCACAGATGACGGCAAGGATCTCTCCGGAGGTCAGCGTCAGCGTCTTGAGATCGCGCGAGTCCTTGCGCAGGATCCTCATATCATAATCATGGACGAAGCAACCAGCGCACTTGACGCAAAAACGGAATACGAACTGGTTAAAGCGGTAAGAGACCGCGGTATAACCTGTATAATAATAGCACACAGGCTCTCAACCATAAGGGATTGCGACGAGATAATAGTTCTCGACAAGGGTAATGTTGTGGAACGCGGCACTCATGAAGAGCTTTACCGAAAGGGCGGCTACTATACGGAGCTTATCTCCAATGACTAAGGAAGGAGGACATTTGTAATGAGTCTTTTTGACGAACAGATACGGCTTCGAAAGAAAAGCGATCAGGATTTATTTGAAGATTCCATTTTGATGATGACCTCCGCTGTCACCGGAAAGAACAGTACTCAAAAGATCACAGACGCCCGTATTATCAGTAAAAACGCCATAGATGACATCTTAAAGTTTTATCATTTAAAACCGGCTGATATCCCCGATAAGCTTGAAGATACCGATGAACAGCTGGATTACGCCCTTCGTCCTCACGGTATGATGTACCGCAGGATCGATCTGACCGAAAAATGGTATAAGGACGCTTACGATCCCATCATAGCTTTCAGGAAATCGGACGGTCTCCCCGTAGCTCTCCTTCCGAAGGCTGTAAGTGGATACAGTTACTGCGACGAGACGGGTAAGAGACATTCCGTCAATTCGTCAAATGCAGGTCAGTTCGATATAGAGGCAATCTGCTTCTATCGGACCTTTCCTTTAAAGTCCTTAAGAATTACGGATCTTTTGCTGTTCATAAAGAACTCTCTTTCCGTATTTGACATAGCTCTTTTCATAGGTCTTACACTGCTTGTGACCTTGGTCGGCATGCTGATGTCGAAGATGACACTGCTGCTTTCCGGTTTTGTCCTTGAAAACGGTAAAGTCTCCATTTTGGCAGGAACTGCCGCGTTTATCGTATGCATAAGGATTTCTTCCCAGCTGATAAGTGCCACAAGTTCCCATTCTTCCTCAAGGATCTCCTTAAAGACCTCGAATGCGGTCAGCTCCGCACTTACACTTAGGATAATGAGTCTTCCCGCACCATTTTTCAAAAAATACAATGCAGGAGAACTTGCAAGCAGGGCCGACGCAGTAAAGCAACTATGCTCACTACTCATTGAAAGCGTATTTACCGTAAGCATTACTTCTCTTGCGTCGCTGCTTTATGTAACCCAGATCTTTCAGTTTGCTCCGGGACTGATGTTTACATCCCTTGTTGTCATCATTTCATCCATAGTCATTACTCTTGTGACCACCCTTGTATCGATAAAGGTTTCCAGAAAAAGGATGGAATATGCAGCCAAAGAGAGAGGCCTGTCCTACGCACTGATCTCGGGTATACAGAAGATAAAGCTCGCAGGAGCCGAAAAGAGAGCCTTTGCAAAATGGGCGGAGGCTTACACAAAGAACGCATCCCTATCCTATAATCCGCCTATGATCATAAAGCTCGGAAGCGTGTTTTCTACAGCCGTGACCATCATTGGTACTCTGGTTCTTTACTTCCTTGCGGTAAAAACAGGCGTAAGCCCTTCGGAGTATATGGCTTTCAATGTAGCATACGGTCTTGTCATGGGCGCTTTTACGTCTCTTATGAACATAGCCATGACCATAGCCCAGATACGTCCCATACTCGAAATGGCGGAGCCTATATTAAAAGAAACTCCCGAACTTACGGAAGGAAGAGAGATCCTTACGGAAATATCGGGAGGCGTGGAACTGAACAATGTTTCTTTCAGATATAATGAAAGCATGCCTTATGTCATAAACGGTCTTAACCTTAAGATACGTTCGGGTGAATATCTGGCGGTTGTCGGGAAAACAGGCTGCGGCAAATCTACGCTTGTAAGACTTCTTCTCGGTTTTGAAAAGCCCGAACGAGGCGCGATCTATTATGGCGGAAAGGATATAAATGCCATTGATCTGAGGTCTCTTAGGAAAAAGATCGGCGCGGTAACACAGGACGGCGGTCTTTTTCAGGGAGATATTTATTCGAATATAGTAATATCCGCCCCCCAGCTGTCTGTAGAGGACGCCTGGAAGGCGGCTGAAATTGCCGGTATAGCTGACGATATCCGCAGTATGCCCATGGGCATGAATACCGTGATAAGCGAAGGTCAGGGAGGTATCTCCGGCGGTCAGAAACAGCGTCTTATGATTGCCAGAGCCGTAGCTCCAAAACCCGCCATTCTGATCTTCGATGAAGCAACCAGTGCTCTCGATAACAAAACACAGAAACAGGTTTCCGAAGCCCTGGACAAGTTAAAATGCACAAGGATAATCATAGCGCACAGGCTCTCAACCATCAAAAACTGTGACAGGATCATAGTCCTTGACAACGGAAACATAATCGAAGACGGTAAATACGAGGATCTTATATCCAAAAACGGTTACTTTGCCGAGCTTGTCAAACGCCAAAGACTTGATACAGCGGGATAACCCTTAATGGGTTATCCTGCGATGTATTTATTTTCTATCAATTGCTTTAAAATCTCATCCTCCGGCACATTCTGACTGTGAAGACTGTTACTGAGGTTCCATGCTTCATCAAAATTCAAAACTTCATAGTTTGTTATCGAACCATCTTCATGTTCATATTTCATAATATTAATGCTTCTATTCCATGTAAATAATCCCCCTACAACCAGTCCCATATCTTCGTCATTAATCCGTTCCATACTCATTACTTTGTCCTCCGTCAAAGTCACCTCAAAAACGTTATATTGATCTCATTTTGACCGTCACCGAATCTATACTGCGGATCAAGTGTCAGTTTTTTGACGATCGTTGCGGAAAGTTCGTTGCCATCCTTAAACGGATCGTATTCATCTCCGCAGTATTTGATATCCATTTTCAGGCTCTCGTCCAGATCCGAATACTCAAGCAGGATATCGATCGGATAGAGATTATTATATGTCTCACCGTAAGGAACCAGGTTCTGGGTGACAATCTCCTCAAATACCAGCTGTACATCCCTTAACATCTTAGGCTTAAGCATATTATCCTTTCCGAACTGTTCGATCTTTGAAACAGAAGCGATAAAGTCGTAATTGCTGTTTTCAACCTTCATTGACAGCTGCTTAAGACGCTTTATGAATATCCTGGTCCTTTCTTCCTTCGGATGGTTGAATATCTGATCCGGTGTCCCGTCCTCACATATCCCGCCGCCGTCCATATAGAAAATACGGTTCGATACGTCCCTTGCAAACTTCATCTCATGGGTAACTATCATCATGGTCATGCCTTCGGTTGCAAGCTTCTTTATAACCTGAAGGACTTCTCCGACCATTGTCGGATCAAGAGCAGATGTCGGCTCGTCAAACAAGAGCAGATCGGGCTTCATTGCTATGGCTCTTGCTATGGCCACACGCTGCTTCTGTCCGCCCGAAAGCTCGCTCGGCAGATTCATGGCCTTTTCCGCAAGACCTACTCTCTTTAAGAGCTGCATTCCCTCGTCATATGCTTCCTGCTTTGATTTTCCGAGAAGCTTCATCGGACCGGCCATGATATTTTCGATGATATTAAGGTTGTTAAAGAGGTTGAAGGACTGGAATACCATGCCCATCTTTTGTCTTACCTTATTCATCTTACACTTCGGATCGGTGATGACCTCACCCTCAAATGTGATCGTGCCCGATGTCGGTGTCTCAAGCTGGTTGATGCATCTGAGCAGCGTTGATTTACCGGTACCCGAAGGCCCTATTATCGAGATTACATCCCCTTTATTGATCTCTACAGTCACATCTTTCAAAGGAGTGATATTTGGATATTCTTTTCGCAAATGTTCAATTTTTAACATGCTCATTTAACCGTCACTCCTTTCATTGCTTTCTTCTTTTTCTGTTTAGGATCTACAACCTTCAATATTTTAGCCAATATCAATGATATAAACCATGCGAGTATGAAGTATATGACCGCGGTGGCTATAAGCGGGAAGAAAGCCTCAAAGGTACGGCTCCTTATGATATCGCTCATTTTGGTAAGATCCTGTATGGCTATATATCCGACTATCGATGTATTCTTTAACAATGATATTATCTCGCCCCTGTATACCGGCAGGAATCTCACGGCTGCCTGAGGAAAGATAAACCTGAAAAATCCCTGATTTTCGGTAAAACCGAGAGCAAGAGCCGCTTCACGCTGTCCGCCGTCTATACTTTCTATACCTGAACGCATGATCTCAGATCCGTATGCTCCGAAGTTCAGCGAAAATCCGATGACTGCAACCCACATAGCGTCAATCCCGGACTTTCCGAACACTACATAATACAGTATCATCAGTAAAACCACCATCGGAGTTCCCTGTAAAAGTTTTACATACAGGTTACATATCACTCCCGCCAGTGAACTGTCCACTCTTCTGAACATACAAATTGCAAAAGCAAGTATCGAACCGAATAATACCGTAAGAAGAGTTATCGCACATGTAATCCCTATACCTTCAAGTATGAGCTTCCATCTATCCTCTGTGATAAAGTTTTTTTCAAAGCTGTCTTTTACAGATTCAAAAAACCCCTTACTCTCTCCGGTACTCTGAGCTGTAGCAGATGAACCGTCCGATCTGATATCCTCACTCCGGATTACGAGCACCATGCCGCCGTTATAGAAAGTATCACTGAAATCAATGCTCTTTTTTCGTTCTTCGGTTACAGACATGCTCGAAATACCGATATCATATTTTTCCGCAGTAAGTCCCGCCAACATAGCGGACAGATTCGTATCCTCGAATTTCAGTGAATATCCGTATCTTTTTGCGAACATTGTCACCAGCTCAACGCCATATCCGGTAAATTCCCCGTTTTCATAATATGAAAACGGCGGTTTATTCGATCTTGCCGCTATAACCAGCTGTCCGTTTTCACCGGTCAGGCCGCTTCTGTCAATCGTCTTTTCCGATCCGTCCGCTTCAAACCATTTTTTTATGAGCCTGTCTATCTCCCCGTTTTCCCACAGCTCATTCAGCATCTCGTTAAACTGTTTTCGGTATACTCTCGAAGTCGCTGTATCCTTCTGGAAGCCAAGACTGTAATCATCGCTTACAAGCAGCTTCTTCAGATAATTGATTTCCGGCTTCTCAATGTTTATCATTTTGGCGACAGGCTCATCCTCAACAAAAGCATCTATCTTATGCTGTTCCAAAGCGAGGATAAGGTCTGAATTATTCTCAAAATAAATATATTCACTGTTCGGGAATTTTTCAAGGGTAACATCTTCAAAGCTTGAGCCTGTCAATATTCCTATCTTTTTCCCGTCATACTCGGCATAATCAGGTTCATTTACTTCCGGGCTGCCATTACCATACGAGATGATATCCGGACCGGTCACATCATTTGCCCGGACCATCAGCATCATGCCGCCCTTATAAATAACATCGGAAAAATCGATGCTCTTTGCTCTTTCTTCCGTATAAGACAGCGCCGTACCCAAAATATCGTACTTTTCAGAAGCCAGGCCCGCAACTCCCGAAGAAGACTTAACGTCCTCATATTTTATCGTATATCCGTACTTTCGGCCAAAAAGTGTACATAACTCGATAACATACCCTGTCAGCTCACCGTTCCGATAGTATGAGAAAGGAGGAAAATCAGCAAGGATAGCAACTAAAAGAACACCGTTTTCACCGTTAAGCCCGCTTTCATCGACCACCTTCTGTTCTTCAGATCCTTCGGTCCATTTGGCGATAAGCTTATCCATCTCACCGGAAGACCACATGTCCCTGACCATATCATTGAACTGCTTTATAAGGATTTTCGAACGCTCTGCCTGTTTCTGAAAGCCGAAATGATAATCGTCAGCTTCAACAGCAGTCTTAAAATATGCCAGATTGTGGTTTTCTTTACATATCATCTTCGCTACCGGCTCATCCTGCATATAACTGTCGATCTTTCCTGTTTGAAGTGCCATCATCATATCAGTATCGCTGTCAAAATATGAATACTCACTGTCGGGAAAATACTTCATGGTCGGTTCCTCAAACGAAGATCCCGTTTTTATCCCGCTTTTTCTTCCGTTAAATGCCTTTATTTCCGACACTGCATCAGCCGAAGCTGTTTTACCGGATCCGTCAGAATCTTTTGCATTGAAAATGCACTTTACAAGGATAATCCCCACTATGAGTGCAAGAATGCAGATCATAATGATGATATCAGCCTTTTTCAGTTTCTTCATTAAAAAATCCTCCTGATCTCAAAGCTTTTACTCTGTTATCCCAAGCGCTTTATCCGGAAGGATCTTAGCAGGTGACAGCGCCGAAAGAACCTTCGCTCCACTCAGGAAAACATATAGCAACACCGGTCTTTTTTCCGATATATATAGTGATTATAACAAATATCTCCGAATTCTTCAACAAAAAAACTCCGTATCCGTTCTGTACGGATACGAAGTCTTTTCACAATATGTTTTTCAAAACAGCAAAACCTCTTTTGCCCGGTTTTGTTCCGCCCTTATCACTCTACCGTAACTGATTTGGCAAGATTCTTGGGCTTGTCTATATCACAGCCGTTAAGCTTTGCCACATAATATGCGAAAAGCTGTAAAGGGATGATCTCAATAACAGGAACAAGGAGCGGATCGGTTACGGGTACTGTAAGTACATCGTCCGCCTCCCGGAAGATGCTCCTGTTTCCTTCATGAGCAACCGCAAGCACCCTTGCGCCGCGGGCCTTTACCTGCTGTATGTTGGAAATGGTCTTATCAAGCAGCTTTTCATAGCAGCAAAGAGCAACAACCAGCCTGCCCGGCTCGATAAGTGCGATCGTCCCGTGCTTCAGTTCTCCTGCCGCATAAGCTTCCGAATGTATGTAGGAAATCTCTTTCAATTTAAGTGACCCTTCAAGCGCTACCGCATAATCCATGTTCCTGCCAATGAAGAATAATGAGGAATTTGAATTATACCTTTCGGCCATGGTCTTTACTCTCGAATTCAGGTCAAGTGCACGCTGGGCACGTTCCGGAAGACGAATGATATCCTTCACCAGTGATATATATGCACCGCGGGATATGGTCTTCATCTCTCCTGCCGCCCATACGGCAAACATGGCAAGAAGCACTACCTGGGTCGTATATCCCTTTGTCGTGGCTACCGCGATCTCAGGACCTGCCCATGTGTACAGACAGTAATCGGCAAGCTTCGCGATGCTGGAGCCTACTACGTTTACTATTGCAAGAAGAGTCGCGCCTTTAGATCTGCACTCCTTCATTGCCGCGATCGTGTCCGCAGTCTCTCCCGACTGGCTGATGACTATTACAAGAGTCTTGGCATCCATTATCGGATCCCTGTATCTGAGCTCGCTGGCAACCTCAGCCTCCACGGGCACCCTGCACAGAGCCTCAAGTATCCCGCGACCGACACAGCCCGCATGATAAGCCGACCCGCAGGCGGTGATGTGTATCCTGTTGAATCTCTTCATATCCAGGTTTTTCAGTTCTTCAAGCACTATCTCCTCGGCATCCTTTACCCTTGGCTCAATTGTAGCCTTAAGAGCCTGCGGCTGCTCCATTATCTCTTTGAGCATGAAATGCTCGTATCCGCTTTTTTCAGCCGCAGCAACATCCCATGTTATATGCCTTATATCCTTGTTTATCTCTCGTCCGGCATGATCAAAGAACTTTACTCCGTCCGGTGTGATCTCCGCAACCTCGCCGTCATCCATATCTATGACATTTTTCGTATTGTTTACAAGTGCGGTAATATCCGATGCGAAGAAATTCTCTCCTATCCCAAGCCCTATGATAAGCGGGCTTGAAAGCTTTGCCGCATATATTGTTCCCGGATGGTCGGCCGATATGACGCCTATCGCATAAGAACCCTCAAGTCTTGCGATAGTCTTCATAAGCGCCAGCTTGAAATTCCCATTGTAATTATATGCAAGAAGCTGGACTATAACCTCCGTATCCGTTTCGCTCTTGAATTCTATACCGTATTTCTGCAGCTCGCTCCTGATCTCCGCAAAGTTTTCTATGATGCCGTTATGTACTACGGCAAATTTCCCGTCAGCCGACAAGTGAGGATGGGCATTCGTATCATTAGGGATCCCGTGAGTAGCCCATCGGGTATGCCCTATACCGCATACTCCCAGAAAATCCGGAGTTTCATTATATTTTTCAACCAGATGGCTTACCTTGCCGGTAGCCTTCAGCATCTTTATCCCGTCGTCTCCGCGAACCGCTATGCCGGCAGAATCATATCCTCTGTACTCCAGCCTTTTAAGACCGTCCAAAAGTATCGGCCCGGCCTGGTTTACTCCCGTATATCCCGTTATTCCGCACATTTTTGTCTACCTTCCTTTATCTTCAACGTATTTTTATATCTTCACTTTTCCTTGCTTTTAAGCAGTGCAGCTCCTATGAAACCTTTGAACAGAGGATGAGGCTTGTTGGGTCTGCTCTTAAATTCCGGATGGTACTGTACGCCCACATGGAACGGTCTTTCCGTAAGCTCAACGGTTTCAACCAGCTTTCCGTCGGGCGAGATACCCGATAATGTTAGTCCGTTCTTTTCCAGTACTTCGCGGTAATCGTTGTTAAGCTCGTAGCGGTGTCTGTGACGTTCGCTGATCTCGGGTGCACCGTAGCACTCCTCCATCTTTGTTCCGCTCTTTATCACGCAGGGATATGCACCGAGTCTCAAAGTACCGCCCTTGTTTATCTCATCATTCTGACCCGGCATGAAATCAATTACCTTATTTTTACACTCAGCGTCAAATTCTCCGGAGTTTGCATCACTTATACCGGCCACATTTCTTGCATAATCGATCACCATTATCTGCATACCAAGACATATACCAAAGTATGGTATGTTATTCTTTCTTGCATATCCTGTCGCGATGACCATGCCCTCTATACCTCTGTTTCCGAAACCGCCGGGAATAATGATACCATCAAGGTCTTTGAGCTTTTCGGCAACATTTTCCTCAGTTATCTCCTCGGAATCTATCCAGTCGATGGTAATATGTGTATTGTGGTAATATCCCGCATGTCTTAAGGCTTCCGCAACAGACAGATAAGCGTCATGAAGATGAACATATTTTCCAACAAGGCCAATGTTTACATTTAATGATCTTGCTTTGATGCTGTCTACCATCTGCTCCCATTCCTTAAGATCGGGTTTGGGAGTGTTTAAACCCAGCTGCCTGCATACAACCTCAGAAAAGCCTGATTTTTCAAGCATTAAAGGTGCCTCGTAAAGGCAGGGCAGGGTCAGGTTTTCTATTACACAGTCCTCTCTTACATTACAGAACAGGGCTATCTTTTTAAATATGGATTCCTCAAGCGGCTCATCGCATCTAAGTACGATAATGTTGGGATTTACGCCCATTCCCTGAAGTTCCTTTACGGAATGCTGGGTGGGCTTTTATTTATGCTCGTCAGAACCATGGAGGAAG
>JAEEVO010000009.1 GCA_016290905.1 Lachnospiraceae bacterium | reverse complement strand
GTTTTTTATAATTCCGAGAAAAATCCCAAGAAAAAGCATCAAAAAAACTAAACCCTCTCCGTTTTGTCATCCTGAGCGTCAGCGAAGGATCATTTTTGCAAAAGATTCTTCGCTTCGCTCAGAATGACACTGAGTTTTCAGAATGACACTAATTTTTCAGAATACCACTAATATTTCAAAATGACATTAAATTTATATCTTTGTATAGTCAACTTTTCCGAAGCCGGACTTCTTGATCATGCGGACTATCTTCTTGCAGTTTGTGGTTGTAGCCTTGATGTAGAACTTAGCATCTGCAGGAACACCGTCGAAGGCTCCGACGTATATCTTCTTAAGGTTTTCAGCATAGATGTAGATTTCTTTGATACCTTCCATGCCCTTGAACAAGCCCTTGCCTAAGGAAACAATCATGTTCTTCTGTCCGTCAAAGGTTACAGTCTTGGGGATGATGGCGGTGTCACCTTCTGTTTTAAGACTCGTAAGCCTTATCTTACCATCACCGGTGACTTTGTATTTTGTTACGGTCTTCACAAGTTTTTTCGTCGTCACTGTAAGCGTTGACTTTCCCTTGGTATTGGTATCCATTACCTTACGTGTCAGAGTACCGTCTGCATTCTTTGTCTCGGTGTAAGCCTGTTTTGCACCATTAGCAAAGGTTGTTGAAGATGAGGTTACTTCCTTACCTGACTTATAAGTCTTTACAGAACTGTTGCTGTGGAATCCATCCGCTTTCTTTATATCTGTTCTCTCAGTTTTTGTACCTTTTTTACTTATCCTGACAGTTCCTACAAGAGTGCTTAATGTATTGCCATCAGCATCCTTTATGATCTCGGTAACGTTTTTATCACCGTTCTGCCACTCTCTGACAGTCGACTCTGTTACCGTACCATCTTCATTCTTGATTTTTGTTGTAGTTGTAGCAGAACCATCATTATTGATTACAGTATCAGTAACAGTATCCGGTTCCTCCGGAATATACGTTATAACAGGTGTAGGATTATAGTTCGGTTCGGGTTTTGAATCCGGTTCAAGCTTAGTATCCGGTTCTTTTTTTGCCTCGGTAACTTCCACAGTAATATCGATATTACCTACTACATTATAATTTACCTTATCTTTAGGAGTAAAAACAGCTTTAAAGGTATTCTTTCCTGCTTCTCCTACCGATGCGGTCGCGTCAACCCAGCTCCAGCCGTCCGGCAGTTCTATATCACTTAATTTCTTTCCTGTTTCGCACTTAAGTCCCTTTGGTACAGAATACTCAGGATCAACCGGATTTATAACAAAGCTTCCGGGTACGTAACTTACTTTATAATTTCCCTGGATCTCATCTCCGGTCGGAGTGATCACATAAGTTCCCGCATCTTCTCCCTCAGTTCTTGAAAAAGTATAACTAATGACACTTTCAGTATCGTTTCCTTTTAGCCCTTTTACTGCCGCTGTATATGCAGGGTCTTTTTCACCGTATGCCTTACTAAGATCATTCGCAGTTACTGTAACTTCAGCTTCTTTTATCTTAAATGTTTTGGTACCTTTAACAGTATAATTTCCGTCTGCGACATCGGAAACTTCAACCGTTGCTGTTCCGGCGTTTACGTTATCCGATATTTTAACAGCATATTCAGATGTGGGAATTTTATCTTCTCCGTCATAAACCGAAACTTCCGGAGTCTTGGCGGTGCCGTCATATGCAAGCTCCTCCGCTGACAGCCTTATAGCATCACTTCCAAGAGACTTAGGAGTAACAGTCAGATTTCCTTTTTCATAATTTATATTGTAATTATCCGTAACATTTGTCGTACCGCTCATTATCTTTGTAGCACTTGGGGTCAACTCTCCGGTTCCGATCGAAGTCGTTGTAATATCTGTGGTAAGTGTTATTTCGGTAAGTTCCTGTCCGGTTGCAAGTCCGGAACCTGAAAGCGTTACCTGATCTTTTCCTGATTCAAAATTCCCGTTAAGTTCTACTGACTGATCTTTAGCTGTTATGGTAATGTTGCGCTTGTTAACTTTAAGTTCTCCATTTACTGTTTTAATATCATAATTATCCGCACTTGTTCCGGAATTTAAACTATAGGTGAAACTATTGTCGCTCGTGCCGTGTTCGGTCTGAGACCCTGTAACACCATATGTTGCTCCCTCACCGGTCAGGAAACCGTCTCCGCTGACGCTAACTGTTGAGTTCGTTAATGGTATTCCATCATAGTCCTTTTCTGCACCTGCCGATGTAAGCGTAACCGTTCTTTTAGCTATTGAAAACTCCTTGCTTACCGTAGCCGATGCATAAGCATCGGTTTCAGCTATCTCTGCAATTACTTTATATGTACCTGCATTAACCGGTATATTTTTACTCTTTGTATAACTTGTTGAACCCGTTCCCTCGTAATAAATTGTAGTCTCTCCACTGCTGGAATTACCTGATACCACAGGATCATTTGTTGTATTACTGTACTCCCCGTATTTCCAGCCTGTTATATCAACAGTTGGGTTGATAGCAGGTTTAGCTTTCCATTGGGCTATAAGTTCAGTATTTATACTTACACAGATATTTGCGCCATCAGCATAAGTAGTATCGCCCACCTTCCAATAGTCAAACACCGTATTTGCGGGTGCTGTGAATTCGTTAAATTTTAGTCTTGTATTCTTATCGCTATATATATACTGCGGAGTCATAGTTCCGGAACCGGATCCGGAATTGAAAGATATAGTAACATAATAGTTGAGATTATCAGAAAAACCACCATCTATAGTACCACCAACCATTTTCATAGAAGCAGAAAGATTATGATTATTTATATATACATTATTTCCATTACCAGCAGCTGTGTTTCCTGATATTTTTCCGCCATACATGTTAAATGTACCGTTTTTAACATATACACCTCCTCCATCTATGTATGTATTATTAGCTGTTTCATTCCCAGAGATTTCTCCGCCAAACATATTGAACGTAGCACCATTATCTATAACAATCCCGTTACCAAAACGACCTTCTTGATGTGTTATTTTTCCATTATTCCCGCTGATATCAAACAGATTTAAGACTGTTTCAGATCCACTAATATATATAACTGGTGAATCAGCCCCTCCTATTATATTTTTTCCATTCAAACAAATATTGTATGTTCCCGAAGTAATACTCCAACTCTCACTATAAGAAATAACAGAATCATAAAGATAATAGTTCCCCGGAGTAGAAGGCAGAGAGAATATATCATCCCACATTTGAAATGTTAAACCAACAGGTAATCCATCTTCATCAATATAATATCCTGATTTCACTGGATTGATAAGAGAACCCGAAAATATAATCGTATAATCAGGTTTTGGCGCTGCTTTTACATTTTTCTCCATAACAGGTAAAAGACAAACTGCAATTACTGCACATAATAAAACAGCTATTACCCTATTTAGGTACCCCCCCCCGATATGCTCTGAAGCCTTTGTTTTCAATGGATTTTACATTGTTACTCTTTTTCATTTCATTCTCCTTTTCTTTTGATCACTTTGTATAGGATATCTTTTGCTACACTTTTTGTCAATCGATTTTCCGGTTAACACTCTGAACTCCATCTGCTGTCATAGATTCACCTTGTGGATCGTTTGCAACAGAAGAATTGTCCCGTGTGTCGGTTTCAATCACAGAACCCTCCCTCTGATTGAGAGGACCGTCCCTCTGATTGACAGGACCGTCCCTTTGGTCGTTTTTCTGCTTCCATCTTATGCATAGCAGTGTAAACGCTACCGCGACTGCAAATGAGATGAGTGCTACCAAAACATACCCACCGACACTTGCATCGAACATTGAGGCAGCCGCCAGCATCTCTTTTATCCGTTCTTCATTTTGCATCATAGGTTTTTTCTCCCTTCATGGGTCTTTCATATATAAAGTGTCCGTTTTTGGAAAAAATGCCAAAAATCCTTCAAAAAAAGTTAAAAAAGTAGATTTTGGGTAATGTTTCATACTGTTTATATGCTAAAATGGGTGGTTTTTATGGATTTATGTATAATGTTATATAACATTATGGCAAAGGATCCTTCGCTGACGCTCAGGATGACATAGGGATTCGCTCAGGATGACACTATAATGGTTTTATACTGGTTCAAAAGTCGCTCGGACAATTGTAAACAGGGAGAAGGTATCAGACAGTTCCTCTGCCCGTTTCCTGGCCAAGAGGAACTGTCTGATACCCTCTCCCACTTCGTTGAAACCCAGAATGACAAATATGTGTCCCACGTCCCCACTGTTATGCAAACCGGTTTGTCGCAGGATCGTATCTGTAGCCTGCCGAGTTCATTTTTTCTGTGAGCTCTTCCTTATCAACGTCAAGAGTATCACAAAAGTCATCGAGGGATGAAAACTCATCCCTCAATTTTGTGTTTATATAGCTTAATAATATGTTCGGATCTGAAGGTAACATTATATTTCTTCTTTCTTTGTATCAAGAAAACATGGATTTCAATGTCGCTACGCCCAAGACCGTAAGAACCATATACACAATGTAGAGGGCAAGCATACCCAGTCCTTGAACACGCGTAAATTTCTTGGTTATCAGCATCGGGATCACGGCGGCGCATCCTACAACAAGACATGCAGGGAAATCAATCAGCGCTACAGACTCTGATACAGGAAGCGGCTTTCCGGAAATCAGGTTACATATGGGCATAATAAAGGTCAGATCCATGATGTTGGCTCCGATGATATTGCCGACACCGAGAGAGGACTGTTTCTTTATAACAGCCGTAATGGTGGTAACAAGCTCCGGCAGCGATGTTCCGATTGCTATTATCGTAACGGAAATTACACGTTCCTCTATACCGATCATCTTGGCGATCGCACTTCCGTTATCAACCAAAAGATCCGCTCCGAATACTATTGCGAGAGCTCCGAGAACGAACTTAAATATATTTGAAATGATAACTGTCTTTGTCTTGGCTTCGGGACCGAGCTTTTCCTCAGAACCGCTTTTAACAGCCTTTACGGCAGAACGTATATTGTCCGTCATGGCTATAACGAATATCACGATAAGGATAATACTCGTAACTGTTCCGATGCCCTCGATCTTTCCGGCCTTGGCAAAACTGCCGACCACAACTATGACTACTGCAGCACCAAGCATAAGAATGGTCTTTAGCAGATAATCCTTCCTCTTTATCACAGCAGGTATACAGATTATGCCTATTGCCATGATAAGACCGAGATTTGCGGTAACGCTTCCTATGGCGTTGCCGATAGCCATATCTACTTTTTCCTCGCCTGCGGCCATCGCCGAAACAAGCAGCTCCGGCAATGTAGTTGCAAAACTTACGACGGTTGCACCTACAATAAGCTTCGGGATACCCGAAACTTCAGCTATCCATGTGGCGGCATCTACAAAGACATCACCGCCCTTTATGATAAGTATGATACCCACAGCAAGCATTATCCCGGGATGAAGTACATTCCCAAAACAGAAATTAACTATAAGCAATGCCGGTATCATGCAAAAATCCATAAGGATTTCCGATTTAGACATTTTTTTCACCTGTTATCATTAAAATAGTGAATATAATTCAGTAGTGGTAGCAACTCTTAAAGAACCGACTTCCTCGGGAGCCATCTTTTTAAACTCTATAGATTGGCCGTTCTGCTCAAGCTTTACGGTATCACCCTCGAAAACAATAGGAACCGACACACCATTTACAGTAACATTTACTCCGTCAAAAGTGCCGCTAAATTCATTTCCCAAAAGTGATATTGTTACGACTCCGTTTGCATTTACCTCAACAATACCTACTGTAAGTCCCTTTGACTCCAATAAGCTCAGTACGGTTTCAGTCATGGTCTCCATGCCGCTTGTCTTAAGGCTGACAACCTTATAAGAACCTTCCCATTCCGAAACGTCTATGCCCGTATTATCGGGAACTGTTGTAGGCTCAGGCGTAACAACAGTAATATTGGTTACTACCTGCCCAAAAAGCTGAGCATACTGATCGGCATCAAGAGATGAAATCATACCAAACTTTTCAAGCTCAGCGGCATCCATTTTTTCAAATGTTGCGATAATCTTCTGTACTGCACTGGTAAGAACCAGATTGGTATCTGAAATCTCATATGTCATTGAATCTGTATCGTCATAGAAGCTTGTGTCGTCATAATTCAGCTGTCTGATATTTCCTTCAAATCTTAAAACAGCGGTTCCGTCATCCTTTACTTCCAGTGATCCGTAGAAGATTCCGGCGTTCTCAAATGTAGCGATATCTTCGGCAGAAACAAGATCACTTCCTCTGCTGTAAAGAGAAACAAGTTTATAAACTCCGGTTAATTCGCCGTTATCGAAATCGGGAGCGGTTGTGGGCTCAGCGGTAGGTTCTGCGGTAGGCTCAGCGGTAGGTTCTACAGTAGGCTCAGCGGTGGGCTCTACAGTAGGCTCAGCGGTAGGTTCTGCTGTGGGCTCTACAGTAGGCTCAGCGGTAGGTTCTGCTGTAGGCTCGGGTGTGGTTTCGTTATCATCCGAGAATGGGTTCTTGTTGTTGTCATCCTCATCATCATCCGACTTTTTCCCATTATCATCATCGTCATCATCGTCATCATCCTTATCCTTATCGGATTTCTCTGACTTTTCGGTTTTCTTGTCATCCTCGTCCTTATTGTCCTTTTCATCTTTGCCGCATGCAGCGAAAGCCAGAACGGTTAAAACAAGAACGAAAATTACAAACAGTTTCTTTAATGTATTTTTCATATCGTCCTCCGGATATAAAATAGCCCGAGCCATACTCTGCATAAAGCTTAAGTATGCCTTCGGGAGCCTTTTTGCGTCGTACTAAATAATATATCAGGAAGCCGGTTTTGTCAAGGGAAAATTCGCAATTTTTAGCACATATAAAGCAAAGAATAGAGTGAAACAGACACCCCCGAGTGTTAAAATTTTCATAGGTTTAGAGTACGATTTCTACGCCTTACAAGTTTAGACGCAAGCAAACAGGGTTTACAACAGAGGAGGAAGGTAATGGCAAAAATAACGGTTCATCCGAGTTTTGAGATCGGAGAGATATCAAACAGGCTTTTTTCGGCATTCTTAGAGCCGATAGGAACAATGGTCAACGGATTCATGTACAATCCCAAGCATCCCACAGCAGACGAACAGGGCTTCAGAGGCGATGTCATTAACGCTCTTAAAAGTACCGGTGTTCCTGCAGTCAGGCTTCCGGGCGGAAACTTTGTATCCGCATGGCAGTGGAAGGATTCCATCGGTCCCAAATCCGAAAGGAAGGTACATCTCGATCCCGCCTGGTATCAGTTCATCCCCAATGATGTGGGACATGATGAATATCTGCAGTGGGCGGAAAAAATCAATACAGAATCACTTTATACGATAAACATGGGTACCGGCACAATGCAGGACGCCATGGATCTTGTTGAATACACCAATTTTGCAGGCGGTTCCTACTGGTCGGATCTTCGTAAGAAAAACGGGCATGAAAAGCCCTACGGAGTAAAGGTGTTTTATCTTGGAAACGAGATGGACGGTCACTGGCAGTTAGGCTCATGGGAGGGTAATCCCGAGGGCTACGGCTTCAGATGTCAGGAAACCTCAAAGGCCATCAAGTGGATAGATGCTTCCATTGAGACAGGTGTCTGCGGATCATCGGCATCATTCATGGATCATTATCCCGTATGGGACGAGAAGGTGCTCGATCAGTGCTACGACGTGGTTGACTATCTTTCCGTACATCATTATCACAGCGCACCTCCCAAGGATGTAAAGGCGCTGCTCGGCGGTTCGCTCTATTATGAAGACTTTATCAACACAGAAGCTGCCATGATAGATTTTGTTGCGGCAAAGCACAGATCACCCAAGAAGGTCATGATCTCCTTCGACGAATACGGCTGCATGATGAGGGAATGCAGTCCTCTTAATCCGGGATGGGGAAGATACAATATGGCAAGATCGCATTTCAGGTTCAATCCCGAAAGGCCTTACATTCTCCATGACCCCGACAAGATGAAGCATTTCATGTTCCCGGGCAGGGAAATCCTTCATATGCTCTCGTTCATTTCCATACAGCTTGCATTCTTGCGCCACGCAGACAGGGTAAAGATAGGCTGTATGACCGGCGGACTCGGTGCACTCTGCGCATCCGATCATGACAATGTATGGAAGACCGCTTCTCATTATGCATATATGCAGATGCTTTCTCTTGCAAAGGGAACATCCATGAGGACAGCTGTTGAGTCCGATACTTATGATATGCCCGGATATGCAATAGATGATACTTCACAGTACACAGGCAAGGAAGGCGTTAATTACATCGATTCCGCATCAGCATGGGATAAGGAAAACGAAAGACTTACCGTATTTGCTATCAACAGGAACGAGGATGAAAGCTATGCTCTTAACGTTGACATCAAGGGCTTCGAAGGATATAACAAGGTTGAGCATTATGAGACCTTCTGCACCGACGAAGAGCTTGAGATGGTAAGTTCAGTTGATAACCAGGAGATATTCGTTCCCAAGAAGAACGAGCAGGGCGTACTTAAGGACGGCGTATACTCTGCAAGCGTAAAGCCCCTGTCATGGAATGTTTTCGTATTTACTAAGTAATAAAAGGTTCTAATTACAATATTCCATGGCATTGTATATTGTAAAAACCAGTGTCATTCTGAGCATATTAATGTCATTCTGAGCATATTAATGTCATTCTGAGCGAAGTGAAGAATCTTTATTCAATAGATCCTTCGCTAACGCTCAGGATGACAAATCGAAATCCCTCCCGGGATGTGAACCTGGGAGGGATTCTTGCTTAATTACTCTTTATTCTTTTAAACGTAAATTTCTTTGTGTCCGCTTTGATCTGCTTGAGCCTCTTGGCGAAGCTTTTCTTGAGGGATTTGTACTCTTTCTTGGTCGAGGTGGTTATTTTTACAGTACACTTTTTAGCTGCTTTTATAACGGTGCTCCAAGCTTTCATCGCCTTCTTGGAAGGAACCTTGTCAAAGTTTATCTCAACCTTAAAGGTTATGTCCCTGATAAACGCCATCTTGGCAACGATCCTGATCTTATCATTCCTTGTATCAGCTTTTGTCGTTACAAAGCTCTGTTCAGTCCTTTCAACAAGGTATTTCTTATCTCCGACCGTTATCTCCTCCGGGATTTTTGCTTTTTTACCGGTGGTTTCAAATGAAACAAGTGTTGCCTCACCTGAAGAGTTCAGCTCATAAATTACAGTTCTCTGTCCTCCGGTAGCGGTCGTGGTATTTACCGTATATATACCCGTTCCGGTTGAATCAAAACTGTAATACTTTTCGGTTACCTTTCCTGACGTGGTTTCGGTCCTGCTGCTGTTTTCCTGCGAGCCGTCATTATTTACCACTGTCTTTTCAGAGATTTCGGTTCCTTTCTTATTAGTTGAAACAGTTTCAACCGATGTCTGGATCACATTTCCTTCGCTGTCACTGACAACATCTTTCTCGATGATGTCACCATTCTTCTTTTCCGTAACATCCGTCTCCCTGACATTGCCATCAGAATACTCTATAACCGTATGTGTATTTACATTACCCTTCTCATCCTCGGTTGTAACCGTATCTACGACATTGCCGTGATCATCCGGATCCATGGGATTGGGAGATTGTGAAGGTATTGGTGTTGGATCCTTCCCGGGCTCCTGCGAAGGCTCGGGTGTCGGCGTTCCTGTCGGATCCGGTGTCGGTGTTCCCGCAGGATCCGGCGTGGGTGTTCCCGTAGGATCCGGCGTGGGTGTTCCTGTCGGATCCGGTGTTGGCGTTCCTGTCGGATCCGGTGTTGGCGTTCCTGTCGGATCCGGCGTGGGTGTTCCTGTTGGATCCGGTGTCGGTGTTCCTGTCGGATCCGGTGTCGGCGTTCCTGTTGGATCCGGCGTGGGTGTTCCCGTCGGATCCGGTTTTTCAATAGTATATGTACCACTCACAGCAGTTACATCATAGTTATCATTTCCACTGTAAGATGCAACTATAGGATATTCTCCTGCCGCAGAAGCCGATGTCGCAGTTGTATATAAAGTAATCCTCAGATCATCTCCCGAAACAATAGTTCCGGATAAAGTATATGTCAGTTGAACAATACTTTCTCCTTTTTTACTCCTCTGATCTAAAACAGTTATAGTAATAGGATTCTTTTTAATCTTTACAACTATACATGCAGGTGCGATATCCACATGAGTTAAATTGCCTTTAAGCATATACCATACATAATATGTTCCGGCGTCTCTCTTCCTTGGTATCTGATCGGTGTAACCTGAAGCAGGTGCGGTTACATCATCCTGCCCTAACACATACAAGACATCTCCGTCATTTGATGTTCCTGCTGTTACTAATTCCTGAAGAGTTCCGTTATATTGGAGCGTTTTTGCGTTTGGAGAAGTCATCGATGACAAGGCACCATTAACCACCGTAAGCGTACCTGGAAGAATTGTTATTTCATAATAGTCAGTAACATCTTTTTCACCATTTTTAATAACAACACTTCCAACATTAATATTACCCGAATCCGTAATTGTATCCGTTGAACTTGAACTAAGACTTACTGCTGCCAAACTATGTCCTGACAAAAGAGAGCCCGAAGTAATGCTGTATTTATCATTTCCTGTATCTATTTGTCTCCCTAATACTACCTCCTGATCTAAAGCCTTGATACTGATCTTTCGTTTTGTAATGTTGGCTGTAATTTCCTGTTCTATTACAGGAGTATAGAAACCGGCTTTATCACCTGTTAAAACAACATTACTAAGCCTTACTTCTTTATTCTCGCCAATAGCCGAATCTACGAAAGAACCGTCTGCGGTTATTCCCAATACATCTCCCTCAATAATGTCTGAAAATACAGCATTATCAAAATTAAGAACTACTGAGGCGGTATTGTCAAACTCTTTATTCTCTGCTCTTATCCCGGAAACAGTCACTTTCTTCTTTACTATCTTAAATGGTATATCAACAGTACCGATAAGACTTAAATATTCTTGCCCTTCTAAAGTCACAATATAGTCCCCCGGTTCAACCGGCGGTCCCTGTAATACTGTTTCACCCTTTTTGTAATGCCGAATTTGATACTGTCCGTCATACCAGCCTCCGGAATAGCCACTGACAAAATATCTCTCTCCCAATATATCATTATCATAAATCACTTTAGGTTTCTGCGCAGAACCATTATACACTGCATCAACAATTTTCAGTTTTTGAACATCGACGCTTCCCGAATATCTTACATAAACAGTACAATCACTAATAAATTGAAAAGAACCATATTGTTCATCAAACTCTCCATTAACATATATATAAAAATATCGAAAATTAGGAGACTGAGTTTTTGGGAATATTTCACTATTAGCGTCTTCAATTGTATATAAGCTCGTACCGGAATCTACTGCTGTTTCCCAAACTCTGCCGTCATCAAATTTAAATGTTATCTTACATTTACCTTTAGCAAGAGATATAGTAGAATAATACACGACTATATTATTATAATCTTTCCAATTTTCCCCATCGTTTTTCAGAGGTACTATCTGACTGATTGTAGGATGATGCAATGCGAAACTTTTTCCGGGCGCTACAGAAAAATTATAATTATCCGGATATCTTGACGGTTGAAATAATATGTCATCACTCTCACTCTTAAAATTTAAGTAAATCTTACCGAGCCTTCCACCTATTCCTGATGTAGATATATTTCCACCATTCAGATAAATATTTAGTGCTCCGCTGCTTAACGGACCGCAAATACTGTTATGCCCTTGATCACGGTTCCACAACAGAAAAAAATTAATCGAACCACCGTTAATTATTAGATTATCATTTATAATAGCTCCTTGATCTCTACCACTAAATTGGATCCTTCCGCCATTTATCTCCATGTTGTTTACTTCTGCTCCCGCATAGCCGGTCGAGGATGCTCCGGTTGAAAAAATTACATATCCCCCATTTATCGTAAGCTTTTTTACCATGATACCGACTATATCTCCGGCAGCATAAAGACTTCCCATTGTTCTGGCGGGACTGTCATAAGACAGGTCGTATGGGTCGATACATTGAGAATAAACTGTCAAATTATAGTCTTGACCATAAATGCCATATTTTAAATCTTTTTCCAAAGAACCTATGCTTAATCCGGCTCTATCGCCAAGAATAAGTTTTACATCCCCTCTAAGTTCTATAGGGTATTCTATACTTATAGATTCATTTACAAAATACCAACCTGCATTTAGTACTGCGCCGTCTCCATCATCGTTGTTTTGTTTACTGGAATTTAAATATGTTTCACTTAAAACAATGATATTTGTACTTTCAGGTAAAGTTTTGCTTTCTCCGTTCTCATTAATATAAACAATCTGTGAATTCACTCCTGCATTTATTTCCAAAAAAGCACTTTTATACGAACCCATAACGGATGCAGGCAAAAACCATATTGCTATCCCCAGTACCAATACTGCAACTAACGCCTTCAAAAAAGTCACTTTCTTCATAGTCGCTACCCCTCTTGTAAAACTACCCCGATCACTCAAGGTCTTTTTGCCATTGAAACAATAACTATAATAAATCAAAAATTCATATTAATATTACAATATTTCCCCAAATAAAGTCAAGAATTCTATCATTTTTGAAAGAATTCCTTTCTTGGAATTTTTTTCTTTATTGGGTGTAAAAAAATAACAGGGACAATCATATCCTCTATGAATATCCCTGTCGCTTTTTAGACAGTAAAAAATCCATCATTTTGACATTTCTGCCAATTTTGCCTCAAGCTCTCTTATCCTTGCTTCAGCTGCATCTGCTCTTTGCTTCTCTCTTTCTGTATTCGCTCGTTCCATTTCTTTCCCTTTTTCTATCAACTGGGCAGAGTTTTCATCAACTTCCGCCAAAAGCTTACGGCGCTCTTCTTCTGCATTGTATTCAAATATTGAAAGCATGATGATCTCACTCCTCTCTTTCTGAAGAAACTCCCTCAGTATATTGTTGGCTATGCACCAGTCTACGGCTTCCTTTACTCCGGTATCTATATCTCCATTGTTTTTGCCGACGAACTCGCGTGTCTTATCCACAAAGAGACTGTATTCCATCAATATAACACCGTCTTTATTGGAATGCAAGGGATTTTTGTTAAATTCAGTAAAATTTTTCAAGTTGCAAAAGGAAGAGGGTATCAGATGCTTCCTCTGCCCGTTTCCTGGCCAAGAGGAAGTGTCTGATACCCTCTTCCTTCCCAAAGTCACATATAGTCACATATCGGAACCTGTCACCCCGTTTTTTCAATCCCCGTTTACGCAGTCCCAGAATTTGTTCTCAAACTCTGCACAGGTCTTGAATATCCTGCGGAGATTGGTGATTTTTTCTTCACTTGAACAATCGATCTTTTTATCTACGATATCTATCCACATCTGATTGTTATTTACATAATCATCGGAAACATATGCATCAAACCAGAATTTGTAGTATGACTTCTCTATGTCTTCCCCGTAACGGTCACAGAGCTTCCTTGCGATATATGCATAGTTCCATGAACACTGGAGCAGGGCGATCATTCCTGCCTCAAGTCCGTATTTATCGATCTCGTCAAAGTAAAACTTTATATATTCGGCTATTACCGGAGAAAGCTTCTCCTTCTTTATATCTTCCTCACTCAGTCCAAGCTTCTTTATCGCAGGCAGATGAACCTGTTCTGTTTCTTCTACGACTACATCTATTACCGCTTTTATAAAGCCCGCTACCTCACTGTCCTCGGCCAGACCCAGAAGCTTCTCCATGATCCTCTTGTAATCAAGAAGGTAAAAATAATCCTGGAGCATGTAGTAGCGATAGCTTTCCTTAGCCAGTGTTCCCTTTGCCATTTTTATCAGAAATTCTTTCTCCGCAGACTTGTCCCAAAGTTTATTTACTTCAGAAAAAAGTGTTTCTGTTAATTTCATGTTTACCTCATTTCTGTGCTATGATAGCAACATATCCACCGCTCTTGTATCCTTCGGAAACCTCTTCGGGTTCCTCGTTTGTATACAGAGGATTCTTTATAAGCGTCTGATAGAACGAAAAATCTTTAATGCCAAGCTTCTTTAATACTTCAATCTTTTCCTCGGTAGTATGCCATACACCCGATGCTGCAAGTGCTAGAGGATAAGGAAGTTCGGGCATTGCCCCCTCTAAGAATTCATGATCGTAAGTGTTCAGGCTTTTTCCCAAAAGATACATAAAGCCGAATGCGCTTTCCTTCGGAACGTCAAGTAAGATCAGTTTCCCGTTCTTCTTAACGGCCTTAAGGCATTTCTCGTAAACCGGAACCAGGTTCTCGATATAGCTTGAGCTTCCGTTAAAATATATGATATCGTAAGACTCATCCGGAAGGTCAACATCCTCGATAAGTCCGTATTTTATGACTCTGACGCCTCTTTTTTCGGCAATCCTTCCCATGTCCTCGGAAGGCTCTATGCCGTCAATGTTTGATGAATCGATATAACTTTCAAAAAGACCGCTGCCGCAGCCTACGGATAAAAGCTTCTTTCCGCTGATATCTCCTAATACCTTTTCAAAAAGCCTAAGCTCGCTTGTGAAAAGGTTTTCGTTTTTCATGAACCACTCATCATATTTATCTGCATATCCGTCAAATTTCTGTTTTCCCATTGCAATCTCCTTTATTACCTTTTCAGGCGAATTTTCCCGTAAGATCAAAATTGTGTTTCATCGGGCCGCTTCCTTTCCCAAGGTCGAGCATGGCCGCAAGCGCTCCCGATATGTATTCTTTAGCCTTTCCAACAGCTTCTTCTAGATCATACCCTTTGGCAAGGTTGGATGCTATTGCCGATGACAGGGTACATCCGGTTCCATGGGTGTTCGGATTGTCTATCCTCTTCCCGTTAAACCATGTCAGCTTATTTTCTCTGTACAGGAGATCGTTTGCGTCGTTTATGTTATGTCCGCCTTTAAGCAGTACCGCACATTTAAACTTTTTCCCAATGTACTCTGCTGCCTCCTGCATCTTTTCCACTGTTTCGATCTTCATGCCCGACAGTATCTCGGCTTCGGGTATGTTCGGAGTTACTACACTCGCAATAGGAAGCAGATAGGCCGTAAGCGTGTCTATTGCCTCATCCTGAAGAAGCTTTGAGCCGCTTGTTGCCACCATGACAGGATCCACGACTATGTTTTTTGCTCCGTAAAATATCAGCCTTTCCGATATAACCCGGATAAGCTCAGAGGAAGATACCATCCCGATCTTTACTGCATCGGGGAAAATATCTTCAAATACAGCATCAAGCTGTTGTTTTAAGAATTCCGGAGTTACCTCCGAAATAGCTCTTACGCCGGTCGTGTTCTGGGCCGTCAGTGCCGTAATGGCCGTCATCCCATATACACCATTCATTGTCATGGTCTTTAAATCTGCCTGAATACCGGCGCCTCCGCAGGAATCGCTTCCCGCGATTGATAATACTGTTTTCATCTTTTCTTCCTTTCCGATATTAGTATTATTTTTATAAAGCGATCCAAGGTGGTGCCCCCGGTGAACCGCTGTGTTACCGTACTATTAATGCTTTCGCTCAGACTTTTGTCATCCTGAGCGCCAGTGAAGGATCTTACATAAAAGCTTCTTCGCTTCGTTCAGAATGACACCAACTTAATGAAATTGTGTCTGTCCCTGTCCTTTAAGGAAATATCACATAATACCTAGCTTGTCTGATACTGCCTTTGACAGTTCTTCCGCTGCGCTCTTGGGGTCGTCTGCCTTCATTATTGCAGATACAACACAGACCCCGGCTATCGGAATTCCCTTTAAAACATCTATGTTATCCTTGTTTAATCCGCCGATCGCGTTTACCGGTATAGGTACCGTATGGCAGATCTTATCCAGCATTTCCGTGGAAGTAAGTATTGTCTTTACCTTTGTGGTCGTTGGATATATCGCTCCGACTCCGAGATAATCGGCTCCCTGCTCATATGCCTCCAGTGCCTGCTCAACAGTTTTTGCCGTAGCTCCTATTATCTTATCCTTACCCCAGATGTTTCTTGCGATATTTATGGGAAGGTCACTCTGTCCAAGATGTACTCCTTCCGTGTCTGCCGCCATGGCTATATCAAGTCTGTCATCAATTATCAAAGGTACATTGTATTTTAAGGTAAGATCATGAACGGCCCTTGCAAGTTCAAGATATTCTCTGGTTGTCCTTTCCTTTTCCCTCAGCTGGACAAGTGTGACGCCTCCGTCAAGTGCAGCCTTTACACGGCGTAGGAACTCGTCTTTCTCATATAGTGTACTGTCTGTTATGAAATATAACCTTGGATTGAACTTCTTCATATGTCTTAGCCTTTCTTTATCTCGGTAACTCTTCTCCCGACTTCAAGTTCTTCATCCGTAACGGTCGAGAGCCTGTCTAAGAGATTTACCATAAATGTGCCGCTGCCCTTTTCGGTTTCTGCCAGCTCGCCGCAGATCCCGAACATCGTCGCTGATGCCACAGCCGCCTCATATCCCTCAGCCACTGAGAGAAATGCCGAACACAATGCTCCCTGCATACAGCCCGTACCGGTAACTGTCGCAAGCTGCGGGCTTCCGTTTTTTATATGTGCCACCCGTTTTCCGTCTGTCACTATGTCCGTCTTCCCGCTTGCAAGTATGGTTGTATCATATTTCCCCGCAAGCTTTACCGACGCTTCCTCAATTTCTTCTTCTGACAGACGCTTATCGGCATCGACTCCCGAGGAACTGTAGTCTTCGTTTAAAAGAGCAAAAATCTCGGAATAATTACCTTTAATGACTGTAGGGATATTTTCCTTTATTACTGACAAGGCAAGATCACGCCTGTTTTTAAGGCATGCTGCTCCGCAGACATCAAGACAGAACGGGACATTTTTGTCATGTGCCGTTTTTGCCGATATCCTTATTGACTCAATCCTTACATCGGTCAGGTTCCCAAGATTCAGCATAACGGCTGCGGCACTCCCGGTTATTACCCCTGCTTCCATAGGATGCTCGGCCATTATCGGCCTGGCGCCGACAGCAAGTATGGAATTGGCACACTGATTTATTGAAATCGGATTTGTAATACAATGTATCAAAGGATTTTTTTCCCTTATCCGTTCCCTGTAAATACCGATCATTCGGACCTGCCTCCCATCATAACCCTGATCTTCCGTCTGTCAATGTCACCTTGAAAACGCCTTCAACGTTTCCTTAGAAAAAGCAATGCTATGTATCTTTATTTTGTTATTTGCTCTTTATTTTCTTTACTATATAATATATCACCGCAAGACACAGGAAAACACCTATCGAACCGTATGCCAGATATCCCCATACGGCACCCTCGGTACCGAAAATCTGGGGAACCATGAAAAATACAAAGAACAGTATGGCTCCGAATGTCGCAATAAGTATCGAGTTTGAAAGTATCGTGCTTTTATCCGAGAATACCTTGCTTCCGAGCATGTCCTGCGTTTTGGCGAGCATGCCGGCGTCGGCGAATTTTCTTAAGAAAAAGAATGCTATGCTTCCTCCGATAAGCGTTCCGCAGATAAATGACGGTACATAGAAGAACAGGCTGAGTCCGTCCTTCCCCCAGATAATGGACATGACGGGATAGGATACTATGGCTCCTATTATTCCCGTTCCTATTATTTCACCCAGAACCGCAAATATCAGTTTTCCTTTTGAAAAACGATAGAATAAGCCTGACAGGAACGCTCCGAAGATGGCTCCCGTAAGCGCAAGCGGCGGTATCCCCATTATTGCCATACGGATTATCCCTATTATGAACGCACACAACAGTGAATACCACGGTCCCATAAATACAGAGCACACTATGTTTATAAAGTGTGCCATCGGGCACATACCCTCTACTCTCAGGATAGGAGATATCACAACACCTATAGCGATGAGCATAGAGAGTACGACCAGTTTCAGAATGCTTTTCGAATTCTTCATTTTCGTACCTTTCTCTTTCGGAGCCTGTTTCCGGCGCCGAATCGTTTTTTCCTCTCGTATTTTTACAGGATAATTATCCTGCCGGTCGGGAATCAATTTTCCCCTCTCACGCCGAAACACGGCTTCCCATCGCTAAAATTTCAAAGATACAAGGCGCTCCCCTTCTATCCGTTTACTCGAGCAGGAGGGAAATTCTCCTACCCAAAAAGAGCTACCTGATAAGGCAGCTCCGATAGTTACGACTTTATAGTTTCCCTACGTTGGCATTACCCAAATCAGGTTTCCGGTCGAAGGCCACACCTTCCTCTCAGCCTGTTATGCAAGCTCCCGTCTGTTTTCTTTCATTCTGTATTGTAACACTTTTTTCGCGAAATGCAAGTACTTTTTTAAATTAACCCTGTTCGGTACTTGCATAGATTTCCTTATAAACATCACAGGTCTCGATCAGCTCGTCATGAGTCCCCTTCCCGACAAGGCATCCGTCATCGAGGACAAGTATCATATCCGCATGCTGTATCGTTGACGCTCTCTGGGATACTATAAATATCGCAGGTTTCCAGGACAGCTTTTTAAGTTCTTTCCTCAGTGCAGCGTCGGTTGCATAATCGAGTGCGGACGAACTGTCGTCAAGGATAAGTATCTCCGGCTTACCGACCATGGTCCTCGCAATTGAGAGACGCTGACGCTGACCGCCCGAAAAGTTTCTTCCCTCCTGCTCAACCTCACGGTCCAGAGAAATATCCGAAACCTGTGCTATCCTCATGGCTTCCTTAAGTTCCTCATCCGTAGCCGAACCGTTACCCCATTTCAGGTTCTCACGCACTGTACCCTTGAACAGGACAGCCTTCTGCATTACCGAACCTACTTTTCTCCTCAGCTCTCCGATGTCGTAATCCCTTACATCCTTGCCGTCTACAAGGACTGCACCCTTTTCCACATCATAAAACCTGGGTATCAGATTTACAACGGAGGTTTTACCCGATCCGGTACCGCCTATGATACCCGTAACCGTTCCGTAAGCAGCCTCAAAGTCTATATCCTCAAGGGCATCCTCACCGCCCTCACTGTATTTCATATATACATGATCAAATCTTACCGCCTGATTGTCCGTTTTTCCGTCACTGTCCGTAACAACCTTTATCTCCATGCCCTCGGGTATTTCAAGCACATCCGTTATCCTGTGCCCGCAGGCAAGTCCCTTTGTTATGGTGATAAAGGTATTCGCCAGCTTGACCAGTTCCACAAGCACCTGAGACATATAGTTGACAAGGGCAACAACCGCACCTGCCGATAAGACTTTGTTCTCAACCCTTATGGCACCGGTATACAGCAGTATTATAAGTGCTATGTTTATGACAATATAGGTTGCCGGGTTCATAAGAGCCGAAAGCCTTCCGGCAAGCTCCTGAAGCCTTCTGTGCTTTCCCGTTTCTTCCTCGAAATTAACTATTTCCCTGTCTTCGAGACCAAAGGCACGTATTACTCTTACGCCTGTAAGGTTTTCCCTGGTGAGTCCCAAAAGCCTGTCAAGTGCCTCCTGAACCTTTTTGAATCTCGGAAGAGTCATATACAGAAGTCCGAAAACAATGACAAACAGGATTGGGATGACCACCACGAACACAAGAGCAGCCTTCACATCCACGGTAAACGCCATGATCATCGCCCCGAAAACGATTATCGGAGACCTCAAGAAAAGACGCAGCGTCATGTTTACCGCAGTCTGCATCTGGTTAATGTCGCTCGTCATCCTTGTAATAAGCGTAGCCGTACCCTGTTTTTCACTCTCCTTAAAAGAAAGCTTCATTATGTGAGAAAACATGGCGTGTCTGAGTTCGGTCGCAAAACCTACTGCAGCTTTTGCCGCAAAGAACTGCGCAGTAATCGCAAATCCGAAACCAAGGAAAGTAAACGCTACAAGGATAAGCACCATCTTTATAACATAGGGTTTTCCCTCGCCGCCCTCAGCAAGTCCCGTATCTATCAGTGATGCGATGACAAGCGGTACAGTCAGTTCGAACACGGCTTCCAAAAGTTTAAAGAAAGGAGCCAAAAAACACTCCTTTCTGTAGTTTTTCAGATATGATAAAAGTCTTGTAGTCATAGTTTAGAGAATACCTCGCCAAGTCCCATGTTCAGGACAAGGTTAGCCGTTGAGTCATAAGGTGTCGATGATTTATTGATAAGAACCAGTTTGTTTCCGCGGTAATAGTTAAGAAGCCCCGCCGCAGGATAAACAACCAATGATGTACCTCCGACTATCAGCATGTCTGCGGCGCTTATCGACCTGCAGGCATTTGTCCATGTCTCATCATCAAGTCCTTCCTCATACAGAACGACATCCGGCTTAATGAGTTCTCCGCACTCCGTACATTTCGGAAGACCGAAACGGCGTTTCCCGCTTTTTAATTTTCCGTCAATGTTTTCTCCGGCCTCCAGCCTCTCTTCGCAGTCCTTATCGATAAGCCTTATCATGTCGTCTCCGGAATAAAACTTATGACACCTCATGCAATAGTTCTTGGCCACGGTCCCATGAACCTCATAAACGGTTTTACTGCCTGCCTTCTGATGAAGCCCGTCAATGTTCTGGGTTACGACCGCCTTCAGCTTACCCTTTGCCTCAATCTCTGCGAGCTTTATATGCGTAATGTTCGGCTCTATGCCGTCCAGAAGGATCTTTTTCCTGTAGAACCTGTAGAACTCCTCAGGATTCCTCATGAAGAAGGAATGGCTTATTATCTGTTCTGGAGGATAATCATACTGCTGGTTATAGAGTCCGTCAACGCTTCTGAAATCAGGGATACCGCTCTCGGTAGAAACTCCGGCGCCCCCGAAGAATACGATATTGTCGCTTTCCTCGACCATCTTTATGAACTTGGAAACTTTTTCTTCATTCGTCATGGCAATCCTCCTTTTTATCTTGTCAATGTCACCTCGAAAACGCCTTTAAGCGTTTCTCCGGTAACAAAACGATACTGCGCATCTTTCGTTTTGTTATATGGGTCTCATCGGCAGGGTTACGACAACTCTCGTTCCGACGTTTTCCTCACTGTCGATCTCTATGCCGTACCTGTCGCCGTAAAACAGCTTGATACGTTTGTTTATGTTAAATAGTCCGATGCTCTTCGCGGGCACCTGTTCGAGACGTTCCATCTTAAGCCTTACGCTTCTTAAGGTTCCGGGATTCATGCCTATTCCGTTGTCCTCAATGATGACCTGTATAGTTTCGTCCACGCCTTCCCTTACCGTGATCTTCAGCGTACCGTTTTCAACCATTTCCAATCCGTGGCTTACCGAATTTTCCACTATGGGCTGCAGAAGAAGCGGCAATATACTGTATGCCTTTGTATCGATCTCATCCTCTACCTTGAACTCATAGCTGATCCTCTCGGCGAACCGGAATTTTATGATCTTTATATAGTTTTCAATATAATCAAGCTCCTGCTGCAGCGGTACCGAAACGGTTCCTGTGTTGTCAAGGACATATCTCAAAGACTTTCCGAGCAGCTTTATACCGGTTGCCACATCCCTGTCCTTCTCGGCTATGGCTCTCATACGGAGAGCCTCAAGTGTATTGTACAGGAAATGAGGATTTATCTGGCTTGAAAGCATCTTGTATTCCATCATCTGCTGTTCCGTTGCGAAGCGCTCTGCGTCAAGCTTTGTCTGGAACACCTCGGAATCTTTGTCCTTTATCAGCTGGGCTGTCTTCTTAAGCTCCTCGTAGGCAATGGCTATCTCATCATTTCCCCTTAAGGAATCGGACATCTCATAATCCTCATTACTGACATTGTGCATCGATGCCCTGAGCTTGTTTATCCTTCCCGAAAAATGGCTGGCAAAAAACGATATCACGATATATGATATCAGTGCTCCCGTCACTATTATCAAAATGCACAGGAAGAGTATCCTTGTTACTTTTCCGGAATAGAAATAAACATACAGCGTAAGTACTCCTCCTATAACGAGCATTGGGAGGAGTATCGCAAAAAAGTATATTGAATACAGCTGATGCCTGATATTTTTCTCGCACAACCTGTCTGCCATTCTTTTTCCGAATCTACTCATATCAGATTTCCTTTAAGAAAGCCTCATAACCTTTTTCTGTCTCATAAATGTCAGCCTTGCTTGCAACTTCCCACGGTGCATGCATGTTGTGAAGTGCAACGCCGCTGTCGATAACTTCCATATTGTACTTAGCCATGATGTAAGCAATGGTTCCGCCGCCGCCCTGATCTACCTTTCCAAGCTCAGCCATCTGGTAAAATACATTGTATTTGTCAAGAGCTGCGCGAAGCTTTGCGATATATTCGGGATTGGCGTCGTTTGAGCCCGACTTACCACGGGATCCGGTAAATTTGCTGAACGCCATGCCTCTTCCCAGATATGCGCAGTTTTTCTTCTCCATTACCGAAGGATAGTTGGGATCGAATGCCGCATTTACATCCGATGAAAGCATATGTGAATTCTGAAGCGCGAGCCTTACCTTAAGCTCATTGTAGTTTCCGCACTTGTCGAGAAGCTCTGCAACCGTGTTCTCGAAGAAAGCCGAGGTCATGCCGGTAGCACCTACACTGCCGATTTCCTCTTTATCAACCAGGATGCATGCCGCCGTCCTGTCCGTAGACTTGCAGTTAAACAGTGCCTTTGCGGAAGTAAATGCACAAATCCTGTCATCCTGTCCGTAACCGATGACCATACTCCTGTCCAGTCCGTAATGTCTTGCGCGTCCTGCGGGTACCACCTCAAGCTCTGCCGATAAAAAGTCTTTTTCATCTACTCCGTACTTATCCTTGATAAGCTTTAAGACATTTGCCTTTACGGCGTCCTTCTCCTCATCCTTCAAAGGAATGCTGCCCACAAGTACGTTCAGATCCTCGCCTTCAACCACCTTGGCAGCCTTCTTGTCCATCTGGTCCTGTGCAAGATGGATCAGAAGGTCTGATATCCCGACTACCGGATCCGCGGGATCCTCACCTATGACAACCTTTACGGTAGTCCCGTCCTTCTTGCAGAAGACTCCGTGTATGGCCATGGGGATGGTAACCCACTGATACTTCTTGATGCCGCCGTAGTAATGTGTCTCCAAAAGAGCCAGCTCGGTATCCTCATAAAGAGGATTCTGCTTAATGTCAAGCCTCGGGGAGTCAATATGCGCTCCAAGTATCTTCATGCCCTTCTCAAGCGGTTCCTTTCCTACTATGAAAAGAGCTATGGCCTTACCCTTGTTTACGGCATAGAGCTTGTCTCCGGCCTTTGCCTTCTTCACCGATGAAAGATTCTTATAGCCAAGCTTCTTTGCCATTTCAACTATTTTTTCAACGCATTCCCTTTCGGTCTTGCACTCCGAAATAAAGTCTATATATTCATCACTTAAGGCATCAACCTCTTTAAGCTGCTTCTCGTCATACTTAAGCCAAGCGTTCTTTATCTCTTTTTCTTTCTTTTTCTTAGTACTGCCTGCCATTTTTCTTCCTCCAAATATGTTCTACTTAAAAAACCTGTCCTAATGGACAGGTTTCTCAAAGTCTATAAAATCTTATCCGATAACTTTCTTTATGGCTTCTATTACACGATCCTGCTGGAAGGGTTTAACAATGAAGTCCCTTGCACCCGACTGAATGGACTCGATAACCATAGCCTGCTGACCCATGGCGGAACACATGATAGCCAGAGCCGAAGGATCCGATTCCTTGATCTTCTTCAATGCCTGAATACCATCCATCTCCGGCATGGTAATATCCAGCATAACCAGATCAGGTTTTGTCTCAGCATATTTTGCCACCGCTACGGCTCCGTTCTCAGCCTCACCGGCGATCTCATATCCGTTCTTTGTCAAAATATCTTTAATCATCATACGCATGAAAGCTGCGTCATCACATACAAGAATTCTCTTTGCCATTATCCTTCTCCTGTTCACGCTGATATTGTGAGGAAATGAAACTTTCCCACCCGTATGCTTATACTATAACCTACATTTATAAAAATGTCAAGAATAACATCATTTTTAATGTAAATTTCTCAAATGTTTATCATTTTTCGGGAAACATTTCTCCCGATCGGACAAAATCAAGACTATAATCCGTAAATTTTTACGACCTCGGCCTCTAATCCGTCCTTTGCACAAACGGTATCGTGAAGTACCGGAGCACTGATGATATCCTTTATAGCCTTTGGTACCGGAACGCCCGAAAGCTTGTTCAGCTCATCAAACAGCTCAAAGTCATCCTTTTGGTCATATTCGGGATCTATGGAGTTAAGTACCGCACGGGTAAACTTATACGGACTTGCCGTAGAAGCGATGACCGTACAGGTATCGTCCTTTGTCTTATTCCTGTAATTATTGTAAACTGCTGTCGCAACTGCGGTATGGGTATCAACGATATAGCCTTCCTTTTTATAAAGCCCGGCTATGGCCTTCGCCATTTCCTCGTCCTCGGCATATCCGCCGACAAAGACTTCAAGCTTTTCTTTCATCTCGGAAGCTATCTCATATCTTCCCTTGGTTTTAAGATCATTCATAAGAGCTGTAGTGCTTTCTCCCGCAATCTCGTAGATAAGCCTTTCAAGATTGCTAGAAATGAGGATGTCCATGCTGGGTGAAGGAGTAAGGAAGAAATCCCTGTTCCTGTCATATACTCCTGTCTCAAAGAAATCGGTCAGAACCTTGTTCCTGTTTGAAGCACAGATGAGCTTATGTACCGGAACACCCATCTTGTACGCATAATAAGCTGCAAGGATGTTACCAAAGTTGCCTGTGGGAACCACAAAGTTAATCTCCTTCGGCATAAGTCTTGAGTATGCATATACATAGTAGGCAACCTGAGGTATAAGCCTTCCTATATTTATTGAGTTTGCTGAAGAGAATCTATAGCCCTTAGCCTTCATCCTCTCTGCCAGCTTCTCATCAGTGAACATAGCCTTAACGGCTGTCTGGGCATCGTCAAAATTACCCTCAATGCCGATAACGTTGACATTCTTCCCTGTCTGTGTAACCATCTGCTTTTCCTGAACGCGGCTTACACCGTGCTTGGGATAGAACACGACTATACTTGTTCCGGGAACATCTGCAAATCCGGCAAGCGCAGCTTTTCCGGTATCTCCCGAAGTTGCCGTAAGAATGACTATCTCTTCCTTTGCACCGCATTTCTTTGCAGCTGTCGTCATAAGATAGGGAAGAATGGAAAGCGCCATATCCTTAAAAGCAATTGTCCTTCCGTGGAAAAGCTCCAGATAATAAGCTCCGTCAGCCTCTACGAGTGTTGTTATGTCTTCGGTATCGAATTTCTCGGTATTATATGCTCCGTTTATACATGCCATAAGCTCTTCTTCGGTGAAATCCGTATAGAAAAGCTTCATTACTTCGTATGCAACATGTGCATAATCCATCTTTGCCAGAGCTTCAAAGCTTATTTTCAGCTTCGGAACAGTCTCGGGCACATAAAGTCCGCCGTCGGGAGCTATACCCTTAAGGATCGCTTCCGATGCCGTTGCCGTAAGTTTTGTGTCTCTTGTACTGTGATAGATGATCTTCATAGTCATTTCCTCTTTCTGTTCCTGTTTTGCCCCCTGTGATCATACGGATCGCTCATCCCAAACCGACTCATGCTTATTCAAATCCGTATTATACCACGATGATACATAAATTGCAATTCACTTTTTTTTGTGCCCTCCAACTTTTTCGGCGATAAAAGCTCCGAGCACCAGTATCAGCTCGGCGACAGTCGCCCAGAGCCTTGATACCACGCCTATTATCACGGCATATTCCGAAGGCATGATAAGTGATAACCCAAGGACCATAATACCTTCCCGGACGCCTATCCCGGACGGTGCAAAGATGCTTATGATCCCTATTATGGCTGATAATCCGTAAACTCCCCCGACAAAAAGCAGTTCGGATACAGGCAGCGGATAGATGGAGCTTGCAAGCATATAAAAACCCGTACCGACTATCATCCAGTTCCCAATGAAAAGAACTACTATTTTCAGCATCTGCAGATAGGAGAAATCAATCTCCATATCGTTCTTTTTTATAAGCTTCCCTATAATCCGCAAAAAGAAATTCAGTATCTTCGGATGTATGCAGACAAAAAACAGCACAATGAATATAATGACTGCGGGCATATAGTCCGAAAGGACATCATTCGGGAAGAACAGGAGCGATATAAGGAACAGGAAGCCGGCTCCCAGCAGAGTGCACAGGTTTTCCAACAGGAAGCTCACTGCCACTTTGCGAACGGGCACCCCCGCCCTTTCGTACGCGGGAACCCTTGCCGCCAGCATGAACACCTTGCCCGGGATGTACTTGCCGAGAATTGAATAAAGATAGCTCCTCACCGCGTCGGGATATTTTATCTCCGCCTTATACACCCTGGTTATGTAATGCCACAGGGAAGCAAGCGTAAACTTATATGCGAAATATAGCAGCATCGACCCGATAAAGATGCCGATATCCGGTTTTATGTCAAGGTTCTTTATCGTATCCCAATTATCATAAAAGTACTTGCCGAGGAAGAAAAACACCAAAATAAGGAATACAGCTTTTATCACGCGCAGTATTGTATTCTTTTTACTTTTGGTGCCGTTACTCTCCATTTCCTTTTCCTCTGATTGTTTACTTTTAGCTCAACAATACCCGTATAAAGCACATGTACAGATATATTGCCTCCATCGGTATCTTTTCCAGAAGCTCCGGGTGTTCTTCCGAAAATGCGCGGTTCTTCTCCGCCAGCATGAACGCCAGCCTGTGTTTTAACCTGCATTTTTCGGATGTGTCAAGCTTTATGTTCTTTCCGTTCTTTAAATAAAAATCTTCCTTAGCTTTTGCCAGACAGTACTTAAAGCAGAGTGCACGCTTCTGTCCCTTCAGGCAGTCATTTACGCTCATATGGCGGTCGGTGATATCACCCGCCTTAACAGCCAGCTCGTAAAGCCTTCTGCCCGCCTCGGTCCTTATTATCAGTCCGGTGGTCTTAACCCCTTCCTTTTTCATCTTCTTCAGCCAGATATCACCGAAGCTTATATCTGCGCCCTCCGCAAAATGATCCTGACAGAGCATACAGCTCTTTTTCTCGAAAAAGTATGCGTTCTTATACGCACAGAGTGTCTTTGTATACGAAAAATCCTTCTCTGTCCCGTCCTTATAGATGACGCTCGAACGTCCCCGCCAGTTACCCCTGCGGTAGTAGAGCTTTTCGGCTCCTTCAAGGGATACGCCCGCTTTTCTTAAGGACATCAGAGTAGCTTCCTTTTCGTGGTTGCCGCTGCAGAAAAGCCCAAGCTTTAAGACTATCTTTTCCGACAGCTCTCTGTCATTTTTAAGCAATGCGTTTAGCGACCTCATAAGGCACGGCGTAAGCACGACCGCAACCCTGCCGTTAAATTTTCTGATCTTGTCAAGCTCCTTTAAAAGCGGCATATACATATATATGCTTGAAGAACAGCTTTTTATCGTCTCTTCATCGGTCGCGATAAGGCTTTCATATGAAAGCTCCCCGTCCTTTATCACCGTTCTTGTGACAAACGCCCCGTCGATTTCCCCCTGTTTCAGAAGGCTTACCAGAAGGGCTGTCACCACACCGCCCGAAGCGGCATTCTTCCTGATCTCGGGATCTGTCGCATATCCGCGTCTTAACTTAAGGAAATCCCCCATATACTTTTCAGGATTCTTAAAATCCGGAAAGCTTTTTCGCGCTCCCTCACAGTCCGTACTGTCGATTACCTTGGATATCTCTTTTATGTTCCTGCGTGAGCTCTCCATGACACTGTCATAATTCTCATCTATCAGTCGCCTTATGGAAGCCTCGTCCCTTTCCATCCTTTTAAACTCACGGACAATGCTTATCACAGCCTCCCGATCGGATTTCGAACCCATCTCGGAATAATCGAACGCGTAGGAACCAAGACCGAACATATCCAGGACTTCCTTATATTTATGGCTCCAGCCGATGAGCAGTACCGGCACCTTTCTCTGCAGCGCGCCTATCATCGCATGGAATCTGGAAGCTATCAGGAATCTGCACCTTCCTATATATTCCCTTATCTCTTCGGGATCCATCTCCTCATGGTACCAGCGAACCTTCTCCTTATCCTTTACATATGAGAACACGCTGTCACATACCATAAGATCATTGTTACGGGGCTTATTACTGTTCAGCCTTGCGGCGTTTGCAATGATAAGGACATTGTAGCCGTGCCTGTTCAGGTAATTGATGACTCCCGTCATGATCCTCTTATAGTTTATGCCGAGCTTACGGCATTTCTTGTCAACAACGCTGCTTAAGGATACTCCTACTGTTTCGCCTTTATAAAAATCATCATTTTCTGTTTTTAAATCTACTCTCTGCTCTCCGAGTCCGGTGTCCTCCATCGTAAAGGCTCCGTCCGCGCAGAGGACCGCATTTTTGTCAGCCCCTATGCTTTTAAGGTTCTCCATGGTGATATCGCCGCGGGCACAGATCAGCTTTAATCTCGGAAGTATCATCTTTGCGTACTGCCTGTTAAAAAAGCTGTTAAAGCTCCCCATTGCCTGGGAATACTTCACTACAGGTGCTCCCATAAGCATCGGTACCGCCATTGTAACAAATGCATAGGTGTTCATTATGAAACCGCGGCTGTCAACAAAGGATATGCCGGCCTCGTCTATTACAAGTCCGGTCTCGCTGTAGGCCTTTAATATCTTATTCCTTTTAAGCAGCGGCCTTACTCCCGGTATAAACCCGAGTCCTCTGTAGAGCAGCGCCAAAGGAAATGCGATAAACAGCAGCTGTTCGGGCTTTGTCGGAACGATATTTACAAAATCATAAGGTATCTGCTGCCTGTCGGAATCCGGATAAACGGACATCAGATCAATGCTCAGCCTGTCCCCGTACAATTTATGGAGCTGACTTATCGAGCTTTTGAGCATGGCTGCAGCGCCTTTGTTGCCACTGTAGCTGGCTGCTGTTATGGAAATGTTTATATCCAAATAACTCATAAAAAACCTCTTTATTTCCTTAAACGGCTCTTATCTGTCCTGTTCCGCTTTTTCTTCCTGCCCGAAAGTTTTTTCCTGTTCCTTTTCCATAAGCCGTTTCTTTATTTCTTCAACCTCATAATCCGTTCTCCGGGCATGGTACTGAACATCCTCAAGTATCTTTCTGTTTGCGGCGATGATATCAGCCTGCAGGCCGATCAGATAAGAAATTACACCCGTAAGCATGAAAATCGCCACAAGTATCAGCGACTGAATATGTCCGGAGCCCTGACCCATGCACAGATATACAATGAACCTTATGCCGAGCACGGTTCCGAGCAGACAGAATATCGTGCCTATCACACCGAAGAATTTAAGCGGCTTATACATAAGGAACGACCTGAGTATCGTGACCATCGATTTCTTTACATATCCGAACATGCTGTGGAACAGCCGTGATTTCCTAAGCTCCGGATTTGTCCTGACCGGTACGGACATCATGGGGATACGGTTATGTCCCGCCTGTATTATGGTCTCAAGAGTATAGGTATACTGGTTTATGACGTTGAGCCTCAGCGCCGCTTCCCTGCTGTATGCACGGAAACCGCTGGGTGCATCCGGTATATCGGTTCCCGAAGCTATACGCACTGTCTTGCTTCCGATATGCTGCAGTTTCTTTTTCATCTTAGAAAAATGCTCTGTAGAGTCTATCGGACGCTCTCCTATGACTATCTCGGCTTTCTTTTCCAGAATAGGCTGTACCAGCTTTGCAATATCGTCACCGCAATACTGGTTATCGGCATCGGTATTGACTATGATATCTGCGCCGTTTCTGAGAGCAGCGTCCATTCCGGCCATGAAGCCTTTCGCCAGACCTCTGTTCGTGCAGAAATGCACAATGTAATCAACACCCCAGTCACGTGCAACCTGCACGGTTTCATCGGTGCTGCCGTCGTTTATTATCAAATACTCTATCTTGTCTATTCCCTCTATCTTTTTCGGAAGCGCATCCAGGGCTATCGTCAGGGTTTCCGCTTCGTTATAGCAGGGTATCTGAATTATAAGTTTCATTTTCGTTCCTCAACAATTTTCTCAAGGTCCCACATACGGCATGATCGGATCCGGAAGCTCGGCCTTCTTGGTCTTGCCCTTATACTTGGTTACTCCGACTCCGTTCTTTTCAAGGTACTTGGCAAGCTCTTTCCCCTTTACGTATACCACATCCCTGTTCGCTCCTTCATAATCAAAGTCATCGAAACAGTAATAATCGTTGTCATAATATTCCTTTAAGTAATGATTCTTTTTTGCTATCACAAAGCAGTTGTCCGCTTTTGAGGTAACCGTACAGTAAGAACCTATACGGTAGCTTTTAAGAAGGAACTGATAATGCTTTATGTCCTTTGCGCTCGCATCCCAGAAAACAGGGTATTTCCTCACCCCTTCCGGCAAGTCAAGCATAAAGCTTACAGGCTCCTGCGTCCATTCCATAAGTACTTCGTCACGGGAAAGCCTTATCTTGTTATAAGCCACAACACCGATCACCAGAAAGACAACAATCACGGCTCCGCTTGTTACAGCCGTACACACCGTGTATTTTATCCTGCCGCTACCGTTCACAAAATACGAAGCAATGCATATCACCGCAAATACGCCAAAACCCATCAGGGCGGACAGCAGCAGTGAATGTGAAATATCGGGCATTACCGCATTGGTCGATCCGTTCTCTATCTGTAAAAACGTCGATACGCCGATAAGATACCTGGAATTACCCTTAACTCCCTCTATATACTTTACGACTTTAAGAAGAAACACTGTGACAACTCCAGCAAAAAGAACCGCCGTACTTATCCTCACCCAGAGCATCATCCGGACAGCTTTCCTGTCCCTCAGTTTTTTAGTAACGAGATGCAGTCCCAGCATGACAGCCGGTCCGAAAGCCGCCGCCATATATCTTTCATATATCAGTCTGTCGGAACGGAGAAGCGCTTCCTCCGTCAGATACCTGTGTACCGGAGGGAAGAAAAACAATATGCCCATCGCGAAAACTCCGAGAAAACTCAGGACCGCATATACAAGGAAAATCCTCTCACCGTTATCATTCTCTTCAATTTGATCGTCGTCGGCATCATTCCCGTTTCCTTCTTCAATACCGGATAGCCCTGCACGATCACGTTTTGCCATGTTTTTCCACGGCTTTTTCCTTAAGTCCCTTATAAACCAGACAATCCCGCCTATAACGGCTATACCGATAAGCCCGAAGGTTGATGTAAGTCCGGTAAACAGCCAGCCGGTGATAAGCTTTATCATTGTACCGAAGCCTTCTGCCGTAAAAATCTTTAACAGATAGTCAAATTCAAAGCTCTCTGCGCTCGCATGCAATGTCCCGTAATATCCGTAAACATTTTCGTAGAATACATTCCCTATCAGCTTGTCTGCAACAAGCATAACCGCCATCGTCCCCAAAAATACAGGAATATTTACAAGGCATTTTTTTGAGATAAGCCCCACAATAAGCAATGTAAGGATTACTGCGATGATGATCACTATACCTCTTGTATGTACCATGTACGCAAATATGCAGATAAACGAAAGGCTGAAGCTAAAAAGTGTCTTTTTCTTTCCCTTCTCCGTTCCGTTCAGTTCCATAAGCAGATAAAGAACGACCCAGGGAAGCACGATCAGTATAGAATCCGCCTTTGCATAGAGCTGGAATATGAAACAGCTCGGGATCATAGCACATGCTGCTGAAACAAGCACGGCATACATTCTGGTTTTTCTTAAATGCTTTCTTAAGATTGCATATGCCATAACCGGAACAAAAGCATAGAGCAGACAGTTAAGTGAAAGCATCGCTTTATATACAATATACGGGTCATCTATGAACTTCAGGAACGGTGCATACAACAGGGATATCCCGTATTTATAGTAAAAGCCTCCCATGGTATAAACAGTTTCCGTCCAGTCATATCCGGCCATATATGCCGAATTGGCCAGCGTTCCGACTTCATCCAGTACGGGAGGGATATTCAGTTGTAAAGCTGCCAGCAGACCTGCCCCCAAAAATGCGGCAAACAGCAGACAGGCGATCAAACGGTCTTTTTTATCCACTATTCATACCTCTTCAAAAACATATACCATTTAATTATACTATAACCCGGGTATATAGGTCAAACAAAAAATAAAAAAGCGCAACTTTTGAAGCTGCGCTCAACTTTTAATACTTAAAAAACTCATGACATCCGTACTTGCAGATGAATTTCAATGAATCGAACCATGCTGCGGTATTCTTTGTCGTTCCAGATCTCATGAAGAAGAACAGTGCACCGTCCGAATAATCCTCGCCATCAAGGCAACGGTCAACGGCTTCCTTCGTAAGAGAGCTTATGCCGACCTTGTAATACGATCCGTCAGCCACCGGAGCAAACTGGTTTTTTTCAAAAACAACACCTTCAATATCATTTTCAAACTCTTTTTTATAGTTAACACGGTTTAAAATGACATTCGCAACCAGTATCCTTCCGTAAACATCCTGATCTCCTGCCTCGGCTTCAACTATCCTGCACAGTATCTCGTACTCCTTATCGGAAATCTTTTTTGTCATCTTGGAATTGTATCTATAGGTAAGCACGTCCGAATATCTTTTACTTTCGGTATCTCCGATGCTCGTGCTGACCGATATCTCAACAACGCCCGTTGTCTTAGGCTTAGAGATTTTCTTTTTTGACTCTTTTACATATTCCGAGAAATCATATACCGACTTTGTAAGTGAAATGCCGGCCTCCCTGATCGATGTGACAGCAGCAGTTACATCTTCATCTTTAGCATTATCGGCTTCCTCCGTCTTTTTCTCCGTAACTGTATCGCTCTTCGGAGTAGCCGCAAAGACAGAAATGCTGCCGGTCATAAGTATAAAAGTAAACGAAAACACAAGTATCTTTTTTAACCTGTTCATGATTTACCTCTCCGTCTTTTTTCGTGTCCGGAGAACAGTATACCACCTTCATTACAATTTTGCAAGTAATTATTACGTTTTTATTACATTTTTTCGATATATTTCTTAAATTTTTTAGAAAATCTTAATTTTTCGTAGACCTCAAAATACTCTTTTGAAGACAGATTTTCTATATAATTTCTTCTCCAGTTTCGGTACGAACCGGATGAATTCCGACCTTTTGCGCCATCCTTATCAAGAGCTGAAACTGCTGCATTTTTCGTGTTTTTCCCTATATTTTCATTGATTATCACACCGTCTTTTCCGGCTGTCTGATCCTCTTGTTCACCCATAGGATTTGTGGTCTCGATTGCCTCATTACCCAAGATGTTGTTTTCTACATTTGTAGATACCGAATTTAATCTCCGATTATTCTTTTTCTTCCTGACAGCCTCCTCCAGCCTGTCGGCGGCTTTATTATATGCAATAGCCGCCTCAACCTCATCCGTATAGGTTCCGACCGAAACATTCCCCATTACGTGTATCTTCACGTCATATTTTTTTCTGCCCTGCTCCTCCTTAACATAAACCCCGTTGTATTTATTTATCACAAACAGATTTCCGTTTCGGAAATCCCTGTTGTTTCCGTTTTTAAAAATATAATCCCTGCCCTCTACCGCAAAGCTCTTCACTCCGTACCTGGCCAGAAGGCTGCACTGCATGCCGAAATCACTGTAGAAAAGGTGACCTCCCCTTTTCTGGAGCTTATGTCGCTGAAAGAAAAAGAACTCATCGGCATCAAACGTCAGTTCAAGATTTCTCTCCAGGTAGTACACAAAATATTTCCCGTAAAGATATATGGGATTCTTACAGTATATTCCTGTTTTTCTTAAGTTTAGCAGCATGATCCACTTATCAAAGGTAAGCTTTTCCTCTTGATCAGCTGTGCCCAGAACCCTTTCATAGTCCTCCGGCTGATATTCCTCTCGGCCTTTTAGTATTTCCGTCGCAAGAGCATAAGCAGCCCCGGCAGCTTTCTCTGATTTAAAGCTGCCGAGGCTGATATGTTTTTCTTTATTTGTTACCGACGCGCGGTAATACCTTGTACCGTCTTTTTTTATGGCAGTAAATACACCGCTGGTATTCATTTAAAACCTCGCCGTGATCTTTATTAATTAGAGCAGCACTATAAGCCGGGTTATGTAATAGATGGTCATCTATCTAGACTGCCCGTTACCGGACAGCTCCTCCGATCCGTTCCCGAACCGGAACGCAACCTACCCGAGAACACGACGGGCCGCCGTATGGTTCTCTGTTTGGTCTTGCTTCGAGTGGGGTTTACACAGCATTTTCCGTTACCGGAAAACCGGTGGTCTCTTACACCGCCATTCCACCCTTACCGTCAAAGACGGCGGTATCATTTCTGTTGCACTTTCCTGGGAGTCACCTCCACCGGATGTTATCCGGCACCCTGCCCTGTGAAGCCCGGACTTTCCTCAACGATGTGTGGGGCATAAAGCCTTGGCACCTGTCGCGACCATCCGTGCTGCTCATGTAAAACATACTTATGATACGGATTGCTTCGTTGCAAGCAACTCTCGCAATCCTGCAAACACCTCAAATTCTAAACTTATCAAACAGGAAATACGCTTCCGCCGACAAATTCCCTGACGATGGAATTATGCGGGAGCCCTTCACTTGATATGCCGAGGAAGTATTTCAAAAACTTCAAAAGCTTGTTTGCTTCCTGATACTCCGGTTCATCCTCGCCTATTCCGAAGAGAAGCGGTTCCGCATATTGTTTAAGAACTGCAAGCTCATATACGAGTGCAGAATTGAACATACAGTCTGCCTGCTCCTGGAACGGGAAGATATTCTCCTCCTCACCGCGCCTTACGGAATACCACATTGCAATTGTCCCCTGCGCGGAAGTTCCTCTTGTCCTTGCGTCCCTTACTATACGTCTGATAAGTCTCGTCGTTGTGGTCGGGATCCTGTTATGTTCATCTATATTCAGCTGTGTGAGCGCACTTATATAGATCTTAAATTTGCTTTCCTTCGGAAGCGAGTAGGACAATGCATCATTTAACCCGTGTATTCCTTCGATGACCAGGATGTCACCCTTGTTGAGCTTAAGGGTATTACCCTTGTATTCGCGTTTTCCGACCTTAAAGTTAAAACTAGGCATCTGAACGGTCTCGCCCTTTAAGAGTGCAAGCATATCCTTGTTAAAGCCTTCGACGTCGATGGCTTCGAGACATTCAAAATTGTAATTGCCATTCTCATCCTTCGGTGTATCTTCCCTGTTCTTGAAATAATTATCCAGTGCCACGGGATGGGGCTTGAACCCCAGGGTCCTCAGCTGAACGGAAAGTCTGTGTGAGAAGGTGGTCTTACCCGAAGAAGAAGGTCCTGCGATCATAACAAATTTAACACCGCCCCGGTCCTTTATCTGCTGTGCGATATCACCTATCCTCTTCTCCTGAAGAGCTTCCTGAACAAGGAGCAGGTCTTCTATATCTCCGTTACAGATCTGCTCATTTAAGTCTCCGACACACTCCAGACCCATTATCTTTCCCCATTCATTTGCCTCATGCTGGGTTTTGAAAAGCATCGGTCTGTCATTAAGCGCACATACCACCTGTGGATTTGTGGGATCGGGAGTAAGTATCACAAATCCCTCATCATATAGCTGGAGGTCAAAATACTTAAGAATACCTGTAGTTGCGGGCATATATCCATAGAAATAGTCCACAAATCCGTCAAGCTCATAGTAATTTGTCGTGGATGCGCTCCTGTACTTGAAAAGCTTAACCTTGTCAAGCATTCCCAGTTTCCTGAACATCTTTATGACCTTGCCCGTCTTTTCAGAATGCTTGATAATGGGAATATTCGCACCGACAAGTGCTTTCATCTCTGCCTTTACCTGCGCAAGCATGTTATCGTCAAGGGTAAGGCTGCCCTCATAATCACAGTATATAGCCCTTCCGAGTGTGTGCTCCACGGAAATCTTACTTATCTTCTCTTTTCCGAACACATTGTCGAAAGCCTTAAGCATCAGGAAAATGATACCTCTGCAATATGTCTCGTAACCTATGGTCTCTCCTGTGGTAATAAAGCTTACGGTGCAGTCTTCCTCGATCCGTTTGTTAAGCTCGCATAACTTCCCATCTACAGTACAGAGGATTATGTCACCATCCTGCTTTTCCCGGTAATCGTCCGCCACCTCCAAGTATGCGGCACCTTTTTCATACTCTACCGTAACCCCGTTTACCGTAACCTTGCAATTCCCCATTCATCTTCTCCTTTTCACTTTATTTTTTCCGTTTTCACGGTATAAAAAAGCTTTGCCTTTTCTATAAGCCTTCCGTAGTTTTCAAAAAAGGCTTTTTTCTCCACGCTTTCCTCCGAGCCCTCCTCTTTGATCCTGCCAAGCACTCTTTCGGTTTTCTGTTGCATGACCTGAAGGAATTCCGAAAGCACGGGATCCTTTCCTTCTAAAAGAAGCCTTCCGAATTCATCAAAGACTTCCTCGTCGGCATTTTTCTCACAGACTTTGTTGCCACAGGGCACACCCTTTATGGCGTTGTAAAACTTTCCCGTTTCCTTTACCATAGCTTCGGAAACAATAACAAAACCGTTTTCACGCAGGAAACGCCTTACCATTCCTATATCCGACTGCGGCTGAAGGATCAGCTCCTTTGCAGCCGCAGCTTTATTTAATCCTTTTTCGAGTATCTGAACCATTAAAGTCCCACCGATACCGGAAATGATCACGGCATCCGTCTCGCACTCTGCCAGATTGTCAAGCCCATCCGAAAGCCTTGTGGTAATGCAGCCTTCAAGACCGTACAGCCTGATATTGGCATCCGCATGAGATAAAGGACCCTTCCGGACATCCATTGCCACACACCTTGGCGCAATACCCTTTTTTACAAGATATATGCAGGTATGTGCGTGATCACATCCGACATCCGCTACAGAATACCCATTTGTTACCATGTTAACAGACATCATCAGCCTGTCGCTCAGTTTTATGTTGTCCCTGATCATTACTGCTCCAGGAAATCTCTGAGCTTCCTGCTTCGGCTCGGATGTCTGAGCTTTCTTAAAGCCTTAGCCTCTATCTGACGGATACGTTCACGCGTAACATCAAATACCTTCCCGACCTCTTCAAGAGTTCTTGCCCTTCCGTCATCAAGACCGAAACGCAGCCTCAAGACTCTCTGCTCACGGTCGGTCAGGGTTCCGAGAACATCAAGGAGCTGTTCCTTAAGCAAAGTGTACGCAGCTGCATCAGCAGGCATCGGAACATTGTCGTCCTGAATGAAATCACCAAGATGGCTGTCCTCTTCTTCACCGATGGGAGTCTCTAAGGAAACAGGTTCCTGAGATATCTTCTGGATTTCAGCAACTCTTTCCACGGGCATCTTCATTTCCTTTGCAACTTCCTCAAGGGTTGGTTCACGCCCGAGCTCCTGCAGAAGAGTCCTCTGTGTACGCATCAGCCTGTTAATGGTCTCAACCATATGAACCGGGATCCTTATGGTACGTGCCTGATCGGCGATCGCTCTTGTGATGGCCTGACGTATCCACCATGTGGCATAAGTACTGAACTTATAGCCCTTATTGTAATCAAATTTCTCTACAGCCTTTATCAGACCCAGATTACCCTCCTGGATCAGATCAAGGAACTGCATGCCTCTTCCGACATATCTTTTAGCGATGGATACGACAAGTCTGAGATTTGCCTCGGCAAGACGCTTCTTTGCAGCCTCTCCCGCATCTATCTTTTTCTTTCCGTCCTTCTTTAAAGCTTCAAGCTTCTTTGTAAGCTCCTCTTTTACTTCCGGGCTCTCCGGCTTGCGAAGCTTCTTTTCAAGCTCGTGGCACCTCTGTTTGATCTCAAATCCGTCTTCTATTACCTTGGCAAGATGAATCTCTTCATCCGCGCTTAATAGCTGGACTTTTCCGATTTCCTTAAGGTACATCCTTACAGGATCCTCAATGCTGATCCCTTCGGGAATGGAAAGGTCGATGTTCTCGATATCGATATCCTCTTCATCTCCGGACATGAGATCGAGACCGTCTAAAATGTCATCGTCATCGGAAACCGATCCCCTGAGCATATCAACTCCGTTATTGTCCAGGAAATCGTAGACATGGTTTATCTGATCCTCAGTCAGCTCCATATCATTGAAAAAATCATTAACCTCCTGATACTCGAGAACGTTCTTTTTCTTTTTTGCCATGCTCAGAAGTTCCTTAAGCTTTTCCTGGAGCTTCTGCTGTCCCTGCTGGTCCATACTCTTTTGCATCGCTACGACAGATCGATACTTAGCAGCTTTTTCCTAAGGCTCCCGAGGCTATCCTCTTCGGTGATCAAGACCTTGAGTCTTTCACCGTCTCCTGCGCTCATCGCTTCCCCGGCCTTACGGTCAATCGCCGCTTTCTTTACGGCTGTCACATAATCAGCGAATGCTTTCCTCCTTTCATCCTCGTTTGTATCTTCAAAATCACCGGATACCATCAGTATGTCTGCCACCTTTTTGCGCTCTTCGGCTTCCTCGAATTTATCGATAATACCGGCACCCACTGCCGATCCGGTTCTTTCGTAATCCTTACAGATAAAATCATAAATTTTTTGTTCCGTCTCGTCCGGAAAATCATCCGGTTTAAGCACATCCTTAATTGCAAGATATGCATTCTTGTACTGGATGATCGTATTCAGTAAAAGACATTCCGTATTCTTACGGGCTGCGTCGGGTTTAATTTCCCTTGTCTTTTTCAGCTCAGTCTTTATCTTCTCGTTTTCTTCCTGTATCTTAAGCGCCGACCCGATACTGTTTACAAGCCTTTTAAGCTCTACAGCATCTATATTGTATTTCTTTGCTGCGGCGTTTATATGGTTGTTTCTCGCCAAAGGATCGTCAATCCTTGCTATGGTCTCTGCTATCCTGTGGTCAAACTGCGTCTTCGAATCGGGATCCTCCAGATCGTGCGATTCCTCAAGGAGCTTAGCCTCGAAATCAAAGCCGTTTACCGCCTGCTCTATCCTCTTTCTGTATTCGTCGGCGCCCTTTGCGACTATCAGCTCATCAGGATCCTTGTAAGGAGTCATGTCCAGTATCCTGACATTCAAGCCCTCGTTCTTAAGGATCGGTATGGCACGCTTTGCGGCATTTTTACCTGGGCTGTCACTGTCATAGGTAATGACCACGTTATCGGTATAGCCTTTTATCTTCTTCGCCTGACGTTCCGTAAGCGAAGTACCTAACGATGCGACCGCATTATTGAAGCCTGCCTGATGCAGGGCGATCACATCCATATATCCCTCACACAAAAGGAAAAACTTTTCTTTTGTCTTTTTAGCGATATGAAGTCCGTACAGGTTCTCACTTTTAAGGAACAGCTCCGTTTCGGGAGAATTCAGGTATTTGGGTGCATTCTCGGCTTTGCTCATGATCCTTCCGCCGAAAGCGATCACCCTTCCCTTCACATCCATGATGGGGAATATTACCCTGTCCCAGAATTTGTCGTAAATACCCTTTTCACCCATGGAAAAGAGCCCGCTCTTGCTTAACTCATCATCCGAATGGCCTTTTTCCTTTAAGTAATTATACAGTCCGTTCGAGTAATTCCCTGCGAACCCGAGTCCGAAATTCCGCATCGTGTCATCGGATAGCCCGCGGTTTTTCAGATATTCGTAGGCCTTTGTCCCTTTAGGTCCGCGCAGCATCATATAATAATATGTGGCCGCTTCTTTATTTATGACCGCTATACTCTCCTTAAGGCTTCGCCTTGCAGCTCCCTCGCTGTCATATTTACGTTCGGGAAGAGTTATACCGGCTCTCTTTGCAAGTATCTCAAGTGCCTCATAGAATCCGACATTTTCTATCTTCTCTATAAAGCTGAAAACATCTCCGCTTTCTCCGCAACCGAAACACTTGAATATTTTCATGCTCCCGTTTACATAAAAGGACGGGGTCTTTTCATTGTGAAAAGGGCAAAGCCCCCTGTATCTGGCCCCTATCTTTTTCAGCGGAACATAGGAAGATACAACATCCACTATATCGTTTGACGAACGCACCTGATCGACTATATCATTGTCAAATGGCATCGGAACCCTCCTTTAGCTCAAAAAACCTGCCAGCCGGTGGGAACCATGAGTTCGTTGTATTTCGCTACCGCATAACGGTCGGTCATGCATGCAATGTAGTCGGCAACTGCTCTCTCCCTGCCTTCCGGAGCGTTACGGTGTTCCTCGGGGAGGGCTTCGGGATGCTCCACATAATACTCAAACATATCTATCAGCATCTTTTCGGCCTTTTTTTCCTGCCCCTTTGCTATCGGATTCGTATATACATTTTCAAACATGAATTTCCTTAAGGCCTGCATCGTGTCATAAATCTTATCCGACATGATGATATCGTTCTTGCCCTCACTGTTTGAAACTATATCGTGTATCATGGTATTCAAACGGCTGCTTAAGGAATTGCCGAGAATATCCGTATAAGCTTTCGGGATATCTTTTTCCTCTATTATATGCCCCCTTACCGCATCATCAATATCATGATTCACATATGCTATCTTATCGGAAAGCCTTACTATTTTTCCTTCAAGGGTTGCAGGATGGCCTTCCGTCTGATGATTTTCGATACCGTCCTTAACCTCCCATGAAAGATTCATGGTCTTTCCGTTTTTCTTCTCTATGAATTCTACAATACGTATACTCTGGAGATGGTGTTCAAACCCTCCGGGACAAACACTGTTAAGTGCCCTTTCTCCGGCATGTCCGAAAGGCGTATGCCCAAGATCGTGTCCCAAAGCTATGGCCTCGGTCAGATCCTCGTTCAGACGCAACGCCTTGGCAATGGTCCTCGCAATCTGAGAAACCTCCAGCGTATGAGTCATTCTTGTCCTGTAATGATCGCCCTGGGGTGTTAAGAAAACCTGGGTTTTTCCGTTAAGACGCCGGAATGCTTTTGAATGGATGATCCTGTCGCGGTCCCTCTCAAAGCACGTCCTGATGTCGCACTGGGGCTCGTCTATCCTGCGTCCCTTGGATCTGTCACTGAAAGTCGCATAGGGACTTAAGTATTCATGTTCACGCATTTCCTGCATTCTTCTTACAGAAATCTCCATGCCGTTCTCCTTTTCCCCAAAATAAGTCAGACTTCTTCAATTTTTTCTCTATCGGCGTGAGAACTCACAGCCGCAGTAGTTCTGGCGGTAAAGCCCGTACTTTGACGAAAGCTCTATCGATCTCTGATATCCGCCGTTTTTCTTAAAATCCGAGGGCAGGTACTTCACACCGTACTCTTCCCCGAGATGTATCCCAAGATTATTCAAAACCTGTGCGTCCTTTAACGGACTTATGGTCAGCGTTGTCGTAAAATAATCATAACCGCCCCGTTTTGCCTCCTCGGCGGTCTTCCTTAAGCGCAGTTCATAGCATTTAATACATCTCTTCCCACGCTCCGGCTCATCCTCAAGTCCCTTTGCTGCTTCAAGGAACAGCTCCGGTTCGTACTCTCCTTCAAGAAACGACGCCCTGTTTACCATCGGCATCTCATCTATCAGGCGCTTAAGCTCCGAAACCCTGTGCTCATATTCCGTCCAGTCGGTAATATTCGGATTATAATAAAATGCCGTTATCCTGCAAGCAGAGTTAAGATATTCAAGGCAGTAACTGCTGCAGGGAGCGCAGCAGGAATGCAAAAGTAAGGTCGGACAAATACCTTTCTCCGACCATTTTCTCATTTCCTTCTCGAGCTCCTTATGATAATTTATCCTGTTTTCCATCCTGAAACTGCCTGTCATCCGAAAAAATCAAAAATCTTTTACAGTATTTCCTTTAATGCCTCAAACAGTTTTTTCATCTGGGCATCGGTTCCCACCGTAACTCTCAGATAATTATCTATCCTCGGTTTATTCCAGTGACGGACGAAAATACCTCTTTTCTTTAAATCGGCAAAAATGGTCTCCGCCTTAACCCCATTATGTGAAATAAATAAAAAATTTGTCTTTGAATCCAAAACCTTAAACCCGAGCTTCGTAAATTCCTTCTTTGCCTTCTCGCGGGTCTTTACGATCTTTGCTATGGTGGCCTTGTAGTATTCCTCATCCTCTATTGCGGCTACGCCCATCTCTACTGCGGGATAATTCATGGTATATGAATTGATTGAGAACTTAACATCATTCATTGCCTGAATGATCCTGTCGCCCGCAAAAGCATAGCCTATCCTCATTCCCGCCATCGATCTCGACTTTGAGAAAGTCTGTACTACCATAAGATTATCATACTTTTTTAACAACGGAAGTGCGCTTTCCCCTCCGAAATCAACATATGCCTCATCTATGATTACAACCGAATCCGGATTGTTCTTTATTATAAACTCTATGTCCTCAAGCGGCATTGCCAAAGAGGTAGGAGCATTCGGATTTGCTATAACGATACCGCCGTTCTCCTGAAGATAATCCTCTTTTTTTATCTTAAAATCCTCATCAACAGGGATCTGCTTATAAGGGATCTTGTAAAGCTCCGCCCAGACATCATAAAACGAATATGTGATATCCGGAAACAATATCGGAACCTGAGAATTAAAGCATGTAAGGAAAGCCGTAGCCAGAACGTCATCCGAACCGACTCCGACAAAGATATTCTTCGTATCAATCCCGTAATATCCTGCAATAGCCCTTGACAGCTTACCTGCATCGGTCGGAGGATATAAACGCATATCCTTATCTTTAAGATTACATGCTATCTCCTCTGCCCCGGGTGCTGCGGGATACGGGTTCTCATTTGTATTAAGCTTTATCACCTTGTTCACGTTCCCGGGCTGCTCTCCCGGTACATAAGGCGCTATCTTCCTCAAATTCTGTTCAAATCCCATATTATTTATACTCCTCAGCGAGAGCCTTGAACTCGGGCAGTGATCTCTTTATCATATCATAATCAACGCAATATGCTATCCTTACATATCCGGCACACCCGAAGGTTGAACCGGGAACTATAAGGAGACGGTGCTCCTTTGCCTTTGCGACAAACGCCTTGTCATCCTCCTCAAGAGCCTTCACGAAAAGATAGAACGCTCCCTCGGGCTTAACACACTCATATCCGTATTCTATCAGGGAATTATATAAAAGCTCCCTGTTCCTGTTATAAACCTCAAGATCAACCTTGGCGTCAAGGCACTTTGAAACAACCAGCTGCATAAGCGAAGGTGCATTTACAAAGCCCAGTATCCTGGTTGCAACGCCTGCTGCCAAGATGACATTTTCGGAATCCTCAGCCTCATCCGGTATTACCAGATATCCGATACGCTCTCCGGGAAGAGAAAGCGACTTGCTGAAGGAATAACCTACTATCGTATTGTTATAATATTTCGTCAGATAAGGAACCTCAACGCCGTCAAATGCGAGCTCTCTGTAAGGCTCGTCCGAAAGCAGATAAATGGGAGCACCGAATTCCTTCTGTTTCTTTTCAAGTATGGCTGCAATCTTCTTTATTGTATCCTCCGAATAAACAACTCCTGTAGGGTTGTTGGGAGAGTTAACGATAACAATCCTTGTCTTATCGGTGAGCTTTGCCTCAAACTCGTCAAGCTTGGGCTGGAAGCTGGTCGTATCGGGAGAAATCTCCACGATCTTTGCATCGAAATTTGACGCATAGCTGCGATATTCACCAAAATAAGGACTGAAAACAACAACCTCATCACCCGGATTCAGAAGTGATTTCATGATAACATTCATGCCGCCGGCTGCACCTACTGTCATGATTATATTTCTTGCCGCAAATGCGGTACCGAATCTCTTATTGAGGCTGTCAGCTATCTTTTCTCTTACCTCTTCATAACCGGCATTAAGCATATATCCGTGAATATAGTTGGGTTTGTAATCGGATAACACTTTAGTTACAGCTTCTTCTATCTCCTTCGGAGGTTCAACCGAGGGATTCCCCAAAGAAAAGTCATAAACATTTTCCGCGCCGTATTTTGCTGCCATCTTTTTGCCTTCTTCAAACATTGCCCTGATAGCAGAACCGTTCTTAACCATGTTTTCCATCTTCTTTGAAATCATACTCTTACCTTGTCCTTACGGACTTCCTTTCCCTCAGTATCTTAAAACTGCAAAAACAAAGTATATTATAGCAAGTTTTTTCGCAAGTGTCAAAAGGATTTTTTGAAAAAAATGATATAAAAGCCTTGACTTTTACGCTTTTAAGGCATAACATTCTTAATACTACGGTCTGATGCGTCAAAGTCACCTCGAAAACGCTTTCAGCGTTTCCTCGGTAACAAAGAAAAAGTCTGTTGTAACAGTATAGGATTGGGAATTTATATACAGAAAGTACATAAAATGAAGGATCAATATTTCGATTGGAAAAAATTCATAAGAAGCATTGCGGTCATAGCTGTTCCGGTAGCGCTGCAGAATCTGCTGACCACCACAGGCTCCATGATAGATACCATGATGATATCTTCCCTCGGACAGACCGAGATCGGAGCCGTAGGTTTGTGTGCCCAGTTTTCATCCCTGATGTTCAGTGCTTACTGGGGATTCGTCGGAGGAGGAATGCTGTTCATTTCACAATTCTGGGGTGCAAAGGATGAAGACGGCCTGAACCGGGCTTACGGACTTACTCTAACCTGTATGATGACCGTTGCGATAGTTTTCTGTACCTGTGCGGTAGTATTTCCTGAATATGTCATGCGTCTGTATACGGATAAACAAAGTATTCAGGAAATAGGTGTTGAGTATTTAAAGATCGTTGGCTTTTCTTACATACTCATGGTGCTTAACATGGCAATGGCAGTACTGCTCAGATGTACCGAAAGGGTTCGGATCCCGTTATACGGTTCGATAGCTACTGTGCTTCTCAATGTATTTTTAAACTGGGTATTTATATTCGGAAATCTCGGCTTCCCGGAAATGGGCGTCAGAGGTGCCGCACTTGCCACTGTTCTGGCGCAAGGTATCTGTACGATCGTTATCGTAATCCTTGCAAAAAAGAACGGTCATCCGTACCTGCTTGCTTTCAGAAGGCATTTTACCAAACGTAAGGGACTGCTGCCTGAGTATTTTAAAAAATGTTTTCCTATTATAATGAACGAAGTCCTTATCGGTGTCGGAAACATGGTGATAAACGTAGTCCTCGGAAGACAGCCTGAAGAAACCATAGCCGCTCTTGCGGTTTTCAGAACACTGGAAGGCCTGATAATAGGATTTTTTGCAGGGTTTTCAAATGCAGCCTCAATACTTGTCGGTAAGGAAGTCGGAGCCGGGAACCTTGATATCGCATATAAAAGGGCATGGCGTATCGTCTATCTGTGCCAGGGCTTTATTACCTTTATGGGAGTTCTGCTGATACTTCTTCATACGCCCATCCTTACACTCATGGGTATGGAGGGTGAAAGCTTTGATATTGCATTCATGTTTATCGTTGTCTATATGGTCGCAGCCATGATCAGGATGGGGAACTGGACACAGAACGACACCTTCCGTTCTGCGGGAGACGCAGTTTACGGAACCGTACTTGAAATTGTTTTTATGTGGGTAATGCTTGTGCCGCTCGTATATCTTACCGGTATGGTCTGGGGAGCGCCTACCTATGTCGTGTTTATCTGCTGTTACATAGATGAGCCGATACGTTATGTGCTTATGCAGTTCCACCTGTACAGCGGAAAATGGATAAAGCCGGTTACTCCCGAAGGGAGAGCTGCTTTAGCGGAATTCAGAAAATCAAGACAAAGAATCCCTGCAGAAAAATAAAGAAAAGATGCGTAAGCAAAAATGCCCCGTCTGTGAATCACAGACGGGGTGCTGTCACACTATTTAATTTAATTCTCCGAAATATCCCGAATCCTCTCGAACTCCAGTTCGCCCTGTTTCCCGGTATTGTCATGCCAGATGAGCTTATCCTCGCCGAAAACGGTAAATACGGCACTTTCCTCATTTGATATAACTTCGGTATTTTCTTCACCGGTTTCGGAATCATATGTACATCTGTATAATGAACTCATTCCGTCCGATGTAAATGTCTTATTTTCCTCGGAGTAGAATGTCCAGTAGCTCCACTTATTCCACTCGGAAGCGCTGTCGGCCCAGATCAGTTCAAAAATGAATGCTCCGGCGCCCTCTCTGTATACAGTCATTGAGCATCTGCCGTTCGCCCATTCACCTACATACTTATCTCCGGGTACATTGCTCGGGAATTCATCCTCACTGGTAAAACGCCTGAACTTAGTCCCCCCGTCACCCAGATCCAGAGCATTGATGTTTTCTATAGTCTCTGAGTTCCAGTCCCATACAACAGTGGTCCAGTATCCTCCGTCAAATGTACGAAAACTGAAAGCATAAGGGATATCATTAAGTCCGTATCTTACAACTCTTACATAACCCTCTGCATTTTCTTCGTTTCTGGAAGCTGTCCATGAACCGTCTTCGGTTACGATCAGATCCCATCCACCTTCAACATCCTCTTCTACCCAGCTGCCCTCAAGCGCGTTTAACGCAGGCGCAGGTACGGGATTGTCATCCTTCTTGAAGCTTGCTTCGCCTTCATCCGCGATATCGATCACTATCACACCGTCATTAATTTTCTTGGGTGCCGCCGCAAAAAGAGTCCCTTCGGTATCAAAGAAGTAATAATACAGATCACCGCTGTCAGCAGGACGCAGAACAACCGACCCATACCTTATCCCGCCGCCCTCATAAACAATCTGTACCGCACCTTCCGCACTTATATCAAGTGTTCTTGTAAATGCAGAATCTACCTCATACCATGAGCCGACCAGATCGGCAATGTCATTGTCCGTAGCCGGCGTGGGAGTAGGTTCCGGTGTTTCCGTAACCTCAGGGGTTGCCGTAGGCTCCGGTGTGGGTTCTTCTGTAGCTGCAGGCTCTTCGGTTACCGTGGGTTCTTTTCCCGATACGGGATCTTCGGTAGGAGCTGTTGTCACTGTAGGCTCCGGCGTTGTCTCTGCCGGCTTAGTTGCTTCCGCTGATTTTGTGGGCTCATTGTTTCCGCCCGACGACGTATCTTCTTTTTTTCCGCACGCTGCGGCTGCTGCGATCATAGCTATGATCATGATACATAAAACAAACTTTTTCATTTTACTCTTCCTCTTTTGATAGTCTTTTTGTTATTTCAGATTTTTATTTATCGTGGTGATCAGCTCCTCCACGGTAAACGGCTTGGGAATATGGGCGTTCATCCCCGCATCAAAAGCTTTCCTGACATCTGTTTCAAAAGCATTTGCCGTCATAGCGATAACGGGAATGGATGCAAGACCGGGATCTTCCATGGCTCTTATCCTTCTTGTTGCTTCAAGACCATCCATGACAGGCATCATGACATCCATCAGGATAAGATTTATATCTCCGGGTTTTGATGCTTTTAGCTGTTGCAGGGCTTCAATTCCGCTCTCTGTGGTCTTTACGGTTATTCCGAACTTGACAAGCAGCCGTTCAACAAGCTTCAGGTTAAACGGAGTATCGTCTACGACCAGAACGGTCACTCCGCTGTAATCCTTCTTCATTGCATCTTCAACATCTTTATTGTACGTATCATCCGTGCTTTTTGAGTGTACGGGTACCATAGGCAATTCAATGATAAACTCGCTTCCCTCTCCGAGCTCACTGATAAGAGTTATGGCTCCATGCATCATATTCACAATATTCTTCACGATTGCCATACCGAGTCCGGTTCCCTGTGTCTCACGTACTGCCGCTGTTTTTTCTCGAGAATAAGCTTCCCAGATATGCTCCGTAAATTGTTTTGACATGCCTATTCCGGTATCTTTAACCCTTATCTCATAAGTCAGCTTGTCACCGCGTTTTAACAGTTTGCCCGATACTGATACACTTCCGCCTTCGGGTGTAAACTTGTAGGCATTTGAAAGAAGGTTCAGAATAACCTGATCAAACCGCAGTTTGTCACACTCGACAATATCATCACCCATTTCATCAACATCTACATTGAATCTTAACTTGTTTTCATCCATCTTGACACGGATCATTTCCGTGCACTCAAGTACAAGCGTCTTAAGATTAACCGGATTTGCGGAAAGCTCCATCTTCCCACTCTCAATCCTGCTCATGTCAAGAATGTCATTTATAAGGTTCAGCAGGTGCTCACTTGCCGAATCTATCCTTGTAAGATAATCCTTAAGGTTTTCCTTATTATCTATCTCCTCTATCGCAAGCTTTGAAAAGCCCATGATAGCGTTCATCGGAGTTCTTATGTCATGTGACATATTCGAGAAAAACTGAGTTTTTGCCTTGTTGGCCTTGTTAGCCTCATCCACCGCTGCAAGCAGCATCTGCTGTCTTTTCTCAAGTTCTACCTTCTGCGTTGCGATAAGTCTGTCCGCATCCATTTTCTGGGCACGGAGTTCATCGATTACCGATACCATGATAAGAATACGGTCAATTCCGAGGGCTCCTCTTTCAATAACCTGATATTCTATCCTTATCCAACGTTTACTTGCGTCATCTTTATAAACAAACTCTCTTTTTTCAGCGTTCTTGAACAGCTCGGTACGGAAAAGCTTCACGTTGCTTATAAGCCTTTTTTTATCCTCGGATATTTCCTGAAGTTTTGATGCCATATGTTTCAAAAGGCTCTTACAGTCCGCACTTTCGGGAACCGAAACGATATCGTCCTGCTTGATGATCTTTACAGAATTGTTTACAAAATCCGCAAGATAGATACACTTATATTCTCCCGCAAGTGTATCTATGATCTGATTATCGAGCTTTATATGTCCGAGCTCAGTCTCGGATATGAGCGTTGCCGAACCGAATGCCTTAACCGGTTCCCCGTTCTCATCAAATGCAGTCGTATACTTTATACGGAACGGAACCCTGCCTACCGTAAGAGGGATATCCGCTTCAATCTCGGGTATACCGGCATCAATCTTTTGCATCAAGTCTCGATACATATCGGCGTAATCGGGAGGGAATATACCCATTTCAATGGCAGGCTCCGGATAATTCTGTACGACAGCCGGCAGACCGAGATCCCTCATACATCTGTAGCAGGGACGCATCTCCTTGGTCGCAATAATATACTCCCAATTATATATATTTATCTGCTCGCTTGCCTGTTTATACCTGTACTCTACATCCGCAAGGGTATCCTGAGTCCTTCTCTCATTCGAAACATTCCTTACGGATTCATAAACAAACGCCTCTTCGGGAGTTTTTTCTATCAGGATCAACCTGCTCTTTAAACAAATCTTATCAAAACCGCAGCATACGGAAAAAACCCGGCGCCAGGATTCCACTTCCTGTTCTTCTCCGGTTTCAACACATTTTTTTATGGCATTGATAAATTTTTCCAGGTTTTCTTCATCAAAAATCTTATCGGGAGTTGAATTAACATATTCTTCAACGGAAACATTCATCCATAATTCCGGAAGGAACTTCTCATTGATCTCGACAATCCTGATATTCCCGTCCTTATAGCCGATGACTGCCGCAGGCTCCGCAAACCTGCTGTTTATGATCTCTTCATATTTCATAAATCCAAACTCCTTTACTGCTGCTCATCCTGTCACATGCTGCCGGTCAAACCCTGTTTTGCCCCAACGGAATAACGTCTTACTTATACAACTCTTTATCGTCAATTATGCAACATTTATATCTCAATGTCAATATTTATGTTTAATACCCGGTCAGCCCACCAGCCATGTATTCAGCCCCCTTCCTCCGTTATTGCAAAATAAAAGAGCCGATTGCTCGACTCTTCATAAGATATGTATTTGGTTGAAGACGCGTCTTGCGTCTCAAATTACGTTATTCCCAGATTCCATTTTCAGGATTCCATGTTACTTTCGCTGTTCCTTCAATCACCGGACAAACAAATACTTTTACTCTGTCCATCATATCTGTCATGGATACCTGTATAAGTGCCTTTTTCTTTTTCAGGAATGAGTTCCATCTTGTCTGATGCATTGGATCATTCAGGAAATCAGCCCCGAATGCAGCAGAATCCATTGTCATCTGAGTCTTTCTATTCTCAAAGGTCTCTACGACAGCATTCCGAAGCTCTTCATAAGAGAATTCGTACTTTTGGGATAGAACATAGATGTCATAAAAATCCTTATATCTGCTGTTCAGATAACCGTTATGTATGATGGCTTCCAGTTTCTCCGCGATGGATGATTCCAGAGAGTAGGCGTTTACTCTCGGCGGATCCATATCAAGTATGACAGGGAAGTCCATTTTCACTGCATCAGGATAGATCACATCCCCAAATCCGATATCTATGCCGACCGGAATCTTTGTCCGATCAAGATATCCAACAGCTGAGATGTGAAGACCGTGATATTCCTTAAACTCTGTTATGTCCTCCACAGTTATGGAGTCCGTTTCAAATACAAGTGCATCATCGATATCAAGAGAGAGAATTTCCCGGAATACGGTCTTCATTTCCTCCCCGCTATTGGATATACGCCTTGCAAGCAAATCCACATCTGTAGTTGCCCGTTCATACCTGCGATCAAATACCGCATACAAGAAGATTCCGCCCTTCAAAACAAATTGTTCCGCATATTTGGACACGGAAATGCGGTAGATTGTCCTTTCCAGCCCATAATATGTAAGAGCTTCCTGAAAAGTGCAGCCGTTTTTTACTGCGAAGTTCTTAAGCCTCACTTTTACTGAATCAGCATTCATTACACAAGTACCTCCAGATACGTTCTTACGATTTTCTCACAGCGCAGGCGTTTGGCATAGGCATAAAGTCTGTCAATCTGCCTGTCCCTGCGCTTCAGATAATTCCTAAGCACCTCAGAAGTTTCCTCAATCCCGATCTTGTTCCTGTAGTAAATGATATCGACCACGGTTTTCTCGATATCGAAGATGTGGAAGCAGTTATCGCCATCCCTGACTTCAGTTACTCCGAGATCCATCCGGGATGCATCAAAATAAAAAATCCTGATTTCCGGCCATTCTGGCAGTGTATTAACCTTTTTCTTCCTTTCAATAGCAACATCCACGGCATCAGGCAGAAAATTGGTAAGTTCGTAATACCGTGCTGCACTCATCAGGCATATAACACCATTCGGTACAAAAGCTTCTGCGCTGAAGAAGTCGTTTTCATCGCCCTTATAGGTTAGGTTCTCATAAGTGCTTCGATTTACCCGTGACAGTATGCCCTGCTCTTCAAGCTTGCCAATCTTGTAATATGAATAGCCCATATCTTTTAGTTCAGCGGTTGTGATAAACTTCTTATTTTCAGCGATTGCGTTCACATGAATCACCTCCGCCTATACTATACACTATTCAAAGGAATATTTCAACTAATTTCGGCAGTTATCTTTTTAGCCGATTTTAATTAAAATTTGTCCATATCATCCTGGCTTGCCAGCTGTTCATGCGGCTCATGTGTTCTTTGACATCAAGAGTTTTTTGTTTTTTTCAAAAATTTCTAAGTTGTATGATAGCGATTCTTAATCGCGTAGCTCATCTGCTTATGCAGATGTTCCCGGGAATTTGGTGATGACCCCAACAGGCTACGCAGGCTTTGTCTGGACACAGACATTGCTTGCCGCTTTGCGCAGCGATATCGCAACGCACTGCTTGCGATATTGCATCGAGGGCCCGAGATGCACTGCTTGCGAGATACAATCATCCAGCTAAATAACAAAGGCATTTTTCAAAACAACTATATCTTCTACGGAAACTTACAAATTAGATATCATCAGCACGAGCAACAATCCCACCAAAAGAGTTTCCAGAATAGCACCTATAATGCTGATGATTTTAACCTCGTTCCCCTTGAACAGTTTTGCTGAAACCCAATATGTTCCGGCACCAATCACCCCACCTACAGTATTCATAATTAGGTCAGTTATATCACTTGCACCTAAGGCAAATATCCACTGCAAAGTTTCAAAGCTCAAACTCAATAAAGCACTTAACACTATTCCAGAAAGAAACTTTTTCTTCCCCATCACTGTAAAATAAAATCCAGCAGGAATGAATACGATTGTATTATACAGCACTTCGTTAAAATGAAACCTCGATTCAGCTATTTGATCATGATCATAATGAAAAGGAATTAGATTAATCCCCCTCATTGACGGAATCTTGTTAATACTGTCTGCCAACTTAAAAAGGATCAACCAACAAAGGAATAATAAATATATTCCCATCACAATGTACGCAAATATCTTTTCTTTTCGTTTCCCTGGCATTGTTACATTCTGTCTCCTAAGATATACACCGATTATTTGTTATTTCGGAAGAGTCATTTAAATAATTTAATCACATGTCATGAACGGTCAATTTTTCGCAGTGAATGATTATAAAAATTATACCATATAGCCTTCTGCTCTGAATTGATACTATATCATTTGAAAGTGTTGCATGGCATCTTCTATCGCCTTAATCTTCTCTTCCGGGCATCCCGGCTGGTTGCTGTTCTCAGATTTTGGCTTATTATAGTTTTCCCTCTCGATGATCCCGTGCTTCTGTTTCACCTGGGCAATATTCAGATTCGTCACATGAAATCCGT
>JAEEVO010000067.1 GCA_016290905.1 Lachnospiraceae bacterium | reverse complement strand
GCATAAAAAATCCGTGTGTGATAACAGTACAATCCATGTCTGATAATTACTACTTTCAAACGGTCGCTCCTTCTTGCATTAAACCATTATATATCCGGCGTCTCATTGGCTGTAGTATCCGGTGGGTCATCCCGGTTCATCAAAAAACAACCTTGGTTGAAGGATCGCACTTAATTGTAACAAAAGAGTCAAAACGCACTTCCCGGCAATACGTGTCGATTCCGTTATCCTCAGTCTTTGTTTCTTCAAGATTGCGGAAAGCTTTAATACCGTCAACCCTCAATTCCGAAAGACTGTTTCCGAACGCATAAAGACATCTGAGATTTACATTCTCCGATAAATCCAGAGAAGAAAGCTGATTGCCGCTGCAATCCAGCGACTCTAGTTCGGGACACGAAGAGATATCAAGCGACTCCAGCCGGTTTTGGGCACAACCGAGCGATCTTAATCTCGGATGACCCGAAAGTTCGACCTGCGTGAGCAAGTTACAGCTGATGACGAGATCCTCGAGTAGCGGTGTCCCGCTGATATTAAGGGATGTAAGACTGCCACCGTAGCATTGCAGATTCTCGAGCATCGGATTGTTTGAAACATCCAGCTCCTTCAGTTCGGGATCCGAAATAATAAGCAGTGTCGTCAGTTCCGGATTTCCCGACAGGTTGAGCGAGGAAAGCCTCGAGTCAGCCAGTTGCACGAAAGAGAGCTTCGGATTATGGCTGACATTGAGGGCAGAGAGGAATCCGGCATCCGGGCCGTCTATAGGATCTATCTGCAGAATGGACAGCTCGGGATTATGGCTCAGATCGATCTGCCCGGTCTTGCCTGATATGCGTAGTTCCCTGAGAGCCGGATTATGGCTCAGGTCAAGCTCCGAAAGGTCGTCGACCTCACACCAGAGATCCTCCAGTACAGGAAGCCCGCTGACATCCATAGTGTGCAATTCATTTAATTCACAGTGTAATTCTTTAAGCTTTGTGCACCCCGCGAGGTCGATCTCCCTGATGTGGCACAAACCACAATTCAGGTATTCAAGGGCAGGGTTGTTACTTAAATCCAGCCTTGATAGACCCGTCGAGTAGCAAGTCAGCCTCACAAGGTTAGGGAAAAACTCTATCCCCGATACGGAACCAAGCCTTTCTGCCATAAAAAGATTGATCTCAGTGACGGCTTCAAGTTCTGCCTTGCACAAAAAGCCATCGTGGTCAAAGTCTGCATGGTCTTTAATATATTTCAGAAATACTGCATCCGGGAAAAATGCGCCTTCGATCGGGAGCGGAGCCGGAGTTTGTCTCTCAGCCTCCGCTTCAGGCTTTGACGGAGCCGCAGTCTCCGGAGCACTTCCCTCCCGAGCACCTTCTTCCCGAGCACTTACCGCCGGAACACTTTCTTCCGAAAGCGGATTCGTGCTCTCCTCCGCTTTATTACAAGCAGAAAAAAAGAGGATCAAGCATATAAAAAGCACTGCAAAAACTGTTTTTTTCATAGATTCTCCTACTTGCCCCCGCTCCACTTCGCTGATATTACAGCCTTTAATCTCAGATTGTTATCGCCGATTTTCCGAATTGGTTCTGAATACTTTGCATTCCCTCATTAACAGGCCATTATGGTCAAACTTTTTCATTTCAGCAACTCCTCGAGATATCTCCTTTGATCAGATTATACTATCTTTAACGCTTATGGTCCACTACCCCCGTCCCCGGTGGACCATCCGACAAGCAAGAGGAGTATTGCGAAAACAAAAAACAGAATACGCAATAGCAAAATATGATAACAGTTGTTTTCGAAAAACGATTGACATTGTACAGTATCTGTGACATTATATAAATCACATTAGGAGCCGTGAATATAATATACACTAACTCATAAGGAGATCGCGTATGAAAGGAAAACTAAGTCTGAAGGGTTCTATTATTGCCATAAGCGCTGCAATGGGCGTAGCGTTGATACTTTGCATTTTGTTCTTTGCATTCCAGATCAACAGTACATCCCAAAAGGCTAAAGACATGTACTATGATAAGCTCTATTCAATCAGCGAGAAGCTGTTGAATGCCGACAGAGACCTTTATCAGGCTATGCTCGGTGCTTTCCACTATCGTGAGCTTACCGAGGGGTGGGCACAGGTTGACACTTCAACAATTTCAATGGATGAATTAAAGGGAATATATCTCGGAAACTGGACCGAAAATGTTGATCAATTTGTTGACAGGGTAGAAAAAGCAGTAGAGATCGCCAAGACAAGCGATCTGTTATATACAGTAGAAAAAGATGAAAACGGCAAGTCTTTTGAAGACAATTACAAGGCTTATCAGGATGCGTACAAAGTTTGGAGAAATGACTACGATGTTGTTGCGCAGACCGGAAGCTGGGCAATGTTCTGCATTGATTTTGAAACAGTAAGAGAAGGAATCTCTTACATGACCGACATCACCGAGGCCTGGGCCAACAAAGAAGCGGAGATTCTTACCGAAGAAACAAACCAAAAGATAATTAGCCTCCTTATCGTCTTTGTGATTGTTCTGCTTGTTGTCCTTGCTCTTGCGATCGTTGTTATTTACAACCTGAGGACAAGTCTTAAGTCGTTCGAACAGGCAACGCTGAATCTTTCTGAAGGTGATTTTGCAACAAGTATCAGCATAAAAAGCTTCTTTAAGGAATTTGTCAATCTGGGCAAGGAAAATGAGGACATGCGTCGTAAGCTTAACAGCGCGGTTTCGTCGGTTATCGAAAATGCGGGAAAGGTTTCCGAAGGAGCTGCACAGACCAAGGATAGCATAGCCGAATCGCAGACCATCACCAAGGATATTTCCTTGGCAGTCGAAAATCTTGCTCTCGGTGCCGGATCGATGGCTGATGATGTACAGACAACATCGAGCATAACGATCGAGATCGGACACGCCATTGATAATGTATACAATTCTGTACAGAATACACTTGAGAAAGTCAAAATGCTGGCGGAAAGCTCAAAAGAGATTCAGGGCGGTCTTTATGATATCAGAAAAGCCGATGAAGAGACGGATGAGAAGGCCGGTGAGGTTACCGGTTCGGTTAGTGAAACTGCAGCTCTTGTAAGTAAGATCTCAAGTGCTGCCGACGGTATCATTAGCATCGCGGGTCAGACAAACCTCCTTGCACTTAATGCTTCGATCGAGGCAGCCAGAGCAGGCGAGGCGGGACGTGGATTTGCGGTTGTTGCCGAGAATATCAAGGATCTTGCAACCGAGACAAACAGGCTCGCGGGTGAGATCACGGCAATGCTTAAGGATATCAGCTCTTATTCCGAGAGGAACATGGAGCTTACGGGAAGCATTAAAGAAGCAACAACGAGTGAGAATGTTGCACTTTCGAAGATGGTTGAAAGCTTCGATGCAATGCTTAATGTCCTCGATGAAGCAAAGGACGAGAATGAGGACACCGCTCATCAGACTGAATTCATGAATTCCAAGAAGGACGGTATCGTGGATGCCATCAGTTCCCTCTCGAGTATTTCGGAAGAAAATGCTGCTTCAACGGAAGAAACGAGCGCTTCGCTTGAACAACTTAACAATAATATGGCTGCAATCGTAGAAAAAGCCGTCGAGCTGAACGACGTTGCAAACCGGCTCAGAGAGAGCGTGGCGTTCTTCAGAATCTGATCGTAACGAAAGTGTTCAGGGCAGGATTTGATCCTGCCCTGTAAGTCACTTTAACGCTTATGGTCCACAACCCCCGTCCCCGGTGGACCATCCGGGATACGTTACGATCACTTCATCGGTATACTTCCGTTCCATATCATGACGTTTTTTACGGTTCTCCACCGAGTCAAAGATGATAGAGAAATCATAATCTTCCGGATACAGTTCTTCGGCCTTGACATGAAGCTTTACGCGCTTTTGATTGATCCATATTTTCCGGCCCGCTATCTGGACTCTGAGCACTCCCTTATCGTTTTCCGGTTCGCAGACTATGCCTATCTTCTTATCAGGATATACCATTACGCTGTCGCCTATACTGAACTGCGGCGACAATTTCGGATTATTGGTCGGCTTTTTATACCTTTGAACCTTCCTGTTTTCACTTTTGGAGATGTCGGCGTTTTTCCCAAAGCTATACGTTTTCAGAGCCTCCCGGCCATATGCGGCTTCCACTGCTGTCTTCAGCATGCTCTCCGGCATCCCGAGGCGGTCCGCGATATAGAAAGCACAGCTTTCTCCGGCCTCTCCGATCACCATTTTGTATGTAGGCATCAAAGTTCCACGGTCAAAAGTCATTCTGGCGTTTATGATCCCTTCATGTTTTGCCGCATATTCCTTGATTTCGGGATAATGCGTCGTCACCAGGAAATCAGCCCCACTTTTGCGTAATTCTTCAAGAATCGCGGTTGCTATTCCCATGCCTTCGGTCGGGTCGGTACCGGAGCCTAACTCGTCCATTATAACAAGGCTTTCCCTGTTCACTTTTCGAAGTATCTCGAGCACATTTTCGATATGCGCAGAGAATGTGGACAGATTTTCAGAAATATTCTGTCCGTCTCCAATATCACATAAATAGCCGGAATTCATACAGATATCCGCTTCGCCGCAAGGGACGTGGAGTCCGCACTGTGCCATATATGCGTTTATCATAACCGTTTTTATCGATACGGTCTTGCCTCCCGTATTGGGTCCGGTGATAATGATCCCGCGGATCGGTTTCCTGCCTTTCTCATCAACACCGAGACTGAAATCGAGCGGCACGTTTATCTTCCTGTCCATCAGGGGATGCCTTGCTTCTTTTAAGACTATCCTTCTTTCAAGATTAATCTTCGGTTCCACGCAGTCAAGGTCAATGCTGAGCTTTCCCTTGGAAAATATGAAATCCAGTTTTTCCATCATTCTCATATTTTCTTCCATGGCAGGAATGGCATCCGACACAAGTGCCGAAAGGGTATACAGTATCTTGTAAACCTCGTTTTCTTCTTCCACACGCAGCAGCTGCAGTTCTTCGTAGTATTTACCAAGGGCGGCAGGTTCTATGAAAACCGTGTTTCCGGTGGCAGACTTATCCAAAACGGTGCCGTCGATCCTGTACCGATATTCTTTTTTGACCGGAACGCAGACTCTTCCGTTTCTCAATGTATAGAAGGTATCCGCCATGCAGTCTTTGTTGTTCCTTATGACCTGCTCAGCCTTCTGTTTTATGTTTTCCTCGGCATGGATCATCCGGGTCCTTACATCATACAGGACGTTAGACGCATGGTCATCCACCTCTTCACATCTGATCTGCCTGCATATATTCTCTCGCAGATCATTTAATCCATCAAGGTTTTCATCATAATATGCAAGCGGATTCTCATACTGCCTGCCTCCGGCGAGATAATACTTTAATCGCTCTACTGCCACCAGAACTTTTTCCACGCGTTCAAGCTGATAAGGAGTAAGACACGCTCCTTTACCCGCTTCCGTCAGGATCTTCCTGACCTCTGTCACATCCTGCAGCGGAGGATTCCCAAGTTTTTCCATCATTTCCCTGCTGTTGGTGGTTTCGCGAAGCTTTACGTTCAGCTCCGCTTCATCAAGGATTACAGACGTATTCGCTATTTCCTCTTTGGCAGCTCCCGTAACCGCAAGCTGCGCCCATATCTCTTTTATTTTATCAAATTCTATCTGTTGTTCTGTATTCATTTCTGTTTCTCCGATGTTATCGTAATCTTAATGTGTTTTGCGTATGACAATACCGATGAATGACAGATATTCGCCCAGCCCCCTGTCGAAATATCCTTTATCTTTTATTCCGTACTCGTGTCCGGACTCAAACCAGTCATTCCATGCTTCATCGAAGCAGTCAAGATCAAAATCCATGACCACCTCATAGTCATCGCTGTTGTCAAATAAGTTCATCCACCATTTTCTTGAGTGGAATGTATCAAGTTCGTCTCTGTTACCTTCAAACCACTCGAGTAAAGCTTCTTCCTGCTCTGCGTTAAGTTCTTCCTTAAGACCGGGCATAGCCACTACCAGTACTCCGTCCTTTTTCAGGAAAGGAAGCACCCTCTCTTCGAGAACGCCCTTCTTTGCCGCAAAATAGTGGAACGCGTCAATACTCACAATCGCATCAAAATACCCATGTGCATAAGGCAGATTGCGGGCGTCGGCATGAATGGGGATGATTCGGTCTTCAACGCCCCATTTCCTAAAATTCTCAGCATTTTGTTCAGCCGGGATCCAAAGGTCTGTGGCAAAAACGTTCACCTCAGCTTCCTTTACCAGAAACAGGCTGGTGATGCCCATTCCGCATCCCAGATCCATAACGCGGCCGCCTTCCTTCAACGGATATTTTTCAAGCATTTCATCCAGCAGTCTTAAGCTGTTCGGTCCCATTAAATATTCCTTCGTAAAAAATTCCCTATAATTCTCACATCTTGTGTTAGTATTCGTTTTCATTTTTACCTCCAAAAATCGAGTAGGCTGACTCCTACTCGATGCGACGGACATCTCGCGTACTAGTCCGCTCGATGACCGTTCACTCAGCCATCTGTTCGCAAACAAGCTTGCAACAGATGGCATTCGTTTATCGCACAAAAAGCCATGACATCTTTACGCAAAGATATCATGGCTTTGAAATTATAATATATACAATTATCCGCACAGAGAGGAAAGCCTCTCTATGAACGAGGTATGTATCCATGATATTAAGCGTACAAAAACAAAGTCAATGGCAACCATACCATTAACCCAATTATCACTGATCCTCTTAGTTCAGAAAAATCAGCAATAGTTATCTAACCACGCTTAACATAAAATACCTCGTCTTACTTTAGTTATTTACTGCAATCCCTTTATAACACGAAAACGGGATGTTGTCAATTTCTCGTGTTAAAGGTACACGGTCCCCCGATTAGGGTCATCAAAAATCCAGGCTGTCTTCATTCAACAAAAAATCAAATATTCCCATAATAGTTATACCCTGTTCATTTCTCCACACCGGTTTATTGCCACCGGTAATTATAATCTTTTTAAAAGAGTCTGATATTTTTGTAAGAGATGCCTGTTCCCGCTCTATCTTTTCTCGATCCGGCAGCGCATATGCTGACTGAATGTAATAGCGCCTACTGCCTTTGTTAATCACAAAGTCAACCTCTAAATGCTTACGCACTTTTTTCCCATTTTCATCAACGCGGATCTCAACTACGCCAACATCAACTTTGTAACCTCTGTATATCAATTCATTGTATATTGCATTCTCCATCAGATGGGTCTCTTCAAATTGACGGAAATTCAAAAGAGCGTTTCTTAACCCCAAGTCCGTGTAATAATACTTTGATGGAGTTCCTATGTATTTGCGTCCTTTAATATCATATCTTTCACTCTTTTGGGTAATAAAACTCTCCAGCAAATAATTCAAGTAATTAGATATCGTGGGCATAGAAATTCCCTTATCTCCGGCACTTTTAAAAGTATCAGATATTTTCTGAGCATTAGTCAGTGAACCAACACCCGATGCAATTACTTTCATCAGAGTTTCCATACCGGCCGTATCTCGTATCTCATGTCTTTCGACTATATCCCTGATATAGATCTCGTAATTTAATCGTTCGAGGTATGCTTCTTTAGACGTGTTATCCGGTTCTGCCAATATATGAGGTAATCCACCGTAGAATAAATACTCTTGCCATGCATCATATTTATCTTTTCCAGCGGCAGGATAATATTCCGAAAACGACAAAGGCGCAATATGTATTTCATCACCACGCCCTCTAAATTCTGTTAAAATATCAGAGGATAAAAACTTAGAATTACTTCCTGTAACGTACACATCAACGTTCTTCTTTCTAAGTAATCCATTTAAAACCCCATATAGTCTGATTGGAACATCCGAGTTTTTCATTTCTTCCTTAGTAATCGCATATTGTGCTTCATCTATAAAAACATAATACTGCTTGTCTGTTTCAGTTATTCTGCTTTTTATATATTCAGATAATCTTTGAGGATCACAGCACTCTATATAGTCATCATCATCTAACGGAACAGATATAATACAATCCTTTGACACACCTTCATTAATAAGATAATCATAGTACAAATTAAAAAGTAAATATGATTTACCGCATCGTCTAACCCCAGTAATAACCTTAATTAGTCCATTATTTCTTTTACTTATAAGTTTTTTTAAATAATTATCCCTTTTTATTTCCATAAAGAACTCCTATTTCAATTTTCCGGTCCGATTACCGCTTTTCTAAAGTATATTACGTTTAAGATATCTTCACAAGTCATATTAAAAACGTAATGTGAATTTTTTAATTCTGCATGTCTTCCTTGTTATGTTAACCACTGTGGAAGTTTCTCTTGCACAACATTTTTTCAATCTTATATGATTGATATGGTTATTTGTCCGCTAAGAAAGGAGTCCCTTATGAGTAAAGATTTGAAAGGGAATGGACACCACTTAACCTTGTCGGATCGTATTTATATAGAACAGGAACTTTTGCAGAATAGTTCTTTCAGAAGTATTGCCGCAACATTGCACAAAGATCCTTCTACTATCTCTAAAGAGGTTAAACGTCACCGGCATGTTCCGCTAATGCATGAAATCAAATATCCTCACTGTTCATCATGCAACAAGCATCAATCCTGTATGGTTTCTGATGCAGTACTTCACCCGGATGATAATTATTATCGAAACAGCGAGGCCCGATACTGTCAGCAGTACAACCCTTTTCACTGTAATCGCCTAAACAATGCGCCCTATGTGTGCAACGGCTGTCCCAGTAAACGAGGATGTACAAAGGCTAAAATTGTATACGAAGGAGTGCGAGCACAAAGGGAATACGAAAAAAAGCTTAGTGAATGCCGACAAGGTATCAACATGACTCCGGAAGAGCTGAAAGAGTTGAATGATCTTATCTCTCCCCTAGTTCTTAAAGGGCAACCATTAAGTCATATCTTCGCTGTTCATGCAGATGAGATTCCCGTGTGCAGACGAACTTTATATAACTACCTTGATCAAAGGGTATTTAAGGCTCGAAACATCGATCTTCCCCGTCGCGTACGATACAAGCGGAGAAAGAAAACGACAGCTGCTAGCCGCGCCAAAAATATCAACCAGGTATATCGAAACAAACGTACCTACAAGGATTTCGAACGCTTCATTGACGGCTATCCCGACACAAGTATAGTCGAAATGGACACGGTCAAGGGAAACAGGGAATCTGGCAAATGTCTTCTTACCCTATTATTCAGGAGTTGCAATTTCATGATTGTTATCCTATTACCCAGATGCACCCAGGAATGTGTTGTAAATGCCATAAACTCACTTACAGACACCATTTCATTACGCCTATTTAGAAAGTATTTCGGTGTTATCCTTACCGATAATGGCTCCGAATTTAAAAATCCCTGGGATATTGAAAAAGCACCTGATGGCAAGCATCGTACATATGTCTTTTACTGCGATCCTTACATCTCTAATCAAAAGGGTAAACTTGAAAAAAATCACGAGTTCATAAGATATGTAATCCCAAAGGGACGCAGTATGAATAGGTACACTCAGGATGACGTCAATCTGATGGCCAGCCATATAAACTCAACTGCCAGAGACAGCCTTAACGGAGCAACTCCATTTGAGTTGGCTGAGATACTTTTAGACAAAAGAATACCGTTTTTAGTAGGACAGCATAAAGTCTCCCCAGACTCTGTCATGCTAAAACCGGCACTCATAGAAAAATAATATTTAGAGCGGACAGATACCACACAAGCAAGGACTAACTTCATACAAAAAATCATCCTCGACAGGTGGAATTTACTTTTGCTCAATTTTCTCCAGCTGTCTGTTTGCTATACAAACAAACAACTTTCACAGAACGAATTATATCAGATTTTAGGGTACTTTTATATAGGGTGACCTTGTAAAAGTTCCTTAAATCGCAAAATACGAGGTCAAAATCTCATGTACTAGAAGTTAGTTTTTCGTTTGACCATATTTTTGAAAAAAAGATCGGCATCAAATCCATTTCTGAATTCTTTGCCGATCCTCTGTAAATCCACCATTCCACAATAGAAACAATATTGTGGTTATCTAGGATATGCGGTCGCTTTTTATCGTTGCGTACCAGACTTTGTCGCAGATACCTTGGTTGTTTTTGCCGGCGGCACGCATTGTGCCTTCGAGCTTCATGCCGGCCTTTTGCATTACGCGGCCGGATTTGGGGTTGTTGGAATCGTGACATGCGGCCACACGGTTAAGGCCCACCTCATCAAAAAGATAATCCATGACAGCCTTTAACGCTTCGGGCATAAAACCCTGCCCCCAGTACGATCTGCTCATACAATATCCGATATCGGCGGCTTCAATGTCCTCTCTTAGCTGTACTACCGAGATATTGCCGATGGCGTGTCCGGTTTCTTTGGACTCCATTACCCAGTTAAAATATGTGCCGTCTTCGTAGCGGGTCACCCAGTTTGTCAAAAGAGATCTCGTTACGTCAACGCTTGCATGCGTAGGCCAGGTCAAAAAAGTGGTGACCTCGGGATCGGACGCCCAGTTGTTGTACATATCCTCCGCGTCCTCTACGCGAAATCTTCTGAGTATAAGTCGTTTTGTCTCTATAGTCTGTGTACCAAGTTTGTTCATAGTTACCTCTGATAATTTACGTCAATGGCAATAAGCCTCTTTTTATACAGTGTATACGTCTGATAAAGGATCAGTACATATATTGCGACAGACAGCACAATCCTCAAATAAATACTCAGAGCCGAAAGCTTACCGGTCCCAAGAAAATCCGGATACAGCGGTATAATAGAGTGCACAATCCCCCAGATTGAATTTAGTGCGATCAGCCATAACCATATTTTTCTGTTGTCTGCTCTGATGAAACAGAAAAATGTTGCAATTCCCGCAAGCAGATTGGGTAAAACAACACCGACTGCCATTACTGCAAAATACTGCCATGCTTTGAGTGGCATCAACTGATTTGTATCGGTGATTATACAAGCCACAAAATAAACGATCAATACTGCCCCCACCTTTTTAGGTGAAAACGATCCTTTAACAGCATTAATTAAGCCATACACAAAAGCAGCTATGGATATTGAAAGACCCAATACCTGGATCACCAAAAAATGAATTGATACCAAAGCCATTGCATTATTTGGTACGTAACTCATCCTAAAGACAATATCAAACACAGTAATAAGGTACAACAATGCGGCAAATGCATATAAGACTGTCATTATCATGTTAGCAACTTTATTTTCTATTACAGGGTTTCTTTCTACTACTTTTATCATTTCTTTTCCGGATAACAGATCATCAAGGCTCACTTCCAGAATCTGAGATATTTTCTTTGTAGTAAGAAGATCGGGATATCTGTCCCCACATTCCCATCTGGAAACAGACTGTCTCGTTACATATAATTGTTCTGCAAGAGATTGTTGCGTCATCCCTTTTGCTTCTCTCGCTCTTCTGAGCTGTTCACCAAATTCGACCATGTCAAATCCGCTCCTTCCATATTTTTTTATCTGCAGATCTGACTTTAGTATCTCTTGCAACATAAAAGACTTCAAGCACCACCTTGAAAATTCATGTCACCATTATGGTGCACCTCAAATATCATCGTTTTGAGAAACGTGCTTTATTACCGAATATGATCACTCAGCCCAATTCTCCATTTTCAGATCAGGGACTCTTAAGAACTCTTTTACATTGTTCGTTACAAGGGTATATCCCATTGACATTGCATGACCGGCTATCATCATATCAAGAGGACCGATCGGTGTGCCCTTCTTTTCAAGTCCTGCTCTGATCTTTCCATAACATACCGCCGCATCTGCATCGAAATTTAGAATTTCTATATTTGCGAGAAGCATGGAAAGTGCCAAACGGTTTCTTTCTACAGCTGCACTTTTTTCTACTCCATGCATTAGTTCTGCGTAAGTGACCGAAGATACACATACATCTTCAGGATCAACTTCCTTTAATTTTCGAAACACCTTCTCCGGCTTATGCTTGATCGCATAGATACAGATGTTTGTATCCAGCATATATCTCATAGGGCTTCACGCTCCTGACAGATATCTGTTGCTCTTCCGTCAGACATGAAATCATCTGAGAACATATCTATCGCTTTCGTAAAAGAATCCCATTTACTCTGCTTAGGAAGCAGGATCACCATTTCACCGATCTTGTTTACCATCACCTCATCTGATGAGAAACGACATTCCTTCGGAAGTCTTATAGCCTGACTTCTTCCATTCTCAAAAACTTTTGCAGTCATCATAATGATCACCTTCCTTTCGCTTATAGTATATATCGTGGTATAGACCGTAGTCAAGCGGATCTGCCTCGTCACATTTTATGCTGTGCGTTGTTACTTTGTGTCTATATAATATCCGCTGCTGCGCACCCCGCCACGGCGATGAGGTCCGCGGGGGATAATTCTATCTGGAAGCCGACCTTGCCGGCGCTTACGAAGACCTTATCGTAATTGGGAGCCGATTCGTGGATGAATGTTTTGAAGGGCTTTTTCATTCCTATAGGAGAACATCCGCCGTGGACGTAGCCGGTTAATGGAAGAAGCTCCTTTTGTTTGATCATCTCAATCGATTTCTCGCCTGCGGCCTTGGCAGCCTTTTTGAGGTCGAGCTCCGCTTCCACCGGGACTACAAATACATAGTGGACGCCGGTCTTTCCTACAGTGACCAGGGTCTTGAAGACCTTTTTTGCGTCTTCGCCGAGTATCGCCGCTATCTGCTCGCCCGTGAGCGTCGGGTCGGGGTCGTAGGTGTGCGCGGTGTATTCTGTTTTCTTTTGATCGAGCACGCGCATCACGTTGGTGCGTTCTGTTTTGGACATGGTCTTAGTGATACAATTCCTTTCTGTCTTGATATCCGGTAAGAACTAATATCTCCCGAAAGGATCTTTGCGGGAACATCTTCTGAACATTGTACACCATCAGCCTTTTCATGTGAATGACTGAAAATATAAGCATTGAACATTGTCATTTTTAAGAAGTGAATTGGGACTGATACCGGTTAAATATACAGGTCCGGTTGGCAATAATACACAAAAAACCTCTGCCCAATTTGTCTATGTTTAACAATCTTCCTTTTGAGAGGGGGGAAATGTGCTCTTTTTGGTATCTATCTTTATGAAAGGGTAATTTACAAAGCATCACAATTACAAGGGAGAAAAAGGTATGAAGAAAAAAGTTTTAAAACGAGTTTGTTCTACGGCGATGGGAGCGCTTATGTTTGTGTGTCTTCCGCTGTCAGCTTTCG
>JAEEVO010000182.1 GCA_016290905.1 Lachnospiraceae bacterium | reverse complement strand
ATTAGTAGTTACCCTCCTTAATTCGTACCGTAATATACCGCCTCTGTTCACTTTTATGGTACTTAGTGAAACTGTCAGGTTCAATGCTTTTGGGCCACAATTAACATATGTTAGCAATTCTTAACAATTGTTAAGAACAAAAAAGATGGCCAAAATCCATTTGAGTCTTTTAACCATCTTTTGTACTTTTTTATTTATTAAAGGGCGAAACAGCGCTACTCTAAAGAAGCCGTCGTGTCAGCCGGTTCATCCTGTGTATCCGCTTTCGCTTTTGTAAACACAGCTTTGAAAACTCCCTCATCCCAAAAGTCCCTGTCATAGGAATTTTCGTAAACATCAAGACTGTTCCAGTATCCTTTATATACTACAACGATAGAATCATCTCCGTCACGATAACAGCCGTAAACGTTCTCCATATCCATTCCGTAATCAATACCGTCAAACATCTTCTCGGTGATTCCGTCTTCCGAACTGTAGCTAAAGAAACAGGAGTTCTTTCTGATAATCACTTCTTTATGTCCGCCGCCAAACATTTCATCGGGATAGTGAATGACATAATTCACGTCTTCCGTAAAGGTATCGGTTTTACTGTCATAATAGGATATCAGCCCCGAGGCCTGGTCCAAGAGATAAAGAAGCCCTTCGTCATCAAACCCGTTTCTGCTGTAAGAAACAGGGAATTTCCTTACGAAATTGAAATCCTTATCAAGCATAACCGGGGACGAAAATTCATTGGTACCGTATATAATATATGTATTTTTGCCGTCGGAAACCGGTTTTCTCCACAGTTCTCCGCCGTAAAGTTCAGGCAGTTCCGATATGAGTTTTTTCTTTATCAGTTTACCGTCCGCCGTCATTCTGACAACAGCCTCGATTTCTTCTCCGGTGCGACTGTCTATGTCATATGCATACGCAATAAATTCGTTACCGCTTGCCCATGCCATGGTAGTTATGCTTGAGCCGGGCTCGCCTACTTCAAGCTTATAGCAGCCCTCCGGCCTCCCCTTGCCCGAGAGGTCCCGTCTTAAGAGCCAGTCTCCGTCCTCTTCATCTTTTCTTTGGCTGATATATAAATAATCCTCACTGACTATCCTTGGAAGCGGATTGATATATTCCGGTTCATAATCCGAAATAGCTGTTATCTTCACTTCATATTTACCGTCACAGTAAGGATCCGGGGTTTCTCTGTTAATTCGAGCTCTGACTCCTTCAGGTACCAGCACAGTCATGCGAGGGACAAAATAGACATATCTTTCCCCGGTTTCGGACCCGTTCCCGGTGTCATAAGCGACCTTTTGTTCCCTGAACACAATATGCAAGCAGCCGTCATTGTCTCTGAATATATCATCTATGTTCACTTCGCAAAGACCGAAGGATGCAATTTTGAAAGAATCCCAAAGCTTCTTCTGATAAGGATCCAAAGTTCTGATCATGTCTCCGTCAGTAATGAGCAGTTTGTTATTAAAGTCCGGGAACAATTTGGTATCTGCTCTGAACGGAGCAATAACAGGCTCTGCTCTGTCAGATAACGGACTGACGGTATAAATATTACCGGTGGCAGAATCGTTGAAATAAAGCATTCCGTCAGTGCCGATGCAGACGTTGCATAAGCTGTCATCCGCATAGAGGCTTATAACAGAATCAAGATTCTCATTAAGACTTACATAATTGCCGTCAAAAGAAATGTACACATTCCTTCCGTCTGAAGTCATGCTGTCGAATTTCACCGTATTGCTGTTTCCCGCGTAGTCCTTATTGTGAGTGGATATCAAAGGAACTATTTCTTCAAATGAAACCCCCGAAAGAATGTCGCCTTCCATAGACAGGCTTAAAATCTGAATTTCGGACAAATCCATATTGTAGGCCCATGCAAAATAGCCGTCTTTTTTCCGTGCTATAGCGCGAACCTCGTATGAATATTCGGAATTGATAAGGCCTATGTCTCCTGCAAGAAGTTCACCCGTATAAGCATCAAACCTTCTCAGGAAACTCGAGTATCGACCGTTTTCTTCTTTGTTCAGAATATAGTACAAAATGCCTTTTTCGGAAAAAGCATATTCGTATGAATACAAGCCGGGCTCCGCCACATCCTGCGTAACGGTATAGTAAGAATAAGGCGCGTCTCCGTCAATAAGCTGAACGGTTTTTAAGGCAACAGATTCATAATAGTCGCTGTCCTCCTGCACCGTTTCCATTACAGGCTCAAAATCAGTCGGTGCCGGAACAGCTGTGTTCACGTTAGAAAACAGCAGCCACGCCAAAAAAGGAAAAAACAAAACCAACATAAATACTATCCCATCCTGCCCCAAATTTATTTAAAGTATTTCCGCAATCTCTTTAACAAGCTTCTCGGTCTTCTTCCACCCCAGGCATGCATCGGTAATGGATTTGCCGTAGACGCCTCCGCCGATTTTTTGATTGCCGTCTTCTATGTAACTTTCAACCATGAAGC
>JAEEVO010000066.1 GCA_016290905.1 Lachnospiraceae bacterium | reverse complement strand
GACAAGGGTTCATCGAGGCCACAAGCATGAAGCCCGCCGGATATGTATATGTCGCGTTAAGTCTTGAAACGGTCACTTTCCTGTCCTCGAGAGGCTGTCGCAGCGCCTCTATCGCCTCCCGCCCGAACTCCGGCATCTCGTCAAGAAAAAGCACGCCGTTTACCGCAAGGCTTATTTCACCCGGCTTCGGCGTTATCCCCCCGCCGATGAGCGAGGTCACGGTACACGTATGATGCGGCGATCTGAACGGGCGTCTTGTTATCAGATACTGCTCATCATCAAGCAGTCCTGCGACACTGTATATCCTTGATATCTCAAGGCTTTCCCTAAAGCTTAAGGCAGGCATTATCCCGGGCATTCTTCTTGCGATCATGGTCTTACCGGAACCGGGAGGTCCCGAAAAGAGGATGTTATGCTGCCCGGATACAGCAATCTCCGCCGCCCTTTTTGCGACTGCCTGCCCGGTTATCTCGCTGAAATCATCGCAAAAATCGGTACGTGACGCGTTAAGCAGCATATCTGTCTCGCATTTTTCAGGCTCGATGGTACGAACTCCCAATGCAAACTCTATAAGCTCGTTTAAGCTTTCTATACCAAAAACGTCAATGCCGCTCACGACAGCACCCTCCTTTGCATTACCTTTTGGGACGATGACTTTACCGATGCCTGCGGATTTTGCGGCAATACAGATAGGGAGCACTCCGCTTATACGGTTCACCTTACCGTCAAGTCCGAGCTCTCCCACTATGAGCATGTTTTCATATTTTTCTTTCGGGATTATTTCAGATGCAGCCAGACATGCCATGGCTATCGGCAGGTCAAAGGCTGTTCCGGCTTTTCTTATATCCGCCGGGGAAAGATTGATTGTGATATGCTTTGGTCTCAAAGCAAAACCTGAATTTTTCAACGCCGTTTTAACACGGTCCTTTGCCTCCTTTACTTCCGAGGCAAGATAGCCGACCATGTTAAAAAGAGGCAGCCCGTCGCTCACGTCCGCCTCGACATTGATGATCACAGCCTCGATACCGTATACCGAGGCACTTAAGATGTTACTGTACATTTATCTCCCTTCCTGCTTTAAGAGAAAGGAGTTAATATGGGGGGAACAGGTTTTACCCTGTCAATTTTCAAGATTAATTACTGTCGTGCTTCTTGATTATCTTCTGAAGCTCGTTCATGAACGTATCCACATCCTGGAACTCACGGTAAACGGATGCGAACCTTACATATGCTACCTGATCTATCTTCTGCAGCTTCTCCATGATCTTCTCACCGATGACATAGCTCGGTACTTCCTTGCTCTCAAAACCGAAGATCTCGGATTCTATCTCGTCGATCATCTTATTGATGGTCTCCATGGGTACCGGTCTCTTGTGGCATGAGGTGATAATGCCCTTCCATACCTTGTCACGGTCATACTTTTCCCTGATGTTATCCTTCTTGATAACGATCATCGGGATAGTCTCTATCTTCTCGTAAGTTGTAAAACGCTTGTCGCAGTTATCGCACTGTCTTCTTCTCCTGATGGAGGAACCGTCTTCCGCCGGTCTTGAATCAATAACCCTGGTATCTTCGTTTCCGCAAAAAGGACACTTCATCTCAAAACTCTCCTTATCACTTACCGGTATTGGGCGTCAACGTTAGTACTCGTCAGTCCGTTGCTCCCAAATAAAATTATAGTGATTATGGATTCATAGTCAAGTGTTTTTTACTCACTTAAGCAAATAAAATTCCGATAACAGATATTTCATGTTATTTTGCCGATGTAAACATATACATCCCAATGCCTGCGGCTATCGTAAGGTTCAGTGAATCCACAAGTTCGCTCTGAGGGATTATTATGCTGGTACCGTAATCAAGGAATTCATCCGGAAGACCCGAAGCCTCATTTCCGAAAACGAGGGAATAAAGCTCAGGTTTTGGACAATCATTTACCGTAAGAGGCTTTTCCCCGTTGAGCATAAATGTAAATATCTGTCTGCTGCCTGTATCCCCATTTTCACGGGTATACTTCATATACTCGTCAAACGAAGGAAACCTCTTCATCCTGATCCTGAAAATCGAACCCATCGAAGCCCTTATTGTTTTAGGGTTAAACATATCGGCAGCCGGTTCTATCACAGCTATGTCCGTGATCCCGAAAGCAGCAGCCGTCCTGATGATGGTCCCGAGATTTCCCATGTCCGAGGGATTGACAAGTACCACATGGGGCTTTGCACAGTCAAGCTCCCGGACATATTTCTTAAAGACTCCGGCCGTATAGACATTGCCCTTGTCACTCAGCTTGTTTATAAGCTTATCGTTGACAGCAAACTCTACATTCTTTGCGGCGCATTTCTCCTTAAGCTTTTCGATATCGGTAAAACTGCTGCCGGAGAATACACTTATGATATTCTCCGGCATAGCGTCTACAAGCTCAAATGTAGGAAATGCTCCCAACGTATATGAGTAATCAAATTCTTTTTTATAATTTTTAATATCCATGATGTTTTATCACTCTGTCCTAAGTGCTACCACAGGATCCTTCTTTGCGGCACTTCTTGAAGGAATGACGCCTGCGATAAGTGTCAGCAGCATACTGATGAGCACAAGTGCCGCAGCCACATATATCGGAAGACGCGCGCTTAAGTTACTGATACCTGTCAGCGTATGCAATATGATATTGATAGGTATACAGAACAGATAGGTTACTATGACTCCGAGCATACCCGAAGTAAATCCGATAATGACAGTCTCGGCATTGAACATGTTCGAAACGTTTCTCTTCGATGCACCGATCGCACGAAGGATACCGATCTCCTTTGTTCTTTCCTGTACGGATATAAGCGTGATGACGCCGATCATTATCGATGAAACCACAAGCGATACGGATACGAACGCTATGAGTACGTAGGTGATGGCATTGATTATCGTGGTAACCGAAGACATCAGTATACCGACGATATCGGTGTAATGGATCTCTTTCAGTTCCTCTACAGTCTTATTGTAGTCATCAATGCTTTCTGCAATGACGTCCTTGTCAGCAAATGAAGAAGCAAAAAGATTTATCTTTGAAGGCTTATTTTCATCAACAACGCCAAGCTCACTTAAGACCTTGTCATAGGTCATGGGTGAGAAATTTACCGTTTCCTCATAGAGTGCGGCACTCTCTTCTTCCCCGTATGCGGCGATTGCCATATCAAGAGCCTGCGCAAGCTGAGTCGTAGTCATCTTGGAAAGCTTTTCGGCTACCTGTGCTCCGTAATTCGCATTGAACTGCTCCCTTATGGATTCCCTGATAAGCCTGTCTATCTCCGCATCATCCATTGATGAAAGATAACCCATAAGCTCTTCCTTACTCATTCCCGTTGTAGCGGCACCCTTTTCTGCCATCTGATCAAGCAGGGTACTCCTGTCCATCTTCGATAATGTTTCGTTTACTGTCTGTTCAATAAGAGCCTCAGAGGGTGAACTAACTATCTTCTTGTAAAGCTCGGCCTTTTCAAGCTCTGACATCTTGGAAACGTTTTCCCTGAAAATCCCTGCCTTCTCGGAAGTGCTAAGGCCGTCATCATTCTTGAAAGGAAGTCCGGTAAGTATATCGGTATCCTTTGATGCAAGCTGGGCTTTTACGACATCCGATTCACTTGTATGTTCAATGAGATATTTTGTCAGCAGCGAGGTATATCCGATGTGACCGTTCTCCTGAACGCCTATGGAATTCTCGGAAGGCTTTACGATACCGCAGACCTTTAATACCAGACCCTTGTCATACAATATGCTAAGTCCCGCACTGCTTTCCCTCAGATCGGTGTATTTTCCCGTAACCTCATCATATCTGAAGCAGTCACACGGAAGCACTGTCCTGAATTCAAGATTGCAGAGCTCTTCATAACTCCACTTATTGGTATCATAAACAATACTCTCATGGTTTACAACTGCCTGTGTATTCTTTTCGATTTCTTCCTTATGCTTCAGACCCAGTGCATAAAGAGTAAGATCGTTCAGCTCGTCATGCTCGTCAACATACAGGATTATCTCGTTGTATTTCTCAGGCCAGCGTCCGTAAAGAAGCTGATACTGTTCCTTAATAACTTCGTTAACAGGCTCTCCGTTTGTTCCTGAAAGCATTTCCTTCCACAGAGCAGCGCTGTTTTCCATGAAAGATGTCGATCTTGCTCCCAAAGCGGAACCCGCATTCATTGACATCATAAGATCCATATCGATACCCATGTACTGCTTAATAAGGTCATACATGAGCTTTGAAGAATCGGAAAGGATTATCTCACCGTCAATGTTCCTTGTGTATATGGTAAGGTTTGTGTCATAAGCATACTGAATGCCCGAAAGAGCCTTACCCAGCTTTGACTCGGGATTACTCCGCTCGTTATCAATATATTTCTTAAACGAAACGAGATCGTTTTCCCTGCTTTCAAGACTGTTCAAGGAATTCATGAGCTCATACATCATGTTCTTCTGATAAACTGCGTCGCTCGGATGATCCATGGCCGACTCAGCCTTTCCCATGAAAGTTTCAAGCATGCTGCCCAGATCTACCGTACTGGCCTCTATCGTTATAGGATACGAGGAAAGCGTCTGCTCCTGAACAGAATCGATATACTCGGTCATACCGTTTGAAACGGCATATATAAGCGCGATACCTATGATACCTATAGAACCTGCGAAGCTCGTAAGGATCGTACGTCCTTTTTTTGTGAAAAGGTTCTTTAATGAAAGTCCGAATGCAGTAGCAAGCGACATTGAAGGTTTCTTGGTCTTATGTGCCTCAATCTCCTTCTTCTTGCCTGCCTCAAGCTCTTTAGCATACTCTTCGTCACTTAAAGGTGCCGAATCATCCTTTATCACGCCGTCAAGCATCTTTACTATACGTGTAGAATACTTCTCGGCAAGATCCGGATTATGGGTTACCATGATCACAAGCCTGTCTTTTGCAATCTCCTTTAAGATATCCATAACCTGAACGCTGGTCTCTGTATCAAGAGCTCCGGTAGGTTCATCGGCAAGTATGATGTCAGGGTTGTTAACTATTGCTCTTGCAATGGCAACTCGCTGCATCTGTCCGCCTGACATCTCGGTAGGACGTTTCTTCATCTGGTCCTTAAGTCCTACCTTTTCAAGTGCTTCTTTAGCCCTCTTCCTTCTTTCGGCCTTAGAGACACCCGAAAGCGTAAGCGCGAGCTCGACATTCGTAAGCACCGTCTGATGCGGTATCAGATTATAGCTCTGGAATACGAAGCCTACGGAATGATTCCTGTAAGAATCCCAGTCACGCGCCTTATACTCTTTTGTACTCTTTCCGTTTATTATAAGGTCACCGTCATTATACTTGTCCAATCCGCCGATAATGTTAAGCATTGTCGTCTTTCCGCATCCGGAAGGACCGAGGATCGACACAAACTCACTCTCCCTGAACTGCAGGCTTATCCCTTTTAACGCCTTAACGTTCTCCCCTCCGGCGGGATATATCTTTGTAACGTTTTTTAACTCAAGCATATAAACCTCTCCCTCTTTTGCATTTCCGATAATATCGGGTAATATGACTTTACCCGTTTACCGAATTTTAAAAACTTTGTTTATAATGCAATAAAAAAATCGGTTTGTCAATATATCTGAAAATATTTTATGAAATCTTAACAAACAAGCATACTCCCGAGCAGAAGTATGCCTGTAAAGAAAAAATATGCTATTTGCCCGCCTCTTTTTTCATCTTGTCAAAATCGGCGTATATGATCTTGTATAATGCCTCTGCTTCATCCTGTCCGTAGGACTTTTTGAAAAACTCATGAAGCTCGTTACGATTTGCCGATGCTCTTATTCCTTCATCGATCTTTGAGGCATACATGTCAATGGTTTTCTGGGACAGGAAATCCGAAAGCGCATTGTAAACATACGCCTTGCTCCTGCTCTGCGTTGAAGTGGGATTGCCGGGCTTATCAGCCTTTTGTCCGTTGTTTTCGGGCTTAACCTCTTTGGTCTTTTCACCTTCGGTTTTTTCCGGACGGTTCTTGTCTCTTCCCGACTGCCTTCTTCTCGAGCCCTGCCTGTTTCTGCCTTTTTCCTCCGGAGCCTTTGCCGGCTCTGTATCGGCCGCCTTTTCTTCGGCTTTTTCAGGAACCTTTTCAGCGATTTCAGGCACGTCCTCAACGGTCTTCTCAGGCTGGTTCTCAATACGTTCCTTATCCTTTGAGCCGGATCTTCTGCGTCTGCGGCTGTTCTTTTTAGGCTGTGCAGCAGGCTCTTTTTCTTCTTCCAAAGCAGGCTTCGTTTCAGGTTCAGTAACCTGTTTTAAGCTCTCATCCTTTTTCGGCTGTTTTTCGGGAGCCTTCTTCTGTTCACGCTCCTTCTCTGTGCCCTGTCTGTCCGTCTTCTGCCTGCGTCCCTGCTTATCCTTGGCAGGCTTTTCCGGATTCTGGTTCTTTTCCGAATTTAAAGCCAGAAGAATATTTGCGAATACACCTGTTACGATATCATAACCCGTAAAATAACCCTCGCAGAATTTGACTGCCGATCTGAAACCGTTATCATGACTGATAATATAAAATCTTCCTTCTTTTTCTTTTTCAATGGAAGCCCCGAGCAGTGTTACAATCTGAAAATCCATCGCATTCGCACCTGTATAATTGGTCTTTATATACTTTACGGACGCACTGCTCTCATTAAGAGATTCTATGGTCGGGATAGTCAGCGTATTGGCGTTATCGCTGTAAAAAACATAAACCTTATCATCCGGTTTAAGCAGAAGTATACCTTCAAGCCCATAGCTTCTGACATTCTCAAGATCTATAAAAAAGCTTCTCAACACCTTCACCTCCTTTCTCAGCTTTGAAATTTTAGCGAAAAAGCTCTGACGAAGTCTGAGCGCCGCGTTAAAAAATTTCTAAGCACCGTTATTATATGGCTGCACCATTGCTTGGACGCCGCGTTAAAAAATTTTTAAGCACCGTTATTATATGGCTGCACCATTGATGGACGCCGCGTTAAAAAATTTCTAAGCACCTTTAGTTTGTGGCTGCACTCACACGCCTTCTCCATCAAACGCGGGTATAAAGCTCTCTCCCGCCGTCTCGCCCTCCTGTATGAAGGCATTCTCGATACCGATCTTCACAGCAAAGTCAACAAGTCGTTCATACTCCTTCATATCCGTTCCGGCATGAAGTTCTTTAAACCTGTCATCCTTTAAGATATGGGGCATCGGCGTATACTGGCTCATGATGCTGATATAGATTTCATTTCCGTACCGGTCATGCAGGAATCGCAGTACCCTCTTGGACTCTCCTATATGTCCCGGAAGCAGCATATGCCTGACTATCACGCCCCTAAGCATTATCCTGTCCTCAGTATCGCCGGATACCAACCCGTCCTGTCCGGCAAAAACAGTCCCGCCTTTGCTCCCGGTCACCGCAATCATCTCATCAAGAGCCGCAGCCGCCTGTTCAAAATAATCGGGACAGTTGGAATATCTTGTGGCCGTTTCACTTGAAATATACTTAAAATCCGGCATCCAGATATCAACACAATCCGAAAGAGCTCTTACGGTCTCGATGCTCTCATATCCGCCGCAATTATAAACTATCGGGATATTCAGCCCCCGTTCCCTTGCCTTTAGTATCGCCTCTCTGATCTGAACAGCGTAATGTGTCGGTGTCACCAAGTTTATATTGTAAACTTTTTTCTCCTGTAATTCAAGAAAAATCTCAGATAATCTTTCTATACTTATGATTTTTCCCCCGTTACCGTCCGAAATAGCCTTATTTTGACAGTAAACACAGTGCAGGTTGCAGCCGGCAAAAAAAACCGCGCCGGAGCCGTTTTTCCCGGAGATACAGGGCTCTTCCCACATATGAGGGGCGGCTCTGGCCACAAGAATATCGGCTCCGGCACCGCAATATCCCTTTTTACCTTCTTTTCTGCTTATACCGCACTTTCTCGGACAGAGATAACAGGCGCCGTTATCATCTATTAGCATTTTATCATCATTTCCTTAATTCTTCTTCAAGCTTCTTCGAAAAATCCTCCATCGGTATGGGCTTTGAATAGATATAGCCCTGAAGCTTGTCGCAGCATGCTTCTATAAGGAATATCCTTTGTGCATCCTCCTCTACTCCCTCGCAGATGACATCAAGACCAAGAAGTCTTGCCATCTCAACGATCGATGAAATGATTATCTTGTCATTCGTGTTAAGCTCATCCTTCATGAAGACCTTGTCCAGCTTCAGTATGCTGATGGGGAGCCTTGTCAGAACTTCAAGAGAGGAATAACCCGAGCCGAAATCATCTATGGATATCCTGATGTTCATCTGCCTGAGCCACTGAAGCGTATATGTTACCGAAGGAAGCCCCTCGAGACATATGCTCTCGGTCAGTTCAAACTCTATAAGTTCAACCGGAATGTTGTACTTTTTGATCAAGCCGTCAATATATTCCACAAAACCGTTATTGAACAGGTGTATCCTTGATACGTTCATTGATATGGGCACACAGGGCAGTCCCTTATCAAGCCTGTCCCTCAGGTATGCGAATACCTTGTCATAAACATAATAATCGGTTTTCCTGATACAGCCGTTGCTCTCAAACGCAGGAATGAACTCATCCGGGTATACAAAGGTTCCGTCCGGCTTCTTCCATCTTATAAGAGCCTCGGCTCCTACTATCTCGTAAGTCCTGCATAAAACCTTAGGCTGAAGATAAACAACGAATTCATTGTTCACAAGTGCCCTGTCGCAGCTTGCTATCATCTCGACGGTTTTAGCTTTATTTGCTATCATGCCGGTATCATACGGACAGCATCTGCTTGTGTTAAACAGTGCCATTTCCTTGGCTGCTTTTCTTGCAGCCGTCGCCCCGGTTATTGCCTCCTCTACGGTCAGATCGTGGTCACCCACAAAAGCAAAACCACTGTTGATGGCTATGTTAGTATCCTCGGTAACCGACTTTATCTCGTCAAGGAACGAGTTATTGCAGTTATCCACCAGGGTCTTAACCCCTTTATTCCCCAGCTCCTTCGGGACCTTTACCGCAATCAGGAAGATATCTGAGTATTCCCTGCAGCAGGAAATGATATCCTTCATCCGCAGATATATGGTGGACGCAAGCCTCTTTAATATCTGATCTCCGGTATTATAACCGTATTTCTCATTAATGTATTTAAAGTTTGTTACATCAGAACTGATGATGCATATACAGCAGTCCGGATCGTTCTCGCTTGCTATGTACTTATTTACATGCCTTAAGAAACGATCGATATTGGGAAGCTTCGTCAGCTGATCCCTGTCAAGTCTTTTCCTCAACACCTCGGTATCCGTTCTCGGAAGCCTCTTTGGAAACATATGCTCATTTATATATCCGCAGATATATTTCATGGCATCTATCTCATCCGTAGTCCAGTCGCGTTTCTTTGTCATATCTATGAATTCAAAGAAAGCAACCTTCTCACTGCGCTTGTATACGGGTATCTGTATCAGGCTTTCAACAGACGCTTTGTTAAGCATCATTAACGGACCTTCATCTCCCCTGTTATATATATAATATCCGCCGTTTCGGAAATAGATATCGTCCAGTTCCTCCCATATCTTATCAAGGAAACGCCTCTCAAGGCCTCTTGTCAGCGGGTCCGAACGCCTGTTCCACTCATATGTACACTTTACTGCGGCACCATTCTCGACCTTCTCCTTGACTACTATCGAATCAACGTCAAAAAATGCGCCGATCTTTATCAGGAACTCCTCTATTGCCTCTTCGATATTTTTTCGCCTTAATACCAGCTCTTCCCCGAAATTTATCAATTCCTGAAGAACCGGTTTCTTTCTGCCTTCCAATTGTTTCACGCCCTCTCCGTTATATCTGGATCATTCATTATCCGTTTTTCTCCATTTATCTGCGGTATCGGGGCACTCCCTTGTCCGCCCTGCGGCCCTCAGTTCAACATAACAGCCGCACTTTTTGCAGGTCCCGCTTATCAGGCTGTCGCAGCTCCTGCATATCTCAAGCCTTCTGCGGTACTCACCCTCCTCCGTCCGGTTCTCCGGCGGGATCGCAAGGATCATTTCCTGCACGCTCCGGAAGATCTCTTTTTCATCAAGCTCCTCCAGTAAACATTTATAACAAATTCTGCTATTATTCATATTTATGCTGTTCTGGTTTTCAAACAGTCTGTTCTCTTTATAATCAAGTAGGAGGGGGATTCCCTCCTACTCGATCTTTTAGATTTACTTTAATGTAAAACTCTTAATTAAAGCCTTTTAAACCATGATCATCCGATCAGTCCCTATCCATTGATACAAGAATCTTTGATACGCCGGTATCAAGCTTTTCTTCGCTTCCGTCGTAGTAGAACAGATCACCCTTGCCGGTGTTCTTGTTGATATCCTTAAGATACAGGATGTTACCCTTATTTGTAAGCTTTATCTGTCCGTTATATACATCCTCGGTAACCTTCTTAAGCTTTCCGCCGTTGTATACGTTTAATGTACCTACATTGCTCGAAACATCTGTTAAAATATAGAATTTCTTAGATGCTTCAGCATAAGTCATATAATCCTCATCAATATCCTCAGCTACCTTATCCTTGCCGTCATACAGGGTTCCCTTGCCGTTCTTGTATTCCTTGAAGTATATTACATAACCGTCAGCTGCTCCGAGGAAGTCTGCATATACTTCCTTGTCATACTCGTCAGCATCTCCCGGCTTACTTCCGCCGATCTTAACCTTGTAAAGCTTTCCGTGATCTTCGCCGTCCTCGCACATTACATAGTAAAGCTCATCTCCGTCATCGCTCATGGTTATACCTGAAGGTCTTTCGGTGCCCATCTTTGTGGTATTTTCTTCAACTGCGATGTACCATGTAATATCATCGCCATCTTTGTAGTAATAAGCAACTGCAGGTCTCTTCTGTGATCCGGCAAGTGCACTTGTGAACTCGCCGACCTTGTTCTCTTTACCGTCAAAGTAATAGAGCATTCTTGATGTACCGTCATCTGTTTCTTCAGACTTTGAATAATATATGCTGTCCTTCTCATATACTAAAAATACGCCTTCGATTTCCTTTATAACCTTCTCGGGATCCTTGCCGTCCTTCCAGTAATAAAGATCTGTTACGTACTTGCCGTCATCATCACGTTCGCTTCTTGTAAAATATGCTTCTGTCAGATCGTCATTCTTATAAACGATATCTAAGTCGGTATTGGAGTCTGCTGAAACTATCTTAGTCTTTTCATCATCACCCTTGAGCTTTAAGTAAACGGTTGTCGTGCCTTCATCATCTCTGTTTGTGTAAACAAGTCTCTTGCCGTTTGATGATACCCAGAAATCTCCGACTTCCTTAGCTACCTTGCTGCTCTCTTCATCACTTATGATGTACTGGTACACATCTCCGTCTTTTCTGTATGTAACGATGGAAACACCATCATTCACGTAGAAAGTTCCTACATTGTTCGAGATCTTCTTGCCCGAATCATCAGGATCCTTGATATTGCAGAAATAAAGCTGACTGTCACTATCCTTCTTGTAGAAGAAAGTCTTTCCGTCTTTTGCGAGCAGATAGCTTGAGCCGTAATTCTTTGTAAGCTTAGTCGAACTGTTTTCCGAACATGTTGAGTAATAAACCTCATCACCCTTTACGTATAAAGCGAATTCCTTTCCGCCACCGCCAAAGAGATTGGTGATCAGTACGATAAGGAGAACAACAACAGCAACACCTCCAACGCCTGCAAGTGCAATGATCGGGACCTTTGACTTGATCCCGGCTGCTGCTCCGCCTGCCATACCGTTTGCACCGGGTGCTCCTGCTACTCCGTTTGCAGCAGCATTATATGCAGGTGCTGCATTCTGATAGTTCTGTGCAGGTGCATTCTGTGCGGGTGCGTTCTGTACAGGTACGTTTTGTGCCTGATTGGGATAACTGGGTCTTGTCTCTGCGGGTTTATTTGCAGTGTTCTGTCTGAACTGTGCACCACATGTAGGGCATGCGGGTGCTCCTGCGTTCACCAGGCCTCCGCAATTTGAGCATTTGAATTTAACAGAAATTCTCTCTCCGCAGTTCATGCAGAAAGTACTGTCGTCCTTCAATCTGGCTCCACATTTAGGACAATTGATCATAATTATACTTTCCTCCTATAAGATAATTTTTTTATAATCGCTGAAATGATTATCACTACTATTCCAACACCGAATACGATGCTTCCCAGTATCAGGACAAGCTTTGCTATCGGATTCGTTGCGATACCGATCAGGTCACCATCCTCGGCTTTAAACATCTGCATAAGTACAAATGCACCTACTCCGGTGATCAGTCCGGCAATGGCGGTTGAATAGCCGGTTGCCGAAACACCTCTTGTGATACGGTCAAGGTTTACAAGCAGGAGCAGTATGACAAAGATTGCTATACAGCCGGGGATCAACCACTTAAAGAGATCCAGAAGCTTGTGAACCAGCGAAATATCAAACTCAACATTTTCATTGAGCCAGTCAACGGAAATCTCATCGCCTTCACCTTCATTTATTTCACTGAACAGTCTGTCGATTTCTTCTCCGTAGTCTTCCGCAAAGTTGTCAAACTGACCTTCTTCGATTATATCCTTCAGATTTTCATCTTTGTACAGCTTATTCTTGTTTTTCTCTACAAATTTGATAACCGTATCCTTGGTGATGGCATCGGGCTTCGATCCGCCTACCAGATACTTAAGATAATCATCGAGGTATTCTCCGACGAAATCCTTTACAACTTCCGACTTTAACAGCTTTTCGATCTTTTCTTCATCAAGCTCGGTATCTTCCTTGATGCTCGGATAATATTCTTCAACAAATTCAAACAGCGAAGTATTGTCATCGCCAACCTTGATATCCGTTATATCATCCACACTGATTTTTTCAACGATGCTGCTTATATAGTCATCGGTCAGTTTTTCCTTTACTGATACCTGCAGGATTTCCGCTATGATGAGCAATGTAAGTATTAAGCCCAATAATATGTTTGCAATTATTCTGAGAGGGTGTGCTTTCTTGGGCTTTCCTGCATTTGCTTTTACCTTTTCGGGCTTGGGTTTGCCTTCCTGCGGCTGACCTTCAGGCTGCTCCTGATAAGGAACGGGCACCATAACCGGATACTGTTCCTGCGGCTGACCCTGGAACTGTCCCTGCGGTCCCATCGGAGGCTGTCCCTGAGGCGGCATCTGCTGCATTCCCGGCTGTCCCTGCGGTCTCATCTGGGGTTGTCCCTGCATGGGTGCCTGCTGCATTCCCGGCTGTCCCTGCGGTCTCATCTGGGGTTGTCCCTGCATAGGTGTCTGCTTCATTCCCGGCTGTCCCTGCGGTCTCATCTGGGGTTGTCCCTGCATGGGTACCTGCTGCATTCCCGGCTGTCCCTGCGGTCTCATCTGAGGTTGTCCCTGCATGGGTACCTGCTGCATTCCCGGCTGTCCCTGCGGTCTCATCTGGGGTTGTCCCTG
>JAEEVO010000181.1 GCA_016290905.1 Lachnospiraceae bacterium | reverse complement strand
AATCACCATATAACCCTGCTTGCTCGCTGTCTACGCTTGTCAGATGCAGTTACCGGCATCATCCCAAGACTCGCTACTGGTGGGTGGCTAACCCTTGCCAGACTGGCTTCGCACCAGTTAGATTACTCGCCCTTCGTCTGGGCGCACAATCCCTGTTTATCAGATTTTATTTCCCAGCCATATCCCTGCCAAATGCTTCTTTTGCTTCAATCACCGTACCGGTTCATGTTTTATCATACATCCGGGATATCTATAAGTTTTACTCTTCCCATCATAGCTCTTATCTCCTCCCCGGACGGGAAGCCTTCTTTAAATGCACAAGCAGAGCCGGCTGCTACAGCAAATTTGAAAGAGTCGCAAAGTGTGTGGCCTTCAATCCGTGATGCTGCAAATGCAGCTGTCATTGAATCACCGGCACCTACAGTATTAACGGCGATCCCTTCAGGCGCTTCCGTATAATATGCGCTGTAATCCTCAGAAAGAAAGAACGCACCTGCTCCCCCACATGATATAAGGACATTACCGGCTCCTGACTTCTTGAGAGTCAGTGCACATGAATGTATTATTTTAATATCTTCCAAAGACATATGGTGCTTAAGTTCAGGTATATCAATGCCGCATATTTGGGCAGCTTCGGAAATATTCGGTTTTATAAAATACGGGTTGGATTTAAGTGCAGTCCTAAGAGCTTCACCGCTTGTATCTAAAGCTGTGAAAATACTTTTCCGTTTAGTGACTTCCAGTATCCTTCCATATAATCCGGGATCAACACCGCGAGGGAGACTCCCTGAAAGAATAAGTACATCTCCATCATCAAGCAATGCTATCTTCTCTAACAGAACATTGATCGAAGACTCATCAGGTTTGGGACCTGCAGCATTAAGTTCACTGCCCTCATGATCCAGGAACTTGATATTTACCCTGGAATTGCCATCAGAGGCTTTTATAAAATCCGTATCAAGTCCTGCAGTCCTTAACTGCCTTTCTATCTCGTCTCCGGTAAATCCGGCAGTAAATCCAAGAGCCACGCTTTTATGCCCAAGATTCTTTAAAACAAGGGAAACATTTATACCCTTACCGCCGGCACGAAGCTCCTCTTCATCTATCCGTCCGGTATCTCCGTAAGTATAATCTCCCTCATGTATATAAATATCCAGAGATGGATTTAAAGTAACTGTATATATCATAACAAATCCTCCGGGAATCAAGTAGGAGTAATGAAAACATACTACTTAGCCCCTGTGAAAATAAAAAAGCACACAGTAAAAACCGGTGCTTTCAATAAATAAGATGTGATCCGAAAATTTTATGAGATCTGAATGGATTCAACTTTAAAAGCATCAGCACTCTTAACGCTCTGCTTCATTATCTTCTCCTGTGCATCTGCTTCAGTCTTGGCCTGTATTGCCTTTGAAATATCTGATGTAAGATAAAATCCTCTCAGAAAGCGTTCGGCAAGATATTCTCCTGTAACAATGTCAATAACTACAAATCGTTCTGTCATAATTATCTCCCCGGACAAATTTTAGATCAAATACCATGTCCATACAAATACGTAATGATAGCATAAAAATTCAGATATTGCAAATTCAGGGATAAAAAAAGAACAGTTGAACTGTTCTCTTTAATGCCGGCGACCGGGATCGAACCGGTATGATATTGCTATCACGGGATTTTAAGTCCCGCGCGTCTGCCAGTTCCGCCACGCCGGCACAGCGTCGCCATAAACTACGCTTCCCGTGTATCTAAGTTTACGGCTCCATAAAAAAGTCATTAAATAAAAAAATGGATCTTCGGGGACTCGAACCCAGGACCGACCGGTTATGAGCCGGTTGCTCTAACCAACTGAGCTAAAGATCCAGAAAATCTAATTTCTAAAAGCCGATGATCGGACTCGAACCGATAACCTGCTGATTACAAATCAGCTGCTCTGCCAATTGAGCCACATCGGCATAGATGCATAAAACTACTTGGCTTGCTTAAATATGGACCGGAGTCATATTTAAAGTGACTCCGACGGGATTCGGACCCGTGTTACCGCCGTGAAAGGGCGATGTCTTAACCGCTTGACCACGGAGCCGTGTTGCACTACTGTGCTAGATTAAATTTTCAAGGTTTATTGCAATTTAGAAAGTCTTGACGAAGCCGCCATTGCGGCGAGCTTTTACTGCTTCCAGGAAAGTTTTGCGCTCTTTGCAAAACTTTGAGCAATTTAGAAAGTCTTGACGAAGCCGCCTTTGCGGCGAGTCATTAGAGTTTCTTAATTGCAAAGCTCCCCGAGTTGGGCTCGAACCAACAACCCCACGGTTAACAGCCGTGTGCTCTACCATTGAGCTATCGAGGAATAACTCATGTAAATGTACATTCAAAACTGAACACAGAACTTATTATAAACCAAAACGATCATCAGAACAAGCCCTCGACCTATTAGTAACCATCCGCTGAATGCATTACTGCACTTACACTCTGGCCCTATCTACCTGATAGT
>JAEEVO010000065.1 GCA_016290905.1 Lachnospiraceae bacterium | reverse complement strand
AGTCACCTCGAAAACGCCTTCAGCGTTTCCTCGGTAACAAAACGATGCTCCGCATCTCATTTCAGTCGGGGCTTGAACCCCGTCTGAAACGAAGATCTCCCCCCACCTTCGCTACGCTAAGAGGTGGGGGATATCTTCTGTTTTGTTATATTATCGTAAAGTTTTCATCTGTCAATTCGCCTTCTTTAAGACCGCCTTTAATGATGTCATATATCCTTCTCGGAATTGTGGCATTTGAAAGATTTATCACCACATGTTCCCTTCCTGTGAATATATCTTCGGGAATATCGACGTCATCGCACGCCTCTATGGTTGCGTTTGAAAGATCCACATTACTTGCGTCGCCTATCTTTATAAGGATTGCCGCAAGTGCCGTTTCATCTATTGTTGCATTTCCGAGGTCAATCCTTGCAGCATATGCGCGTCCCTTTAAGGACTCAAAGAATCCGGTGTGCGCTATCCTGCCTATTCTTACATTTCCGGCATCAACACAGCAGCCTACGTCAAGCTTCTTTAAAATGAGTGCAAATGCGTCTCCGGATAATGTTGAATTCCCAAGTTCAAACCTGCAGCCGGTAACCGGTACTCCGCATCCGGGTATCTCTCCCTGACACTCTCCCACAGTGGTATTTGCTACTTCAATATCCGTCCCGTTATACATCCCGCGCAATTGCTTTGCAAGGCTCTCGATATCCTTTACGGTATCGGAAGAATACGGGTTTTTGTTATGCTTCCGGTCACGGTTTCCGTTTTCGCAGAAGCCCTTCTGAAGATTTTCAAACTCCTTAAAAGCATCCCTTACAGCCTTGCCGATAGACGCGCTGATATTTCCCATAAATGCTTCGGCTTCCTTAAACCCTGCGGAATTCTCAGGTCTCCAGTTGAAACCTTTAAAGCCGTCGGGTCCGAATTTCCCCCCTTTGAAGCCTTTGTTTCCAAAAGGATGGTCTTTCCGGAAAAAGTCCTGTCCGGGAATATAATCCTCCATCTCGGAATATGCTTCGAAATTCTTTACGGGGTAGATCGTGAAAGGACGATTAAAAGCAACAAATACAAAACGGATCTTTTTTGCATCCCCTGTGTTAAAAGGTATGCGGTAGAAACGTATGCTTGAATCCTTCCAGCACTTCTCCATCGTAGGTCTGTACATACGCCTTATCAGATTGTACTGAAAGCGGTTTTCCCAGTCGTCATTAGCTGCCTCTTCCTGCTTTGATGCCTTCATCCAGTCCGGCGTATTCTCATTCTTCTTTAAATCCGGATTTTCATGAATCGGCATGACGATGAACCTGAAAACGGCATTTGAACTGTCCTTTGGATCGATATCGCCCGTTTCGGCGAACAGGAATTCGTAATCCTCATTCTCTTCAACGTCTATATCGCAGGATATCTGCGTCCAGGAATTCCACTGGTCTCCGATCTCATATGCTTCCACATTGTTACCGAGTGCATCTGTGACCATCATCCTCGATGCCACATTATTTCCCTTGCAGGTAGGATCGATCTTAAATCCTCTTGCATCAAAACCTATAACCTTACTCATATCTTTATCCTCCATAGTAATCTCTTTATCTACTACGGCCGGAACATGAGCATTCGGCATTCTTATACAAAAGTCGCTGACATACTCAGCCCGACCTTTTTTAACCAGCCCTTCCGCCCTTTTGGGGTAGGTAGAGCCCAGCTTTTTGCCTGTTTCGTCAATTATTGTCACGTTTTTTTCCATGGGTGTCTCCCCCTTATATTAAGTTGTATGGACATACCGTTTTTTATAATGGGTGTCATCCCCCGTCCACGTTTAAGCATAACAGTATATCTCTTTGTTGTCAAATAAAAAAAGAATAAAAATATTCACAAAATTATAAAAAAATGCTTGAGACATACTCGGGGCTTATAGTATAATCATAGTATAGCAAAATAATGCGGGACATTGTTTTGTGACCAAAGAAACGATTAAAGACGTTTTTGCGGTAACTTTAAAAATTTTACGGCCGGCCTTAAGACGGCGGCCGGCATTTTCGGAGGTAGATATGATAAAAATAGAAACATACCGTACCAATGGTTTTAATGGTTTTTCAATGGATTATTTCAGCTTCGGAAACGGCAAAAAGACTCTTGTCGTCATCCCCGGACTCAGCATCAAGAGCGTTATGGATAATGCGGAAGCCATAGCCGACGCTTACAAACTTATGCAGGACGACTTTACGATATATGTCTTTGACCGCAGAAGGGAGCTTCCCCGTTCTTATTCCATTTCCGAGATGGCAAAGGATACCTACCGCGTCATGAAGGAGCTGCGCTTAAACGACATCTATCTTTTCGGCGTTTCCCAGGGCGGCATGATCGCCATGTCCATCGCCATTGAACATCCCGGGTTCGTTAAGAAACTCGTGCTCGGATCAACCTCATCTCATATCACCAACAACCAGCTCACGGCTCTCAACAAATGGATAGATCTTGCAAAGAAAAGGGACGCCGAGGCGTTATGCTTATGCTTCGGAGAGCTTATCTATCCTCCTGAGGTCTTCGAGCAGTACAGGGATTACCTTTTAGACATGAGCAAAACCGTTACGGATGAAGATATAGACAGGTTCATCATTCTTGCGTCAGGCACGAAGGGCTTCCATCTGACCGAGATCTTAAAAGTTATCCGCTGTCCTGTCCTTGCGATAGGCGTGTATGAGGATCCCGTCCTTGATTCGGATGCGACCATGGAAATGGCCGAGCAGATGGATTGGAACGGCAATTTCAAACTCTATATGTATACCGGTTTCGGACATGCCGCATACGATACCGCACCCGATTACTGCAAACGTGTATACGACTTCTTCATGAACGACTGACAGAACGAAAAAAAGCCTTGAAAAATTAACGGATTTAAGCTAAAATATATCCGTTAAAATAGAAGTCAGGCATAGATAAAGATACTTGTAACTTCTTTATTATGCCTGACATCCGTATGTGAGGGACAAATACTTTTTATGGACAACGATTCAAGTAAGATTCTTACGAAAAAATACCGGCAGTATCTGCTGCCGTCAATACTGACCACACTGGCTCTGGCGCTTAACGAGTTTGTCGACTGTATGCTGGTTTCAAACCTTTTGGGCTCCGACGCGCTTGCCATCGCCAATCTCGGCTGTCCGGTCATTCTTCTGATAGCAGCGTGCTACGTGCTTTTGGGAAGCGGCGGATCCATCTTCTACGCACTTCAGCTGGGCAGATGGGACAATAAGAAAGCCGGAAAAGGGTTCGTCATCTCCATGGGACTTTCCGTAGTCTGCTGTGCCATCATGTGCAGCTTCGGAAGCATCTTTTCCGAACAGTTCTGCGGTCTGTTATGTCCCGATGAAAAGCTTTTAAATGATTTCTCAAACTATTATAACGTTCTTATCCTTACAGCTCCGATCCTTATCGTAATGATGACCTTTGTCTGCTTCCTGCCTCCGAGCGGAGCTCCCGGCGTTGCAACAATAGTTAACATCATAGCAAACGGTCTGAACCTGGTCATGGACGTCGTATACATCAAGGTTTTCGGAATGGGTGTCGAAGGCGCTGCATACGCAACGATCACAGGATATCTTGTAGGCGCCATAGTTATGGTCGTTTTATTAAAGGTTAAGCACGTAAAGATACATGTATCAAAGGTCAGTGCACCTGACTTTGAACTTGCGGGCGGTATACTGACTCTCGGAATGCCCACGGCGATACTTCAGATCTGCTTTGCGATCAAGTACGCAGTCAGCAACAGCCTTGCTTCATCATACGGCGGAACTCCCGGCGTTGTTGCTTTCTCTCTGTGTCTCCAGACATTTTCCCTTGCCTCGGTATTCCTGCTCGGCGTGGCAGATACCGCACAGCCTTTGATGGCACTGCTTTCGGGACAAAGGGATTACAAGAGCGAGAACGGAGTGCTGAAGCGCTCGCTCTCCCTGCAGCTTGTATTTGCCGCAGTCTTAGTACTTCTTCTTGAGATCGTTCCGGGCGTTGTTCCCGCCATGTACAATATTGAAGATAATGAAGTTTTGGACCTTGCACTGGACGGAATAAGGATTTTCTCGATAACATATATTTTCAGAGGCATCTGCATACAGTTCATGCGGTTCTTCCAGGTAGAGAAATATAAGAGATATGCTTTCTTCATCAGCCTCACGGACGGACTTCTGGTATTGCCTTTGGGCTTTATCCTCTGCTCCGGATATGACTTAAACGGTATCTTCATCGCATATCCGATGGCAGCCGCAATACTTTTTGTTTTCATTGTAATCTATAACACTTTCTTGTACAACAAAAAACGCGGTACCTTCATGAACCGCCTGCTGATAAAGAAAGAACCCGACAAAGTAAAGGTCATGAACCTTACGATCACCGACGACTCCGAAGAGATTTCCGGAGCAAGCGAGAAAATGATAGACTTCTGTACCTCAGTGGATGTAGGTATGAAGGAAGCCTATAAGGTAGGACTACTTTGTGAGGAAATGGCCGTATATACCAGCAATCACAGGAAGGATAAAGGCGATATCGACCTGATGCTCAGGATTACCGATGACGCTTTTACGATCAATTTCAGGAGCATCGGCCTGCCGTTTAACCCCACCGTAAGGACTGAGGAGGATTATGCGGAAAATATCGTAATGCTCCAGAAGGTCGCATCGGATATTTCTTACGACTATATCATGGGTATGAACAATACCCGGATAATTATAAACAGATAAAGAGAGGCACAAGAACAGACATGAAGATTGCAGTTTATTCATCCTGCGGTAACGGAGCCGAATCGGCGTTTCTCGCTGCTTACCGTTTTATACCTGACAGGGCTTCGTTATGGGATGAGATAAGTGAAATGTTTCCGGAACACGAGTTTAAGGTTTATGTAGGACTTCAGGGCGGAACAACAATTGATGAGGATGGTGTCACCATTCTTAAAAAAGCCAAGAATGTACCTTATACCCTTATCCCTTTAAACTACGGAGTTGAAGAGATCGCCGACTTTATAGCAAAGGATTCGCCGGATGTGGCTGTAGCCTTTTCCACACCAAGCCTTCCTTATGACTGGGGCCCCGTACGTGACTCGCTCGTAGCCGAAGCTTTAAGAGCAAAAGGGATCAGGACCATAGCTCACAGTCCCCGCCTTTCTGAAGAAGCCTTTGAGAAACATAAAATAAACGAAAGACTCAGAAATCTTGGATTCAAAGTACCGAACGGCGTTTATGTAAACAAAAAACTGTTTGACTCATGTTATGAAAATGCCGGGATAGTCCGCAATGCTTATCGTGATTATATCAGGTACAGCATTCTGAACCTAAAATTCCCGGTTGTCATAAAAAACAACTCCGGTGCAGGAACCGTAGGTCTTTTGGTAGCCAGAACCATAGACGAGGCCATCAGCATCCTTGACTCTGATAAATCGGGACAGGATAAGATTGTTGAAGAAAGAGTTCTTGGTATCAACTTCGGAGCAGAGGTTTACGGTGCTGACGGAGATTACAGCGTTAAAGGTCCCGTTATCTTCTCATCTGACGAAGACGGTATAACAGATTCCTTTGTCAGCGTAAAATTCGGACCGGTAAGAAATGAGAAGTTTAAGATAACGGAGCTTAAGGAAACTCTTTTCCGTATGGCTAAGGAGCTTGGAGTCTGCGGCTGTATACAGGTGGATCTTATCTTCTCTGAAGGAACCTGGTACATCATCGAGATCAACCCCAGATTTTCATTCATGTCAATGCTTATTGCCGCTTCTGACAAAAAGAATATGTTCCTTAATTTCATAGAGCCGGCTTTGGGAAAAATCAATGATGTCGATTCGTTGGAACAGGTATTTGCCATAGATTTTAAAACCAAAGTTTATGATGAAGCTCCCATTGCGGATGTCTGCAGGGATTTTGACAGCATTAATACAGCTTTGCGTTTCACTCTTTCTTCCACTGACGGGGAAGCCTGCAAGGATACCGAGATGACAATGGGCGGTTTCAGTAAGTCCTCCGAACTTATAGAAAATTTAAAAGAAATAAACAAGAAATACCCTCTTATAGCTACCGATGAAGTTGTTAAAAACATAGTCGCTCTTATCGAATATGCAGAAAGGGAAACTCTATGACAAAAAGAAAAACAATCCGTAACAAAATCCTTTCCATGGCACTCCTTATATCCATACTGTCCCTGCTCCTTACCGGAATAATGGGTATCGTTAACATGAGAAGGATCCAGGATGACAGTTCGGAAGCTCTTACCGACAGAATGAAAGCAAACCTGACCAGTATCGTAAACGATAAGGTTGCGCTGGCGGATCTTCAACTGAACGGTTACCTGTCCGATATTCATAATGTTTCGGAATTTATCCACAGACTCTATGTTAATCCCGATGGATACATAAAAAAAGAGGTCGGTTTCCCCGATGCAGTCAATAAAGACAAATTGGTTATGCAGAAATGTCTGCTTAACGAAACAATAACCTGGGATATGGTTAATGATGAAATGGGTCTCCTTGCAAATACCGAGGATATTCTCAATCCCATTATTTCGCTCAGCAATGGCTTCATAATCAACTTTTATATAAATACAGAATCCGGTGTTGTACTTGCATATGATACGCAGTCCGATATAAAAGCAGGCGTAAAATACTATGATTATATGGACACCGAATACTATAAGGGAGCAAAAGAGAAAAATAAACCGTTTTTCACCGACGTATATGAAGATGCCTTTGGACGAGGAACCGTAATCACTTGTGCAGCTCCGTTCTATGATGCAAATGATAAATTTGCTGGCGTTGTTGCTATGGATATCCTGATTGAAGATCTTTATAACAATGTAATAAGGATTGCTATGGATAAAGCAACCGCTATCCTTGTAGATCATTCGGGAAAAATTATCATGCCCGGAGGGAGATCATATCCCTTAAGTGAAAACCAGAATGTCAGCCCTGAAACCGCAGCAAATATCCTTGCGGGAAGAAAGTCCCTTGATTATTCCGGTTCGGGTTACTACTACGCATACGGACCGATATCCGATGTCGGCTGGGAATATTGTGTAATGATCCCCGATAGCGTTATCCTTAAGCCGGCGGAAGCCATAGAGAACAAGATTTGGACTTCACAGATAACCTTCATTATCATATTTGTGATCATCATGATCCTGGTATTCATACTGGTAAATCATTTTGCAAATAATATTACCAAGCCACTGACTTCACTTACACGAGATGTGGCATCGATAAGCGGCGGCCATCTGGATTATAGGGCAACGGTTTATGATAATGATGAGATAGGCGCGCTTGCCGAAAAATTCAATGATATGGCTCAATCGCTTAAGGAATACATAACCAACCTTACAGCGGTTACGGCCGAAAAGGAAAGAATCGGAGCAGAGCTTAATGTCGCAACACAGATCCAGGCAGATATGCTTCCGTCCATCTTCCCGCCCTTCCCTGACAGAAACGAGTTTGATATATATGCGACCATGACTCCCGCAAAGGAAGTCGGAGGAGACTTTTATGATTTCTTCCTTGTCGACAATGACCATCTCGCACTTGTCATGGCCGATGTATCAGGCAAGGGAGTTCCTGCAGCTCTGTTCATGGTCATTGCAAAGACACTTATCAAAAACCATGCACAGCTTGGAGAATATTCTCCCGCAAATGTTCTGATGCGTGCCAACGAGCAGTTATGTGAGGGAAATGAAGCCGAGCTTTTCGTAACTGTATGGCTTGCGATCATCGAAATCTCTACAGGCAAGGGCAAAGCCGCAAATGCGGGACATGAGCATCCTGTATTAAGAAGAAAAGATGGTAATTTCGAGCTGGTCGTATATCGTCATTCTCCTGCGGTTGCAACTATGGAAGGCATGAAATTCAAGGAGCATGATTTTGAGCTTCATCCCGGCGATACTCTGTTCGTATATACGGACGGCGTTCCCGAGGCTACCGATGCAAACGAAGAGCTTTTCGGAACAGACAGAATGTTGGAGGCTCTGAACAAGAATCCGAACGGATCTCCCAAAGAGCTGCTTACGGCAGTCAAGGCATCTGTTGATGCTTTCGTAGGAGAAGCGCCTCAGTTTGACGATCTTACCATGCTCGGTCTTAAATATTTCGGTTCAGAGAGAGGTACCGCCGATACGTAAAGCTTTGCGCAGTTTTACGATAAGTATATCCGCAAGGATCAGCTTAACAATATCAGGAATTATAAACGGGAGCACACAGAGGGAAAAGGCTTTGCCGAAACCGATGGCTCCCGTGTTTTTTGTATATACGACCATGAACCAAAACGTCCCGAATGCGTAGCATACAAGAAGCCCGATGACCATTGCTATGATATTTATCACGTTTTTCCCTTTTCCTATTATTTCTCCTATACGGTATATGATCCCCATAAATATAAAGCCGACCATATATCCGCCGGTCGCGCCCAAGATTGCCCCTATGCCTCCCTTAAATCCGGAGAATACGGGAAGTCCTATGGCTCCCAAAAAGAGAAATACCAATACCGAAGCCGTTCCCTTCTTTGCGCCCAAAAGTCCGAGGGCACAGAATACCGCAAAGGTCTGCAGGGTAAACGGAGGCTGTGTCGGTATCGATATCCAGGAGCATATGACGATCAGCGCCGCAAATATGGCTATATATGTAATGTCTATGGTTTTTATTTTTAAGGAACTGTTTTCCATTTTTACTTACCTGTCTTTCTTTTATTATAGCTTATTTTTTCACCCGGACACTGACTTCACCGGAGTTTAAGGCTTCCGTTGTTCCATTTTCGTATCTCACCAGAAGATGCAGCTCATCATCCAGATCATATACGGTGGCGGGTATCATCTCCCCATCCCTAATGACGTTTATGTCTTTACCTATCAAAAAGCATCTTTCTTTGTATTCTTTTGAAAAACCGGATCCCTTAAGGTCTTTGCATATGGCATGAAGCTGCGATAGAAACGTTGCCGCTATCCTGCTCCTTAAATCCCTTTCGCGTTCACTCGCAACAGCTCCGGCTATATCCTTTATCTCCTCCGGGAAACCGCCCTCGGGCATATACACGTTAAACCCAATACCAATAACTGCCCAGTCGAGGCCTCCGCCCTCAAGGTCTACCGAAGCTTCGGTGAGGATCCCGCAGGTCTTTTTCCCGTCGATGTAAATATCGTTTACCCACTTTATCTGAGGCTTGCTGTCCGTACATTCTTCTATCGCCCTGCAGGCTGCGACCGCTGCCGCCGTAGTCATACTGACCGCCTGCTGTGCTAAAAGCTGCGGCTTAAATAAGACGCTCAAGTATATCCCGCTTCCTGCCGGAGAACAGAAGCTCCTGCCCATGCGCCCCCTTCCCAGATCCTGCCGGTCCGCTATTACCGCATACCAGGGTGCGGTCTTCGGATCACCTGCCTGCGCAAGGTATTCGGGAGCTTTTTTCTTTAAATATGTATTGGTGGAATCTATCACGTCAAAAACTTCTATATTATAATAAGAAGCTTCCTCTCCGAGATATTTCAAGATCAGGCTCCTGCTTAAAGCATCGCTCTTATTTCCCAGCCGATATCCCTTTTTCGTGCTTTCTATCTCATAGCCTTCCGTTTCCAGCTGTTTTATGCATTTCCATACCGCAGCCCTGGTTATCCCGAGCTTTTCCGCGATAAAGCTTCCGGAAACGTACTCCGTCCCGCTGTTTTCAAGTATTTCTGCCGTCTGTTGTTTTGCGTTCATAATATTCCTTTAGTTTTTTAACTTAATAATATCGCAACGAAGGTGATTATAGCACGTAAAAAAAGGCTTGTCAACTTTTTTGTTATAGAAAAGTTGACAAGCCTAAATTCATTACAAAGAGGCTCGATTGCCTCAGTCAATAATATCGTTCTGGAACCTCGACAAATGCTCATATGGCAGGATCAAACGCCCCTTATAAAATCCGCAACCATCATTTACAAGCTGATTATTTACAGCTCCAAACATATTTACATCCACTTTCGCCAAATCTATTTTTTGCAAAAGCATACCTCTTTCGTATGCCTCATCAAAATATATATTTTCACCTTTCGGAATTTCATCTCTACGGGCATGTTCCTCTTTTTGTCGTTCTTCATATCCGGAATGATTTGCAAGACCAATCTCTGCATAGTCATCCATTTCCTTCGTCCGAAGTTGGACTTCCACATGGCATCTGGATATATTATCATAAAAAGAAATATGTAATGACCGATACCCATATGGACTCGGATTCATCACATAATCTCTATAATACGGCTGTACTGTCTCTTCCATCATGTCTGATATCTGCCATCCCTGCTTCCCGCTGTCTTCCGCACTGAAGCCTCTCTCTTCAAGGAATCCCGGCAAACAATTTGCAATCTCATATAGAAACCGTACTTCCTCTTCTGTCCGATTTTGTCCATCTTTTACGTGACATTGGGGAAGAGATATTACTAGCCGGTATGCAAGCAGATCCCTCACACGCCCAATCCTGTTTTTAATTTCAAACTCCGTCGGATAACAATGCCTTTCCTGATAATACTCATAGATATAATCTACAATGTTTCCGTTTATCTTTTCCTCCAGCCTGATCAGTGACTTTATCCTGCCCTTAAAAGTAAATGCAAGAAAAGGATATTTCTTTGCCATATATTTGTAAAACTCCCTGATCCGCTGAGACTGCGATGTCAAAAAGTCGTTGTGTTCTAACAATTCAATTTCCTGTAACAAAAGATTACTATGAACAAGATCCACCCCATTATGGCTGTTGATCGCGGAATTTTTCATATCCTCACAATAACTGTGCAAAATCTTCAGAACCGTATTCCCTTGATACAGGTAGTCGTTTAATGTGATCATACTTTACCCTCTTTCAATGCTCTAAAACTTCATACTGTTTACATCCGTCATAATGGCCATAACAGATGACTCGGGAGCTATTCTTTTAACGGCCTCCACTCTAACACGTAATAAGTAAATGTTCACCTGCTATATCGTTATAAACCTCACATTTCCTGCCTTTAACATCATATACATGGACTATATCTGCCAATATTTCACCGGGTTCAAATTCACTGACAATATCCGGGCATTCTTTCAGTTTTTCCGGTGAAAAATGAACTGTTTTCTCGTTATGGAAAATAGCCGTATAAAGAATCTCAGCTTCAACCAGATCCTGAAAAATATGACTTCCATAAGACAATTCAGGATTATAACCTGCTTCCCGCTCCTCAACTTCGCATATTATCTCATATGCGCTGATATCAGAAAACGCTGTGGGTACCCCCAGTTCGGAAGAGGTTGTACCAATACGTCCGGGAACAATGAGCATCATATGTTTGTTTCCATCCCTATAATGCCAATTTATTTTTCCGATGAGTTTTGCTACAAAATCCTTCAGCTTATAAGGCATGTTATAGTACTTTACCGGATCCACATACACGATCAGATCAAGTTCGGTGGCTTTTGATATCCCCATGGATGCTCCCTTACTTTCAAGCAGGATTCTCTCTTCCGGAATGTCGGTCGGAATCACCGTTCCCGGAATTCCTTTCTGAATCTGAAGAGGCCGGCATTGCAAAAGGTCTATCGAATATTCACCACTTTCCGATATGTTTATGGTGAATTCTGTGTCAATGGGATATTGATATTCATCCTGAATACAATGCAGCATTCTCTTCATTTGTTCCATCAATGTTTTATTTAATACAAGCCCTTTGCAGGAAATGAATTTAACATCACGGTTTCTCCCCATTTCATGCAGTCGGGATTCTGCATCATAGTCATGTTCTAATAGTATTTTGTCAAGATACTTCGGGATATCCGGCTCAATTTCATCAAGGGAAAGCTTCTTGATCGAATGGTCAGCCATGTCGATCACCTCCGCTTTTCCCTGTGAAAACTTATGCTTATCTGCAGAAGAAGAGTAAGATGATTTTTCCGGCATATCAAGATTAACTATCCTTGGATACGATCCTTCCGTCCTGTCTACGGCTGATGTTCCCAACCCCATAACCAACCTTAGCATACCTGCCTTTGGGTCAACATCTTTCATTACTTTGTATGGACTATAGGAGTAACCCACACCTGCAGCGCATGGCATATAATTGGATCCATAATAAGATCCTGACACTCGCTGAATCAAAAGTGCCATCTGTTCATCACGTTTATCAAGTCCGCGTCTCTTGCGATAATCCAGTGCAGACAGACTCATTGAGCTTGCATATACAATTTTTATCGCATGTTCAAATTCATTTAAACGCTCCTCAAGACTTCCCCGGTTCACACAAAATACGGATTCATATTTGCCTGCAAATGCACTGCCAAAACCATCTTCAAGTATACTGCTGGAACGGATAATATACGGATCCTGACCATAATATTCAACAATTCGGACAAATTGTTCCCGCATCGCAGCTGAAAAAATCCCGTTCATCAGTTTGTCTGCAAAATCTTCTGCAAGCGCAAAATATCCTTCATCTGTCCGCTGTTTTATCCTGGTATCCCATAAACTGTTATCAACAATATATGTGTAATACAGGTCTGAACCGATATAAAATGAATCATGCGGTTCAAGTACCTCACTAATATCCGGCTCCTTATTTCTGATTATTGCCCTTGCCAAAAGCATACCACAAGCCTTGCCGCCTATCATTCCGGTTCCGACCATGTGATCCCTGACGGCAAAATAATCCTCCGGCTTAAAATGCTTTTTCACCATCTCGCGCATCTTACTATCACGGGTCATCATAATGTCACACATTCTGGAACAGTCCTCTTTTATATCTATGCCATTTTGAGAAAGCATCTTTGCACGATTGAAAAACTGATCCCACGAATCGGAATACTGTTCTTCAGCGGATCGCTGTGCATGTCCCAGTGTCTGATAGAACCTGCTTGACTGAACACCGTCCAAAATTGGTCGAAAACTGTTTTTCTCTGGATCAAATATGTGTGGGAGAAACATAGTATCGGATGTTCTGTTCCACACCTTTTCCGGACGCACATATATATTCCTTTTATCTGAGTAGACGTCCAAAAAAAGCTGGGTTGTGTCAAAAATCTTATTGATTGCCTGCACAGAATGTTTCCCCCTTATGATCGGAAAGAAAGCTACCGTATCCAACACGAAAAGAAACGGACATGTAACCCTGAAAAAGTTTCCCATCATTAGATCTGTCGCCCATGCGGCCTGAAGTTCAGACAGACAGTCAAAGACATAGAATACATCTCTGCCTTCTCTTTCAATTATATTATGGATATCAACCGTGAAATTTTCAAACCTATGCGTTAATGGGACATTTATTGTCTTTATTTCAGGAATGTCATCTATTAACGCCTCATGACTTGCGAATCTGAAATAAACAATGCTTCTTTTATCCTCAATAGCCTGTCTGATATACGGCTCCATAAACAACTTAAACTCTAAAAGATCCGACACACGCCAAACCACATTATCTCCCAGCCTGATATTATCGAGTGCTGTGTCCATCTCAGGGATACCACTTTTCACTTTATCAAACGCCGCCATATTTACCACCTTCCTATTCTGTCAAGCTTTCGGCAAAGTCACCTCGAAAACGCCTTCAGCGTTTCCTCGGTAACAAAACGATGCTCCGCATCTCATTTCAGTCGGGGCTTGAACCCCGCCTGAAACGAAGATCTCTCCCCACCTTCGCTACG
>JAEEVO010000064.1 GCA_016290905.1 Lachnospiraceae bacterium | reverse complement strand
CCTACATTATAATCTCTTTTAAAGAGTATTCCCCGTTCTCATAAGCATAACCGTCTCCGGCATCGGTATAGAACATGTAGCTTGCTTCACCGTCACCGAATTTCTTAAACTCCGTATCACCCAGTTCTTCCGTGGAAAGTGCAGGCTTACACATAGGGATTATGCTGCCCGATTTTACAAATACCGGGATGGTATCCAAGCCGGCCTTTATGCTTGTCGAAGTTCCGCCCTCATATTTTACACCGGTATAAAAGTCGAACCAATCACAGCCTGCCGGGAAATATACTGTTCTTTCCGAACTAATCTCCTCCTGCTTAGCATCCCCGGAAATGCCCGATTTTCCTGTGCAGACAGTATCTTTACCATTTTTTGCAGGCTTCAGGATCGGACATACCATAAGCGCCTCACCGAACATATACTGATCCTTTATATCCCAGACATTTTTATCTTTCGGGAAATCAAATGCCAGCCAGCGTATCAGTGACTTATCTTCCAGCCAGACCTTTCCGGCCTCGGAGTATATATAGGGAATAAGACTGTATCTTAAGCGGTTTGCTTTTAACAGCGCATCATAAAACCTGCCCTTAAAATTCCACAGTTCTCTTCTGCAATCGGTTCCATGACCTCTGAATACAGGCAGAAATGCACCCAGCTGATACCATCTTACAAACAGTTCGCAATATGTTTCATCATCTACCGTATCATCATATTTCCCGTCCCAGTACCAGAAAGCACCCTGTTTTACGAAAAACGCCCCGATATCCATTGTCCAGAACGGTATTCCGCTTGCACAGAAATGAAGTCCCGCCGTCACCTGAGCGCGCAAAGTCTCCCAACTTGCATCAGTATCTCCCGACCACATAACAGTGCCGAATCTCTGCTGCCCGGTATATGCGCTTCTGGTCAGGTTGCAGACACGCTTCTCTTTATACACTCCGTTTTCTGCATCTTTCCCGGCATTTCCGGTACCTTTAAGCTCATTCATCGCCGCCCTTTGGTTCTCGTATATACCCATAGCGTGATATAAAGGGAAACTGTTACAATATTCATACGGCATTCTGAGTCCGGCTTCCGAACAATATTCCCCAAATAACTTCGCAGGCTCAGGCCTTTCCACATGATTCCACTCGGGTGTGAACGGTTCGCTGCTGTCGCACCACCAAGCATCTGTTCCATATGAGAAATGAGTCCTTTTAAGCTGATCAAAATACAGCTTTCTTCCCTCTTTCTTAAACGCATTATATACATTGCATGCCGGCAGGAACAGTTTTTTCTCGGCAAACTCCCTGTTGTCCGGAGTATTTCCCGCCATGGTAGGCCAGATTGATATCATGAAATGCGTATGCTTGTCATGCAGCTCCTTTACCATCCCGCTCGGATCCGGGAATCTGCTCTCGTCATAGCTTTTCTGCCCCCACATATTCTCGCCCCAGCTTATCCAGTCAAGAACTATGCAGTCCATACCTATGCCAAGCTTTCTGGACTTCTGCGTCGTCTCTATGATCTCAGCCTGTGTCTCATATCTTTCCTGTGACTGTACATAACCGAATGCCCATTTGGGAAGCAGTGTCGCTTTTCCGGTCAAAAACCTGTAATCCTTTATCACCTGCTCCATACCGCCGGCCATAAAGTAATAATCAAGCTCACAGTCAGCCTCTGAATAAACGTAACTTCCGTTCTGATCATCATTGAAGATCAGCGGACTGTAGGTATCGATCAGGACTCCGTAGCCTTTGGTAGATACAAATACCGGCATAGCTATCTGACGGTTAGCCTGGTGGATATAAAGCCTGCTACCCCTAAGTGAACCTATTTCTTTTTCATGCTGTCCGAACCCGTAAAGGGCCTCATCTCCAAACTCCAAATTAAGCTTTATATGAAAGCTTTTCCCTGTCGGGATCTTTAAGGGCTCCTCTATGACTTCCTTTTTTCCGTCAGCGGTATCTATGATCCGGGTTTTCTGTTCTCCGTCAGCCAATGTATAGGTCTCAAACTCTTCATATGTTCTCGGAGCATCACCCTTTTCTTCAAGCAACATATTGCCCATATTATCAAAATAGCTTATAGCTCCGTTATTTCTGTTTACTCTTAAAGAAATGCCGGAAGTCGAAACAATAACCTCTTCGTCTTCTTCCTTTAGTTCATAATCCGCGGATATATCCCTGTTTATCACGCCCGGTCTTTCCTTATCCGAAAAATCGTCCCGTGTCGTTGCCGTCACTCTTATGATGACAGGTTTTATCACTTCAATCCTTATTTTCTCATGCTTCGAAAAAAGAATGACTGCATCGCCATCCTTATTGATTTCGGTTATTTTCCTGCTTTTAGGTTTTATAGCTGTAAGCATATGATCCTCCTTGAGGGTAATAATCCCTGCTTAACATAGATGCGTTTAAAACGGCGATGAGCAATATCAAATACACAGATGAATTTCATTTTTAGTTCGGAAAGAAACACTCTCGTATAGAGTATAAAACAACTCGCATTTCCGACACTGAATACATGTATGTATTTCGTGATATAGACGAAAATGAAAAATGCAGATTCTTACCATTTATATACAGTATTACAAATATACCATATTCCCCGTTGTTTTACAAGCGTTTTCTATTGATTAAACCTTATTCCCACCTCGTTTGTCTACTGTTTGATACTCTACAAAAAAGGGCTTTCTTCATCGTTTATCTTAAGGAATTTGTTGCCTCCTGCGCCACCATTATACTTCTCCGTAACCATCCCCCCTTCGAGAGTTAAAAAGACCGAGTTTAGCAAACTCAGTCTTTTAAAAAATATCAATAATGATTTATGGATCATGAAGCCTTATCAAGCATGTCCCGGATATATGTCCGCAGACCATCCTCCTTATCTATACCATATTTCCGGTTTATCATGATGTAATACTTCATAATCCTGTCTTTGGGCAGGAGTTCATTTTAAAAACGGCCGGTCAGGAATGACCGGCCGTTTTTTAACAGCTGTTGGCAGAATTAATTCTCGTATTATTTTTCGGTTGTCTTCACCATCTTGAACTTTACTTTTTTATCAACACCGGATTCCTTTATAAGAGCTTTTACTCTGTTAAACTCTTTCTTAGTCGACGCCTTGATAGTAAATACAGCGTTTGGAGCTATATTTTTAAATGCATACTTTGAAATCTTCTTAACAGAATTTGTAAGTTCTATCTCTTTCAAATTGCTGTCACCGTAAAAAGCTTTGTAACCTATGGTTTTGACATTCGGACCGATCACAACCGCGGCAACATCCTTGTTGCCCTTCATTACCCGGGCCCCGAGAATGCTTACCGGGAGCTGTTGCCCATTTATTTCAATCTGATCAATAAAAACCGCTTTCGTCCCACCCGGTATGTATTTAGTAAGCTTTACCTTTTTCTTACTGTTTATTACGAAAGTAAAAGTATCCGTAGTTCCATCGGTCTTTGTAAAACTACCGGTAAGGATAGCATTTCCTGCCACATCGATTCTCAATTCCGTTACTCCGGACTCACCGGCAAGATTCTTCTTCTCTGTAACAAGAACTATATTACCTTCTTGATCTTTGGTAAGAGACTCTTTGGTTGTTTCCTTCGCAATAGTTTTTCCATTTTCGTTTTTCTCGGCATAAACACGAGTGGTAATTACCTTCCCGTCTTTTTCGGCCTTTACCGTTTCTTTAAAAATGCTGGTAACTCCGGCTGTTGTCTTTTCCTCTTTCCTGACCGAAGTATTACCTGACTTATATTTCTTTTCCGCAACACTAACTGATGATCCATCCGCGTATACTGTATCTGTATTGGTTATAAAAGTCTTCTTCGTCTCGGAAATTGTTGTTACCGTCCGACTCAACTCATTTCCGTCAGGATCGGTGATCTCGACCACAGTCTTTACTGCATTCCCGTTTTTATCCTTTGTTATACGGGTGACTGTTGTTAATCCGTCATCATCCGTAATACTTGTTGTTTCAGTATCAGCCTGTTCTTCCTTTACATTTGAGCTCGTATCGGAATCGGCTCCGTTGCTGCCCGTTGTACCGCTGTTGCCGCCCGTCGTACCTCCGTTACCGCCGTTGCCGTCTGTAGAGCCTCCGTTTGTATTATTCTCGGGAGTATTACTCTTCTCAATGGTATATTTTCCGTTAACCAAAGTCACATTATAATTCGGATTATCATTATATTTTATTACTATGTCATAAACTCCGGCCGCAGAAGAAGACGTTGCTGTTGTACTTAACGAAATACCAAGGTCATCGCCCTCCAATATGCCTTCAGTCGTAAAGGTAAGTTCCTTTAATGCTTCGCCCTGTTTGCTTGTCTTATCCTCAGCAGTAATCGTAACAGGTATCCCGGCTACAACAAACTGCACAACACCGGAACCTCCGGAATAATTATCCGTACCCGGTATCTCTGCTTTCACATACCATGTACCTGCTGCAGAAGGTACAACTTCCGTAAATGTCCCGTCTGCCTTGTCACTGTATGAATAAGAAACATTCTCTTTGCCAAAATCCGCCGTACATGATGGAGTTTTTGCATTTTCGCCGTATTTCCACCCGTCTATAGACACCGAGACGTTATTGACTGAAGCCTTTGATATAGTAACCGAAAGCTGAGCCACATCACCCGCCGTATGTTTATCATCGGCTTTTGCGCGATAGTAAATAACATAGATTCCCGCATCCGTACGCTTAAGATTATCCTCTGTCCAGTCATTTCCCGTCAAGCTAAACTCAATCGAGGTATCCGCACTTCCCGAGGATGTCAGAAGCTCCAGAGGACTTCCGTTATATTCAAGTCCTGTAGCTTCTGTCGGCATCTCTGTGATCTTTGCCTTCTTTTTTGTAACCGTAAGGTTACCGCTCTGATATTCCGTTATTTCATAATTATCCGTGACATCCGCTCCCAGTGAATCAGAAATATGAACCTCGCTTGGAGTTACGGTACCCGTAGTTGTAATATTCTCCGTATTGCCGTTAAGAATAATGCTGCTGACAGCATGCCCCTCCACAAGTGAGCCGTCGGACACCGTCGCCATACCTGATCCTGAAGAGACACTATCGTTTATTCCCACAGTCTGGTCTAATGCCTTGATCTTTATCTTACGCTTGTTTATCGCTCCGGTTGCTGTTGTCGGCTGTCCGCTTTCCGAGAGTGTATAATTCCCCTTACTTGCACCTTCAAGAACGATCTCGCTTATATTTATTGTCTTCCCGGTACCTGCATTTGCATCAGTGAACTCACCCGAAGCGGAAACCGTCAGGGTATCACCGTCTAAAACTCCTTCAATTCCGTCTTCCGGACACGAAAGTCCGCTTATTTCTTTTGTTCCGTCATATGTTTTGACAGCCCCGGTAATTTCCGTAACCTTTACTGCTTTAGGCAATATTGAAAACACTTTTGATACTCTGCTTCCGTTATAAGGACCCAAACCGTTTACGGTTACTGTGTATTCCCCGGCATCTTTCATCTCCTGTGATGAAAATTCATATTGATAATCGACATTCTTCTCCAATGTTGATCCACCCAGTATGACCGCTATTGTAGGATTTTTTACGGTTTTATCATAAGTAAGATCACCTGAAATAAATATACTTTCAGAACCTATTCCCCAACAAGCATACAATATCCGATCTCCCACACTGCCTTTTGGAACAGATGTAACCGGAACTCCGTTGAATTCAGGGTTATCAAACCATCCTACAAATGGCAGATTTTTATTGGAAGGATCCGCAAATGCTATGGTATCAGTAGTAATACAGTATTTTGTCGGATTTTCTTTATCGATGGTTCCGCCGTTCAAAACATATTTTATCTTATATTCATTAGCAGCCCACTGTGCATAGAGCTTAACGGTATTCTCATTTACAAAAGAAATATCCCTTACATATGCTTCGTCCGTATACTGCTTTCCTCTTCCGGTCTTTGATGTATTCCATCCTGTGAATGTGTATCCTTTTCTTACAATAGTATTTTTTGTAAGCTTTCTCTCTTCCTCGCCATAAAAAAACTCCTGAGCGTTTATGGCACCTGTTATCTCATCGGTAGTATTCGCATCAAATGACACCGTATATTGATCGGGAACCCATTTGGCAAAAAGTATTTTATCAGCCGATATGGTTTCACTAAAGTTATAAGGCGTTTGGCAACTCTCATCACTATACCATCCGGCAAAACTATAGCCTTTACGTGAAGGGGCATTCGGCTCTGTACATGTTGATCCGTCAGACACGTATTGCGCATAAACATCAGAGCCGCCCATACTGTCGAAGCTTACCAGTCTTTTACCTGTTTTATTCCATTTTGCGTATAATGTGATATTCTGATCTATTACTGTATCAAAATCAAATTCTGAAGTATATCCCTTTGTTGTATACCAGCCTCCAAAAACATAATCAGAATCGGGATATTCAGGAGCCTCCGGTTCAGATATCTTTTCATTTTTCGAAGGCACAACTACAAATGATTCCGGATTTTCACCGTTAGCATACTCAAAAGTTACGCGGCATGCAGGTACGATCTTGATCGGCTTTCCATAAAAGTCTCCGGCTGTTGCAATTTTTTTGCTGTCTTGCGGGACAAATTCGGATTCAAATTTCACTTTTCCACCTAAACTGTCGGTAATTATATAATCATCACTATTTCTCCAGCCCAGACGGATTGTGTGGTCAACTTTACTGTTTGTACCATTTCCTATACCTTTGCCATAGTTCGCATTATTACTCTCATTTGATTCACCTGCCAAAGCAGTAATCTTACCACCATTTATAGTAATAACTGCATCATTTCCATTACCACTATAACCACCACCTATGCCCGCCGAACTTATCCAGCCGTTTGCACCACCTATAGCATATACCGTACCTCCGTTAATAGTGATATTTCCCGAACTACCATAACTTGCACCACCAATACCTGCGCCATGTTTTGCCACTGCCTTTATATCGCCGCCATTTATAATGATGGTGCCGCATTTTCCATATTCACCATTACCGACAGTATTAGAGCCTCCGATAGCGGCATAACTTTTATTAGCAGGGAATTCTCCCTCTATCCTAAGCTTACCGGTTCCCTCTCCCTCTGATTGTCCGGTTATGACAAGTGTATTGTCTTTATCTACCCCGATCCCTTGCGGTATGGTGAGTGTCGCACCATCACACAATATAAGGTATGCAGTTCCGTTTACATATACTCTTTCGTTGATCGTAACATCCCTGTCAGCTATATAATACTTGTCTCCGCCCCATACTGTATCATTCGATCCTAACAGTACCACATCTTCGCCATATGCTTTATATCGAATTTTTCCCAGATCGTCAATATAGGCTATCTTATCGATAACCGAGACATTCACCGTTTTTTGCCCGTAAAAGCCTGTATCCGCCATGGCATTTACAGTAACTGTATAAAATCCTTTTTCCTTCATCGGAGTTGGATCGATACTGACAGAATAATCTATGTTTTCTTTGAGAAGTTTTCTGTCAGGTCCTGTAACAATAAGATCCGGTGTGATTTCATCTCCTGTATAGGCATATGCCTCATCTGTATCTATATCGCATAAACAAAAGTATTCATAATCTCCGGTAAAAGTTTTCTTTGCAGTAAGCACATCCGTCGGAGCCACAGTGTACACACGTCCGGCTTGTGGCGAAACCGAACCATATGAATCTACAAAAAATGTCGTAATGAAGCTTCCTTCGGTGCCTCTGTTAAACGTATCGCTGCCGGTCTCTTCCTTTATATTTAATGTACCTCGCTGGAGACAATCAGTATAGCTTACAGGTGTGTAGGAACTGTTATAACCTATAAAGCCGCCGCAGTTTGTAGTCAAGTTTCCCACAATGCTGCCAGAAAAAGTACAGCCTGAAAAACGCAAAGTGCTTCCCTTATTTACAGCAGCAAATCCTCCATGTGTTCCGTCACCGTCAACATTACTTATTATTTCAATAGCACTCTCACAATCCAGGATCACGCTGTTTCCGTTGCTCTCACCCACAATACCTGCAGCATATTTTACTCCGGTAGTTATTTGTCCGTCCACAGTCAGATCTTTGATCGTTGCGTCATTTATATATCTGAACGGCGCAACATATTCTGCTATAGCATCCGAAGAATAAAAGGATATCTTTTTCCCATCTCCGTCAAAGGTACCATCAAACATATGTTCATTCGTTCCGACCATAGAAGATACGTTAATATCCCTTACCAGTTTAACCGTCTCATTTCTGTAAGACATGCCTGATACATTAATGCTGTTTACAAATGTATCCCAGTCCTGTCCATCATTTATCAGGTATGCTCCTTCATTTTCATCATAAGCCGGAGTCTCAAACTCACACACCTCAAAAGTTATAGTTTTCTGTCCGTAATATCCGCTTTCTTCTTTGGCTGTGATGATAGCGGAATAAGTTCCCTGATCCCTTACTGTAGTCGGTTCTGTAGTAAAAGTGTACTCTATACCTTCCGAAACTTCCACGCCGTCAAATTTTACAGCTTTTTGAATATCTATCGGATCTCCGGTGTAGTTATAATTCTCTTTCAAACCTGAGAAATCTGCAACGACAGGGCAGTAATAGTCTGATCCGTCAGCCAAAAGCAGTTTTTTTGTAAATATCCCGTTAGGTACATTGGCTTTATCAGCATATACCCGCTTTGCCGGAGTATCCGTGTACTCACAAGGGTTCAAATAATATGTGTTTATGAAAGTTCCGCTTGTTCCTTCATTAAATGTATAGCTATAATTATTTATTTCAAGTGAGCCTTTCTGTAAACAGCCGGTATAGCTGACACTTCCGTAAACATGTCCTGCGAATCCGCCGCAATATCGAGCATTGCCGGCGGTTATGGAACCGGAAAAAACACAGTTTTCAAAAGAAAGATTTCCTGAACTTGTGCCGACAAAACCGCCATGACTTGCTCTATAACTTACTGTACTATCTATTACTATTTTACTTAAGCAATTCTCTATCCTGCACGTATCCTCACTTTTTCCTGCAATACCTGCAGTATATTCCTTCGAAGATTCTATCGTTCCGTCAACAGTCAGATTTTTTATATATGCTCCTTTGATAAACCTGAACGGTGCTATATACATCGATTCATTTGCGTCAGCCGTATAGTTAAATGTCAACGTATTCCCCTTCCCGTCGAAAGTACCGTCAAAGGGATGGTCGCTGCTTCCTACCATGGATCCTACAGTTATATTGTTTTCCAAAGTTACGGTCAGCCCGTCATATGAAAGTCCTCTTTCAAGATTGGTCTTAAGAATATTCCAGTCAGCAGGATCGTATATACACAGATCCTTTGCTGATTTTATGATATAGTAAACATGCTCATCCTGTGCTGTTACCTGTTCTGTTTCACATCCTTCAGGAGCCGTCTGATATAGCTCATATGCCCCGCTTACCAGACATGCATTCTCAGGTTGCCCCTTTTGAACATTAAAATAGTATGTACGACTAATCGTACCATTATCACCAAAAAGACCTATAGGATGCATGGATCCGATTTCGCTATATGTACCGTTCTCCAGGCAATTGATGATAGTCAGGTTTGCGTCATCCGACCGGCCAACGATCCCTCCGATATTAGATCTGACTCCACCCACTCCGGTAATTGTTCCGGCAAATATACAAGCTTCTATCGTTGTGTCGGACGACGAAGCATGCCCTACGATCCCGCCGGCATAATCATGTCCTGTTTTTATTACTGCATTGATGTTGCATTTTTCTATATGATTCGTACCGTCAGCAAAGCCCACAAGTCCGGAAGTATGCTCGGTACATGATGATATACAACCTTCAACATTAAGCTTTTTTATCGTAGCATTTTTTATATAACCAAATGGTGCCACACCGATAAAATCATCATCATTATTGTCAAAATTTACGGTTATCGTATGATTGTTTCCATCAAAAGTTCCTTCAAAATAAGTGCTGAAATCGTCATATGATCTATGTTTCTTTCCCACAATGTTTGTACCTGATATGCTTATATCGTTCATAAGCTTTATGGTCTGTCCTGAGTATGTCTTAAAACCTGTATTGACATTAAGGGCAATTTTCTCCCAGTCACTTGCACTATTGATGAGAATCACTCCGTTATCATCTGTCTGAAGCGCATCCATTACCTTAAAAGACTTCGAATAACTTCCGAAATACCCGCTGTTTTCCTTCGCAGTCAAAGTAAAGGTATAATCTCCTTTTCCCAGCACCGTATCAGGCGTGATTGAGAAAGAATACTTATCGTTTCCTTCAACATTCTCCCCGTCAAAAGTAACTGCCGGAACTATGTTTATCACTTCTCCGGTATAATTATAAACAGGATATAAGTTGCTTATCTTCACAAGAACCGTACCGTAATATGTTTCACCGTTAACGCTTATCGGCTTTGTGAGCACATTCGCCGGAGCCTCTTTATATAATCTTAACGTTCCCGGATCAATATTTCTATTGGGATCCAGAATGTAAGTTCTCGTATAATCGGCATTTTGGCCATGGTTAAACACATAGCCGTCTCCATCATAAACATCATCCCCTATATTACTGCATTGAAAACAATCAACATAACTGATCATGCCTTCATTATCATGCACAAAACCTGCCGAGTTTTTTATCGTATAAAATTCAGACCAATTAACAATGCTTCCGTTAAATAAACATTGCGAAAAGATAATATTCCCTGTATTTTTTTGTACAAAGCCTGCACTGTTAAAACTATAAGCAGTATTTATCTTGATGCTGTTGATACAATTCGTAAACTTGCAATCACCTTTACTCTCAATTGCGTATCCTCCCATCACCGAATTAACATCAACAACAGTTCCTGCAAGCTTCAGATTTTCTATAGTTGCATTATTAAGATATCCGAAAGGCGTAGCATAGTTATTAGAAATACTTATCGTTCCATTATTAACGGTAAATGTATGTTCGGTACCATCCAAAGTTCCACTAAACTTTTTATCCTGTTTATTCCCGGCTGTAAACGTATATTCTGCAGAACCGTCAACAGTAATGTCATCAGTCATCTTGTAAAATTTGTCGGCATTTATCCCATTATTAACGTCATTTGCAAACTTCAGCCAGTCATTAAGATTCCCTATCAGATACGGTGACTCGCTCGTGCCCTGCCCATCAAGGCTCGCACTCGGCGTAATCTCATCAGCTTTGACTGTCGTTGTAAAACAGTCCAAAGGTAAAATACCAAACACCAATGCAAAAGCTATCACAAGTGCCAAATATTTTTTCATGATCGTTCTCATAACGTTATTCTCCCATTATATATTTTATCTGCTTTTCCAAAACATGATCCTGTCGAAGTATAAAGAGCGTTTTTCCGTTCCCTCAACTTAAGTCTCATTATATATCCGGCATATCGGCATGTCAATTTTTTTCTTCCCAAAGCATGAAATCCCGGTGCTAAGCACCGGGGTGGGTACATTATAGGGACGTGCAGGGAGGGGCGTGGCAATTACCATGCCCCTCCCGTACGGTATATCATAGTCCAAAACACTCACGTTTCTGTTGACAGCCCCAACTCCCTGTGATATAGTTTCAGTAATAAATTCCCGGTGAAGGATAATTGTTTGTACAATTATGCGTCATCATTTTAACGGAGGTGTAATTATGTTTGATGCCGAAAAAGTCAAAAACGACTGTATTGAATGGATAAGAAACTTCTTTGAGAAAAACGGAAAGGATTGCAATGCCATTGTCGGTATCTCCGGTGGAAAGGACAGCTCGATTGTTGCCGCACTGTGTGTTGAGGCACTTGGACGCGACAGAGTCATCGGTGTACTCATGCCCTGCGGAGAGCAGGCTGACATCAATATGGCAAAACTCCTTGTCTCCCATCTCGGGATAAAGCATTATATCATAAATATTCAAGACGCTGTAGAAGGTGTTAAAAAGAACATCCCGTTCGATCTTTCAACTCAGAGTCTGATCAATCTTCCGGCAAGGATAAGGATGTCAACACTTTACGCCGTAAGCCAGAGCAATAAGGGAAGAGTCGCTAACACCTGCAATCTCTCGGAGGACTGGGTCGGATATTCGACACGTTACGGTGACGCTGCAGGAGACTTCAGTCCCTGTTCACACATCACGGTTCAGGAAATGAAGCAGATCGGCAGGCTTCTCGGGCTCCCCGAGATTCTTATAGAAAAACCTCCGATTGACGGGCTTTCAGGCAAGACCGACGAAGACAACCTCGGTTTCACCTACGCTGAGCTCGACCACTATATCAGGACGGGTGAAATCGAAGATCAGGAGAAAAAAGCCAAGATCGACAGGCTTCACAAGTTAAATCTCTTTAAGCTTCAGGTAATGCCTTCATTCGACCCCCAGATATCATAAAAAACGACACTATCTTCCGCTTCTGCTCTCTTCCTTCAGCTGCTCTATCAGCTCATTTAACGTCCAAGACATATTATAGGGAGTGAGTACTGCCTTCAGAGGTATCTTTTCCAGACCGGTTTCCCTGTAAGCCTTCAGATACTCCTGAAGCGAGTCATCATCAAATCCTTGGAAGATTATCAGCTCCGGCAATTCAGCATACTTGACCTTTCCGTGCTCAAGTATGCTTTTTTCTTTCTTCTCCGGTGTCTGTATGCCAAGATCATATTTACCGCCGGAAACTATACTAAGCAGGGTATTATCTGCATCTTCCGCTTTAAGGCAGCGGATATCCGCTCCTATTCTCCTGCATATGTTCTCGACGCCTGCTCTTTTCCCTGTATCAGGTATGTTTATAAAAAGTGTTTTCATCTTTCCCTCGATCTTTTATTTTGCTATGATTATATATCCGGCATATCTTCATGTCAAATTTTTCTTGTAGACTTTTTCCGTGATTTATGGTAAATTTATTATAGTTAATGATTTAAGGAGGATCTGCATATGAATATTAGTGATTTTGATAATTACATGAACAGCTTATCACCTGAGCTTCAAGAGAAGGTCAAGACATGCAAGAATATAAACGAGATGGTTGAACTGGTGGCAAGCGAGGGAGTTGAGCTGCCCGATGAAGCCCTTTCTATTGTGTCCGGTGGTGTCGGAGAGACCAGTCCATGCAGCGAACCTCAGGCAAATTCGTACATGTGCTGTCCAAGTTGCAAAGGTTCGAACGGCTCAATTTATTCTATCAATTCACTCTATGGGCACACCTTAATAGGGATAGCAACTGCTAACAGTAACGCAAACAACTATCCCATTTCTAACTATATTATTGAGTGTAGAGATTGCAATATGACCTTTTTTGCCAAATCTAAAAACAATATCGCTTAAAAAGAGCTATATAAGATTCTATAGATCATCATTCAAAGCCTTACATCCCGGCAAACGGGTTTGTAAGGTTTTGTTTACGGAGAACACCTGCTGATGTATTACAGATTATCTGACAGCGTTGCACTGCGCAGCTGGAAATATGTAGATTATGCCTGTTACTTAAAAAACGAATCATTTGCCCGCAGGCTCTCAAAGACCGAATTCGAGACAGCCATGCTCTGCGATGGTGAACACGATCTTAAAGAAACAGAAACAGTCAAGCTTCTGCTGAAAGACCGGATGATCGTTTCCTGTAATAAAGGCGACCGTATCTCCGACTGGTCTGTCTATAAAGAATATCCAAACCGTTATTTTCCCCGGATGAGCATAATGCTCACAGGGAAATGTAA